>JBGSTP010000052.1:0-57665 GCA_041736515.1 Pirellulaceae bacterium
ACTCTTCGCCTTCGCTCGAACAGAAAGCGCGCCAGCTCTCGATGCTGCGGGGAGTACGTCTGCCAGTGATCCAACGACCCTCTGGCAGCTGAAATCCAACGAAACCACTTCGCAGTGCAAATAGATTGCTTTTTCCGCGCCAGCTAAAGGTGTCGGATAGCCGCTGGATAGAAGTGTTCTCAATGGCGACAATCGCGCTGTCAGGAGCCGAGCCCGTTGAACACAACAAAAAATCAGCCTGAAACAAACATCCCATTGCGTCGACAATCAGCGACGGGCCTGGAAAGCGGTTTGGAAAGACAGCAGAGGAAGCATTCAGACAGAGTCCCTGCTCGGCCAACACGGAGCATTCTCGCAGCACGACCTCTCCTCCCGGCTTTATTCGGTTAGCATGGCAATTGAGTAGTCGAGTTGCTAGAACCGTCGAATTACTCAGCGATAACTGCGATTTACTGTCAAAGTCTTCAAGCTCGAAGCAAGCGTGGCGCGGACTCGCCAACTCGCTGTCTTGAATATCACATCGCACTCCCGACTGGAGCGAGAAGAGAATTCGATCAGCAACAATTCGGCAGCGTTGAAGGATTAAATTTCCGGAAATGGAAAACAGGCTACTTTTTGCGAGCTCTCCAGACTCGCTGGATGCGGTCACAACTTCTAAATTCACCAGCTCAACTGATTTTGATACAGCCCAAGGCCCTGAGAAATTCCTCAGTTCGATTCGAGCCGGTTGGGTACCAAGTTCACCTTCAATTCGCAGATGGATATCGTTGGGAACCGCAGCCTCGATGATTAGCGTGCTCCCGGCTGGAACTCGTATTTCAGAAATCTCATGCCACGCTATTGCGGAACTGCTCCCATTCAAATCAATCCAGTCACCGCCTAAAGACATCAATTGAATCGGAGAATGCTGGTCGGGCGTTCGATGGTCTGCCACCGAGTTTTTGGGGGGATCCCAAATCGAATTCGCTATCCAATGAACTCCAAACCACAATGTTGCCAAGAGAGTTGTGAATCCAGCCACGGCAGCCAGTTGTCGTGGAGATCCAAACAAGCCTGGCGAATTTCCATTGGCCAGTGGGACTGCGGCGCGCGTGACGAGATTTCGCGTTGAGTGCATTCTCAGACATTCGGCGATAATTTCAGCGCTGGCGGGCCGTAGCTCGGGTTGTTTGCTCAGCAGTAGATGGGTCAACTCTGCAAGCCAGTCCGGAACTGTTTGCCCGTTTGCACTGAGCCGATCGGGAGGCTGACTAACAACTTGATGCAGCACAGACAGCGGGTTACTCCCGCTGAACGGCGGTTTGCCAGCAACGATTGAGTACAACAGACAGCCGATGGAATAGAGATCGGACAACTTGTCTACTGTTCTTCCAGACGCTTGCTCGGGCGACATATATTCCGGAGTTCCCGCTATAAATCCTGTTTGCGTCAGTCCGTTGCAATCCGGTACATTCGCTATTCCGAAGTCCGCGACACGAGCGATTCGCGAATGCCGGTCGATGAGAACGTTCGCTGGCTTGATGTCGCGATGAACGATTCCTTTGGCGTGAGCGGCTGAAAGGCCATCGCAAACTTGCGCAACCCATTCCGTCGCTTGCTCCCATTTCACCGGTTGCAACCGCATTATTTCTTCGAGAGTCTGACCGTCGACCAGCGGCATCACCAAGAATGGTATCCCACGAAACTCGCCGACTTGAAAAACTCCAACGACATTGGGGTGATCAATCTTTGCAGCAGCGCGGGCTTCATTCAGAAATCTAAGTCGCGAATCCTCATTTTCAGCGAGTTCCGGCGACATTACCTTGATAGCGACTAGTCTGTCAAGCGTGCGGTCATAGCCTTGCAGTACGACCCCCATCCCGCCCGCCCCGAGCACTTTCTGAATGGGATAGTCTGCAAAGAGCCCCATGCCGAATGCGTTTGGGTCACTGCCGGGTTCAAGATACTCAAGTGTCTGTCGAACCGCGCGCCGATTGACTTCACCAACAAGTGTTGCCGTAGCGTGAATCGCAATCCGAACCGACTCAGGCAGTTCAATCGAGCGGGACTCAGTGAGATTGCCCGTAGCCGAAAATTGCTGATGAGTTAGTTGGTCCAACGCTTTCTGACATGTCGAGCATGTCTCCAAATGTGCGGACCATCTTGCTGCTTCTTCGTTCGTCAACTCCAGCTGCAGGAGCTTGTAGACTTGACTAGCTAGCGGGCATTCCATTGCGTAAACCTTAGCATAGGAACCTATAAAGAAGCTGCGATCTCGCTAAACGCAAGACATTGCATGCCGTCGTTATGCGTCAAAGATTGATAGTGGATCATTGTCGATTGTAGCGATAAACTGCTTGATTCGCGCAACAATGCGGCTCTTGGCAACGTAGATCGTGCCAAGCGACATTCCAACTTCGGAGACGATTTCTGCCGCTTTTCGCCCTTCGAAGACGGTCAGTTCAAATGCCTTCCAGTGCGATGCAGAGAACTCTGGTTTCAATCGCCTGATTGCATGCCGCAGCATCTGAAGTTCGTATTCCCGCTCCCAATCTTCGTTATCGTCTTCTTCTGAAAGCAACTCCAGAGATCGCAAAACCTCTGTTCCACCGACACCACGCCCAGTCTGCTGCTTTCGCTGACAATTGATCAAAGCGTTGCGAGTAATCGTACGCAACCAAGCGCGAAACATTCCTCGTTGTGGATCATATTCGAACTTCTGGATCGCACTGGAGATACGCCGGAAGACTTCCTGCGTAATATCGGCCGCATCGGCGTCCTGTGCTCCCTTGCTTTGAGCATAGCTGTATACCAATGGACCATAGGTTTCAACGAATGACTCCCAAGCCGCACGATTGTTCAAGTCACGAATCTGCAACAGTAGCGATGGTCGAGTCTCTGGAGCTTCTGGCATTCGACCGTCATGCCTTTTTTACAAATTGACTTTTCAGCGACATAGCACCGATTCCATCGATCTTACAATCGATGTCGTGGTCGCCCTCGACGATGCGAATGTTTTTTACTTTCGTGCCGCCCTTCACGACTCCTCCACTGAATTTCAAGTCCTTAATTACAATGACGGAATCGCCATTTTCGAGCACATTGCCGTTGGCATCGCGCGTCAAAACAGCTTCTGCAACTGCGATATCCTGAGCCAGCGACCATTCGCGCGCACATAAAGGACAGACCAGCAATGGCCCATCCTCGTAAGTAAATGCGCCATTGCATTGCGGACAATTAGGTAAATCAGACATGCGGAAATTCCAAGGAAGCCTTTCTGGATCAACTGCTTGATTGCTATATCATCCGACAACTAACACACGTGGGGCCATCCGCCCTGCGAGCCGGACATTGTATTGTGGATCACCTAAACCGCCATTAGCATCAGCATCTACTGGCTGCCAACCGGGCAGAATAATGATGAAATGCTTACTGTTAACCAGTTTCAGTAGACATTAACCGGCTCCGCCACAGCTAGGATCGCCAACAGTCGTTGCCGGCCTCATTCAGCAGGGAAACATGTTTTTTCGACAGCTCCACTTGCAAATAAAGCACATATATGATTTACTAACTGAGACTGAATCTCAGTAGCAGCACCAAGCGAGCCAGAGCAGCATTAATTGCTGCACTCAGCCAGCCAGGAAAAGTATCGCTTCAAAACACGCGGTTGTTCGCGTTCCGAAGTGTTTTTCACCCCTTGGCTCAGAGGAAGCTCAATATGTCGCACTGGCGTACTCGATGTGCATTTACCTTGGTCGAATTGCTGGTGGTTATCGCAATCATCGGCATTCTTATCTCCATGCTGCTGCCTGCGATTCAAGCCGCCCGCGAGGCCGCACGGCGCATGCAGTGTTCAAACAATCTCAAACAGGTTGGTCTGGCACTGCATAACTACGAAACGGCTCACAAGAAATTCCCTGTCGGGTCTTGGCAGAGCAATTTTATCAGCCCGCTGGTCGCTATCCTGCCCTATCTCGAGCAGCAAAACAACTATCTTCAATGGGACTTCAGCAAGAACTACACCCATCCATTCAATGCGGGCGTGTCAGCCCAGCGCATCGAAGCATATCTCTGCCCATCTGCCGCACTGCCACGAGAGGTGTCCTTACTGTCGGCGCGTGAAACCGGAGGCCCAAGCAGCTATTTGTTGTGCGAAGGAACCGACGACTACATGGCTAACGCAGACGGCGTGTTCGGTCTGCAGTGGCCCGACTTCGGCTACCACAATCCGAATCGCAAGTTTCGCGACATCACCGATGGAACTTCGAACACGCTGTTTGCAGGCGAGACTTGTTACGACTACCAGGACTATCGGTGGACGGCCAGTACGCCGGCTCCCCACGGAGGTACCGTTAAGTACGGCACAGCGCGATGGGTTGTCGGTTATCCGGCAATCAGTCTTGGAACAACGCTCAAGCCCTTCAATGTTCACACCGCAGCCGCCCTGGGTGGTTTCGCAAGCATGCATGCTGGTCGTGGCGGTAATTTCTTACTCGGTGATGGTAGCGTCCACTTCCAGAGCCAATCGATTGACATCGTGACTTACAATGCATCTGCAACGCGAGCCGGAGGCGAAGCCACAGGAGCCTTTCAAGAATGATCACGCGACAATCCGCTTGCAGCGCTATACACAGGATCGCCTTCGTGTCCGTCGCAATTGCTCTCAGTGGCTGCGTCGAGAGCCTACAGCAACGCTGCGCGATCAAAGGCACCGTTAAAATCAACGGACAACCAATCAACGATGCAACCCTCATTTTGACTCCAATCGGTGAAGGATTGGCAGCGGCCGCCACGATCCAAGACGGCTCGTTTGAGCTATCTGCGGACGTGGGACCCAGTGCGGGTGACTTTAATGTACGTATCAATCCCAATGAAGCCGAAGTCGAAGGATTCGCCCCTAGCAAGCATCCTCACAATGCCAATGCTCGTCCGAGAATCCCGAGGTTGTTCCAGCGCAACGGTAGCCTAATCGTTCAGGTGACCGGCGAACGGGACCAAACGCTGGACTTTGATTTGAGCTCGAAATGAGTCATCGACTGAGCCACTGTTGCATTAGTTCTCGCAACCAAGGTTTCGCGCGAAATTGGATTGACGCCAATGGTGGCATAATGCAAAGCCCGCCGCTGGTGCAGCACCGGACGACTCGCTCCGATCCAATAATTCGGTAAGTTATGATCGGGCGAGTCACGTACACCTTCATTCAGTTAACTAAAGGATCGAACATGCTCAACAAAAACTCTTTGCTATTCTGCACCTTGGCTTTGGCCTTAACTGCTGCTGGAACGGTGCACGCCCATTTTCCGTGGTTGATTCGTGGCGACGATGGCAAAGCAATCTACTTTTTCGGTGAGAATCTGGCCGAACGGACGTACAAAATGCCACCATCGATCTTCGCCGGAGAGTTAAAGATGCTCACTGCAGAGGGGGAGCTTTCAAAGGTCGCCACTACCAAAGTTGCGAACGAGGCTCTGGTCGGTCTGCAGACGGCCGAAGTGGTACCAGAAGATGCTTTTTTGGTATGTGACGTCACGTATGGTATCTACCATGGGGCACGGTTGAGTTACTTGACCATGTTTCAGGGTGGAAAATTGCCTTCCAGCCCCGTGTCCCCGAACAGGAATCCCGCCGCAAAGGGATTGTTCGCAAATCTGATCGATACGGATTCGGGTGTAGACGCCATCGTGACTTTAATGGGCAAGCCACTCGAGGGTATCGAGGTGCATTTGGTCAGTGCTGCAGGGAACGAAGAGGGGCTAGCGAAGACGGATGCCTCGGGAAAGGTTTCCTTTACCGATTCGCAAGTTAAAGCCGGTTTGAATGCGATTATGCTCGGCCGCAATGGTGCGAGAGCCGGAACGTACAACGATTCAGCTTATACTGCAGAATCGCACTATCTGACCATTTCGTTCTATCACCCGGAGCAACCTGTGGCCAAGCTCGAGTCCAACAGAGCAGCAAACAAATTCTCACCGTTGCCCTTCGCTATCACTAGCTTCGGCGCGGCGCGGATAGCAGAGGCACTGTATGTCTACGGCGGTCACACTGGTGACGCTCATAGCTACTCAAACGAAACGCAGTCAAACAAGCTGTTGCGTTTGGACTTGACCGATCCGACGGCAGACTGGGAGGAAGTCGCCAAGGGCGAACGCCAACAAGGATTAGGAATGGTAGGCTACAACGATGAAGTCATTCTCGTCGGCGGCTTTACTGCTAAAAACAATGAGGGCGACAAGCACGATCTCCATTCCTTACCTCTCGTCCGCGCATTCAATCTCCGCACGAAAACCTGGCGAGAATTGCCAAGCTTGCCTGAGCCGAGGTCAAGTCACGATACTGCTCTGGTAGGCAATACGCTCTATGTGGTAGGCGGTTGGAATATGTCTGGTGAAGAGGATACCACCTGGCATGAAACGGCTTGGGCTATGGACTTGTCCGCCGCTGAATGCAAGTGGGTGGCGATTGCTAATCCCCCTTTCAAACGCCGCGCAATCGCAACCGTCGCGCATCGCGGTAAGCTTTTTGTCATTGGTGGTATGGGTGAAGAGGGAGGCCCCACCAAAGCGGTTGCAATCTACGATCCAGCCACCCAAGACTGGAGCGAAGCGGCAGAGTTGATTGGAGAAAAGCCAATGGCCGGATTCGGTGTCTCGGGCTGGAGCACCGGAGACAAATTGGTCGTGACCACGTTCGAAGGTGACATCGAGCAGTGGGACGACCAAGCAAAAACTTGGAAATTACTTGGCAAATCCAATGACGCCAGGTTTTTTCATCGCTTGCTCCCGATCGGTGCCGGCGACTTGGTGGCAATTGGCGGTGCCAATATGGAAAGTGGCAAGTTCTTGGAACTCGAAGTGATTCACGCAAACTAAGTGTTTATCTCGATTTCCCACCGGCCAGTTCGCGAAACACGGCTTACTGGCCTTCTTCAACTACATAGAAAAACTGCGTGGTCCCATCTTCAAGTATCACAGATCCAGGCTTAGCTGCTCGAGGCCAATGTTCAAAAAGTTCCTCAAGCTCTGCATAGTGGTCAACCACGTCTTGAAGTTTAGAGACTTCGAATGGGAGCAAGTCCTTGTAAGGGCTAGCGGGACCGAGCTGTATATGGCAACCAAGGTATTGCGAAACAACAGGTTTGCCGGTGTCTACAGAATACGCACCAACATGCCGCTGACCAAACACCCGGAATCGCCACTTTCCCAGGCTGCTTACTGATATGCTGCGATCGTTTTTGTAGTTTCCCAAGCCAGCGACTGCTACCACCGAGTCGGCTTGGCCATCGACTGAGAAACTGGTGCTAGCCACTTCTTCAACAACGTCGACATAGGAGTGTAATTTTACATTGGAGATCCCGCTCACCTCAGCTAGAACCAATTCGGCATGGCGCCGCTCGGCATAATAATAATTGCGTGCCGAAACGTACAAAGCGCATACGACCGCCACCGCAGCGGCAAGAAACAGTAGTTTTCGTATTCCAAATTGCATGGGTTTTCTAAGTGGAGTAACTCTGATAAATCGACGCTATCATCATGATCACATAGCTTAAGCATGGTAATGAGGCGAACAGATACCATCGCGAGCGGAGTTGAAGCCAACCGATTGCGGAGACGGCAATTGCCGCAATCGAGCCAGCCAACATGACACCATTGACAATGATGAGTCGCAATAATGCGGCCTCACCCATCATCCACGGATTAGCTCGAGGTAGTACTAAGAAACCAAGCCATACCGCGACTCCAAACGCGAAAACAAGGATACAGGGAACGTGCCGCGCTAACCCTTGTTTGGTCATGTAGCGTGTCGGATGAGTCGAAGTCGAACTGTTAGTGGAACTTGCCATTACCAACTGCTTGATTGTTCAGAAAATCAATTCGCCGTCCACCTCGATGGAAAATAACAGATTGAAAATGTTAACGCACATGCGCCTTGGCAATTTCCAAAGAAAAGTTTTTTTACCGCGGCGGCTATTATCGCTGAAGTGGCAGAGAAATTATTGCATGCTGCATTTGCTGATCGGCAACCGGTAGAATGTGGGGAGTTGGCGGAATAAACGTAAGTCCTACTGTTCACCCCGCAAGGATGATATGCAAATCGACGGTCAAGATTGGTCATGGGCATTTCCGGCAAAGAATGCGATCGTCGTTGCCATGTTAATGGCACTGTGGATCGGTGAGTCTATCGCACCCATGTTCGCCGGGAGAAGTCGAAGAGTCAGTCATGCTGTGGCGAATGGTTTGCTTGGCGTTACCAACTCAGTCGTTAGCAGCATGCTGTTTGGGACTGTGCTTTTGGTCGTAACGGAGTGGTCGAGCAAGCATTCGTCAGGCTTACTGCACCAGTTGCCAAGCACCTGGCCGGCTTGGGGGCGATTTGGGATTGGCTTGCTCTTATTCGATCTATGGATGTATCTTTGGCATCGACTGAATCACAACGTGCCCTTTCTTTGGCGTTTTCATGCTGTGCATCACTCCGATCGCGAATTGGATGCCACTTCTGCCGTTCGATTTCACACCGGAGAAATCATCCTTTCGGGCGTTGCTCGAACTTTGGTGCTACCTGTGCTTGGTGTTTCGCTGCCGATGCTGTTGGTCTACGAATTGATTTTGCTACCCGTTATTCTGTTTCACCATTGCAATGTGCGCATCGAATCGACAGTCGATGGAATCCTCAGAGCGATAATTGTTACTCCCTGGATGCATTGGGTCCACCATTCCATGCTACGCGAGGAAACCAATTCCAACTATGGAAGCGTTCTGTCGGTCTGGGACCGGTGTTTCGGTTCATTCCGTTTGCGATCGGACCCGAGCGCGATAAACTTCGGCTTAGCGGAGGACGAATCGGAGCAATCCTGGCGCACGCTCCGTGGGATGGTGCTTCGTCCATATAGAAGAATTGTCGCTCGCTCTGTAGAAGAAACGGAAGACTCATAAAGTAGCGGGAATTAAAGTCAACCAATGTACGTGGTACTTTTCAGAGTGACTGGTTGCGACGATGCGTCTTTCGGTAGTCACGTGGCGAAGGGACACGGATTGACTTGAAGGCTACATCGAAGCGACTCAGATTCTCGAACCCGGCTGACATCGGAATGTTCAGAATAGATCCATCTAGATTCGTCCTAGATCCGTCCGTGGTGGCAAGCAAACGCTGAGCACCACGGCGTTAAGTCCATAAGCCGTTGGCGCGGGGATTTTCTCGGCAACTTTGCTAAACGAATGTTGCGATGCAAGTAAGCACGCAGACTTTCAGCCACACCAGCGCTCTGCTGCCTTCCGTCTATCTCTCTCCCCGCGATGCAGTAGCGTCAGGTAGCTGTACAAGCATACGCTTAACTCATACCAGAATCGAGGCAGAAGTAGCGCCTACCTGAATTCTAATATCATTATCTGGGAATACTCTCGCCAACATCCTTTGACTTGTACAAATCGAATGCACAGTAGCAGTATCCTCAGGCTAACTGCATTGTTTGGTTGCCTGATTCTTCCAATTGCCGACCAATCACGCTGCTCGCGTGCGGAGGCGCCGCTCGAGGCAGCGCGTGACTTATTTGAGAAACCTCGCGTTATCGCTACGCAGGATGGGGAAGTCGACGACAAGTCCAGTATGATTCGTTTTCTGATGTATTCCTCCGATTATGAAATCGTAGGAATCGTCGAGAACAATTCAATTTTTCAAAAGCGCGGCCACAGCAAGGAACGCTGGATTCAAAAGCAGATCGGCCTTTATGCGCAGGTTTTTTCAAACTTGAAACTGCATCATCCTGGGTATCCGTCGCCCGAGTATCTCAGCAGCATCCTGTACATTGGGAACGAAAACCCGGCAGACTTGCTTTCCGCTCCCGCCGACATGCAGACTAAGGACACGCCCGCCT
Source organism: Pirellulaceae bacterium (assembly GCA_041736515.1). Lineage (GTDB taxonomy): Bacteria > Planctomycetota > Planctomycetia > Pirellulales > Pirellulaceae > Aureliella. Next base: position 9,848 of record JBGSTP010000052.1, read on the forward strand.
CGGATCTGATTATCAAGACTCTGCTAGATGGCGATCCGCGCCCGGTTCATGTCCCAGCTTGGGGAGGCGCAAACACAATAGCCTATGCCCTGTGGAAAATTAAAACAACGATGCCCGACCGCTGGGCGCTCGCCGCAGCGCGTATTCGCATTTACGCCATTTGCTACAACTTGACCAATAAGGCACAGGACGGTGGGATCCGTTGGATCGTGGACAACCTGCCGGAAGTAAAACTCTTTCAATCGGCTGCATGGAGTCGCACTTGGAACTACAGCAGCGTTGGGGAGAGAAGCTTCAATCCTGCCGAGGTACAGGAATACATGAGCGAGAATTGGTTGAACCTGAATGTCAAGAACGGGCATGGCCCCCTGGGTGAGAGTTATCCGCAACGGTATGTGAGCGAAGGGGACACCCCCTGTTTTCTGCCGCTCATCAACAACGGACTGAACGCCGACAAGGACTTTACCTTCGGTGGATGGGGTGGCCGTGCAAAGATTCTAGGCGGTAACTTCATGGTAGACGCCGCTGACGACGCGCCGCTGCATCCAGAGCACAAATCATTTTGGCGATGGATTCCGGCTGCACAGAATGACTTCGCGGCTCGAATGGACTGGTGTCTCGCGGAGAATTACGCGGATGCGAATCACAATCCGCAAGCCAATCTGGCCGGTCCACGCGTAAGAAGTGTTGTACCCGGTCAGACCATTAGCTTGGACGCTTCTACTTCGACCGATCCCGATGGCGACCAGCTGGACTACAACTGGTGGCATTATCATGAAGCAGATTCGGCTGAAGCAAAGCTCAATATTCGTGGTGCCAAAACTGCGTCAGCCAGCTTTACTGTACCGATGGAACCCGGCAAGCAGCTGCATATCATTCTTGAAGTGACTGATAACGGAACACCTCCGCTGAAACATTATCAGCGCATAATCTGCAACATCCTTTAGCCGTACGCAATTCAGCATGATCAGCATGATAAGAGTCATCCAGGTTGTATAGACAGACGTGGGCGTCGGCATGACTGCTTCGTCGATCGCGGCAGATGATCTCCCAAGCCCACCACTACTATTTCCAACAGATAGACAAGACAGGAGCCACTACGATGAAAACTTGCGCTGCTTTGCTTCTATTATTGGTTTGGACGCAAAACGTCCAAAGCCAGACGCCCTGGGAGAACGGAAAACTGGCTGTTTCCCAGAATGGCCGCTACTTGCAACATGAAAATGGAACACCTTTCTTTTGGCAAGCAGACACGTGTTGGCTGCTCGTTCAGAAATTGGATCGCGAGCAAATGAAAATCTACTTTGCTGACCGCAAAGAGAAAGGCTTTAATGTCGTTCAAACAGTGATCGTGCAGATGTTAGACGACCAGACGGTCTACGGGGACAGCGCTTTAGAAGAGGGCAACATTGACAAACTGAATGTTACCCCAGGAAGTGATTTCAGTGACGCTGACCAGTACGATTATTGGGATCACGTGGATTACGCAATACAGATTGCGGCAGACTCTGGAGTTTATCTGGCTGTTGCTCCCACATGGAGTCATACCGTACGTCGTGCACCAGTTACGGCAGAACAAGCGCGACGTTATGTCACCCGCGTTGCCGAGAGGTTCAAAGACAAGCCAAACATTGTGTGGCTCAACGGTGGCTCGGGAATCGGAGGCGTGAACGCCGATGTTTGGCAAGTGATCGGAAGTACCATCAAGTCAATCGATAACAACCATCTGATGACTTTCCATCCCTTTGGACGTACGCAAACCTCAACATGGTTCAACGATGCAACCTGGCTGGACTTCAATGCGTTTGTTTCCGGTCACCGCAGGTACGACCAAGATGTCGAAGGGAAAGCGTTCGGCGAGGACAATTGGCGTTACGTTTTGGAAGACCTTGCACGGACTCCACTGAAACCTACGCTGGACATTGAACCGTCCTATGAGAACACGCCGCAAGGGTTGCACAATCCCGACGAGCCCTATTGGACGGCTAACGATGCACGACGATATGCCTATTGGTCTGTATTCGCTGGAGCGTGCGGCCATACCTATGGAGAGAATTCCGTGCGACAGGTGTATTTGGCGACCGATGCGAAAGCCGCTAGTGGCGCGAAAGGTTTTTTTATCGATCGGCTGAACGCACCCGGGGCTCAAGCTCTGCAGCATCTTAAACGCCTGATGCTTTCGAGACCCTACTTTGAGCGCGTCAATGATCAAGCGGCACAGGTTGGGAATGACGGGCTGCGACCTCTCGAGGAGAAATACGATCGCGTACTGGTCACCAAAGGCGCCAATTATCTGATGGCGTACGTCTATACAGGTCGGGAATTCAGACTCAAACTGGGGCGTACTGGAGGCGATATGTGCATCGCGTGGTGGTACAACCCGCGAACAGGAGACGCGACCAAGCTCGGTTCCTTTAAGAACGAAGGAGAGCGAGCCTTTGATCCACCTGGAGATAGAGCCAATGGTAACGACTGGGTTCTGGTGCTCGACGACGCCTCCCAATCGTTCCATGCACCAGGGCAGTATTGAAACTGAAAATTAACTCTCGAACAATGAAAGAGATTGAACCATGTTCCGATTCTATAAGATCCCGTGTGCTCTGCTTTGGATAATTTCACTGATGCAAGGCACCGAATCGCTCGCCGCTGATCTATCGAAGAAACCTGATGCTTGGTTTGGCAGCGACGAGGGTAAAAAAGCCATGGATTGTGTTCTTTCTTGGCAATCCGACCGGGGAGACTGGCCCAAGAATACGGACACGACAACTAAGGTCTATTCTGGGGAGCGTTCCGAACTGCTTGGAACTTTCGATAACGGAGCCACCACCGGTGAGCTGGTAGCGCTGGCGCGAGCGTCCAACACGACCGGAGATGCACGCTATGAGCGCGCATTTTTGAAGGGGTTTGATCACATTCTGGCAGCTCAATATGCCAACGGTGGCTGGCCTCAGTATTACCCACTGCGCAATGGGTATTACTCACATATCACTTTTAACGACAACTGTATGATTCGACTTATGGAGTTTTTAGTTGAAGCATCCAAGTCAGAGACCTTCAAGTTCCTTGACGAAGGACGCCGCACCGCCGCCAAACAAGCCATCGAGCGAGGAGTCGACTGCATTGTTAAATGCCAGGTGGTCGTAAATGGGACTCCCACAGTTTGGTGTGCGCAGCACGATGAGGTTACATTGGCTCCGACAAAAGCTCGAAGCTATGAACTCGCTTCTCTGAGTGGTTCAGAGAGCGCAGGTATCCTAAAATTCTTGATGCGTCTCCAAAACCCAAGCCCCGAGGTAGTCCGCTCGGTCAAGGCCGGTGCCGCTTGGTTTGAATCTTCAAAAATCCAAGGCATAAAGATCGAGCGTATTGATGGTCAACGAAAAGTAATCAAGGATGCCTCAGCTGATCCCGTTTGGGCTCGATTCTATGAGCTCGAGACAAACCGGCCATTCTTCTGCGACCGCGACGGTGTGCCAAAATACAGTCTTGAAGAAATTGGTAGCGAACGCCGTAACGGTTACGCATGGTATGGCAATTGGGGAACTAGTTTGGCAGACGCATTTGCCAAATGGCCGTATCGTTGAAGCTGTTTGATTCTGGAGATCTGCATCTGAGCAATTGGAAAACTCAAGCAGCTAGACGTAGACGACTCCGCAGTAACCAAAGCAGACTGCGGTATATTCTGAAAACGAAGATGCTTTTGTCCACCCGGGTAGCGCCGTAGCCAGATCGCCGGACGGTGTTTTTTGGGCTGAACTTGTCCACCGCTTGGCAGTTTTGAATTCGCGCGTTTCTGGTCGCTGGCGGACGGGCGCATTGGCGGCCTCATGAAACAGAAATCCCAGCGCGGTGTCATGGAGCTGGGATAGCTGTCGTCGAATCGGCAAACCTCGGCGATGGGAACTACTTCTTTGCCTTTGAATTCGGGAGTTCTCCTGGAAGCTTAGAAGCCAGCTCTTTCAGGCCAGTCGCATTACCCTTGCCTGCCGCCATTGCCTGCAGTTTTTCTTTAATCTGGGCGATCGTTTCAGCGTACTGCCCTGTATCTGCTGTATCGTTGAAATTTTCTAGTGCCGCATCTGCCTGGCTGTTTGCTTCGCGCGGATTCGACTCTGCGAGGGCGACAAGGGTCATGACCTCACGCTTTATCGATGAAGCGTAGGCCTCGACCGGATCCCAGCCGGGCGTATCCTCGGGGCGAGGCATTCCATCGCCGCCGCATCCTAAAATCAACGATATTGCAAGTATGACGACTGAGAATGAACTTGTTCGCATTGTTCGCGTCCTTAGGTAGTAGTCTTTTCTTCCAACGAAATAAGCCAGGTCTTCATGATGAGAAGACCCGGCAAAACCGATCCCGCGCTGATGGATGAGAGCTAAAACTCGCCTGTCACATTGCCATCAGCGACCGCCAGAATATATTCCCAAGTTGTGTTGGGATCAGCGGTCTGAGGCGCGACGCCCGCATTGTTTCCTTCGGGATCGAAGTCCCCCTGGATTGAGTCAGAGATAAATCGGACGCTACCATCTCCAAGCGAGAACATGGCACCCCCAGTGTGCTCACTGGAGAATCCTAAATTAGAACGGTTGCCATTGGTCAACAGATAGCTGCGATTGATGCGCGACGCGCCACAACCAAGTACAGCCCCCGGAGCTATAGCAGTCGTTGGCCGACGATTGGTCCCGAATACCAGGGCGGCAGCAGTTTGATAGACTTGTCCATTGTCGGATCGTTTGATTTGCCAACGGCGTTCACCCAGGCATATAACGTTGCTCGAGCCATCCGGCATATCTCGGAAGGACCTGCCGACGTCTGCAATGAATAGCCCCTGTCGGACGAGAGTGCCAGCGAGATTTGGAGTAAAGCTATTGTTCGAGGCAACGTAATTTGAAACCGAAGTCTGCTGCCCCATTAGTAAACGTTGTGAGTTCGTATTGAGCGGCGGAGCAGTATCGGACGGACATCGAAACGCGGCTAGCGGTGTCTGCATGAGAGCCAACTTGGCTGGCTTACTTAGGGCATTGGGAGTAAGTGGCAAACCCAGTGGGTCGTTACCCACTTCGAGTGCAGTGGACAGATTGCCTTGCTCAATAAATGGCAGGATGAGCGCGCCCCACCCCCATGCTTGCGTGGTGTCGGTCGTATTGATGGGAGCGATAACCGTTCCCGCTGCATCTTTCTTATTAAGATATAAAGGCGTGAACGACTTGAACGCGTCATGATAGTTGTGCTGAGCCAGTGTAAGCTGTTTCAGGTTATTGCTACACTGCATTCGACGAGCGGCTTCTCGAGCCGCTTGAACTGCAGGCAAGAGTAGCCCTACCAAAATGCCGATGATTGCGATGACCACCAACAACTCCACCAACGTGAAACCACGTTTTTTTAAGCCTTGACGCATTGCACACCTTTGAGAAGAGAGAATAAAAACCTAGTTTGGCAAGCCAAAAACACAGTCGACGAGCCGGATATCGCTCGATTGCTCTTTTTCCATGGTCCCTCACGAGAAAAGACCTAGCTGTCTAGGCTCGCGGCATCGCTTGCTCGAAGTGCACTCGTGCACTCTCAGTTTTATTGTGGCGATTTCGGGGCAGCGAATCTATCGCATTCCTTGGCTAAACTGGTCGTATTCTTGCGCAATGCAAGATTATCCGCCGCAAAGCACCGGATTCAGGTCGACCTCATTCCTTACTTTGACACTCAGAAAGCAAAAACGCCCAATCTCCATCGCATGACCAGAGAACAGTTCAGCGGAATAGTCAAAGTGCCTTTACTCAGCGGATACACGCGCGACACAATTTTCATCGCCCGTTGGACTTTGTATGCCTCAGGACTTACTTGAACGTAGAAGCCGAATCTCGAATAGTAGTTGCCAAGCGACGAAGCGCAAGTCGACACGTTTTTGCCCATAGATTACTGTCATCTAGTTCGTACTAGATTTTAGCATGGTTCTTATCCACGTCCGGCAGGCGTGCCACCTGCGTCCCAGCCCGGGCCTCCAGCGCCTCGAGCAGGTCCTTGTTAAAGCCGAATCGCGGCAGGGTCACCAAAAAGTACTTGCCACCACGTGGCTTTACTTGAAGGCGGTGAATGATGCGCGGGGCCATCCGCGTCCCGTTGATCAAGGGTGGATGGGTTCGCTCCAAATACGAAGAGAGCTGTTCCAGATCTGCATAACGGACTTCACGGACTCCAAAAAAAGTGTTCAGGAGCATGCGTGTGTCCGTGAGCACAATCGCGGGTCGACGATAATAGCAGATCATCAAGACGTCAAGAATCAGCAGAATCCCGCCAATGAATCCAAGTACCCATTCGTCAGGTCCAACGTGGGAAAGTCTGGTGAAAAAACCCAAAACAAACATCACGGCAAAAAAACCGATCACTGAGGTCGCAAAGATCACACCAACTTTACTAGCTTCGAGTTGAAAACTCATCGGTGCAAGAAGAACTGGTTCTTGAGTCTGGCGGGAGGTCATGAACGTTTGGGCTAATTGGCGCGGATTGGCGAATACTGTGTGTTGACTAAGGTAAATATACACCGTCGCGTTAGGTGTAAGAAGTTCAAGCGAATAGACTGCGACCTGATCCCACCATCGCGGACGCTCGACGATGTTTCACGCACTCGCGCGAATGCATGTCGACGTTTACTCGACGTTTACTCGACGTCGCGAGTCCTACCCAAGCGTCCTTGAGTTCCGGCGGTATTGAAATCACGGTAACGCTTAGCCAAAACTCTGGAACCCGGCGCTTAACGTGAAAAGTAGCCAAAATCATGCTATAGTTAAACGTCTTATCCCGCCGAACACCCTCCCCAATGCATACTCCATGAGTCAGCAGTTCTACCAACTCTTTCTGGCTGTCGTTGTTTGCATGACGCTGCACGTCAACTTGGCTATATCCGAGGATCAAACGCAGAAATTTACAGCGGAACAGATCGAGTACTTTGAATCGCACGTACGCCCGGTGCTCGTCGAGCGTTGTTACAACTGCCACAGTTCTGATGCCAAGGATCTAGAGGCGGGACTGTATGTCGATAGCCGCGAAGCGTTGATTCAAGGCGGCGAATCCGGCCCGGCTATTGTCGTTGGAGATCCCAATCGTAGCCTCCTCATCGCGGCGGTGAAGTACGAAGCGAGTGAAATGCCTCCGGACGAGAAGCTGAAAACTTCCCAAATACAGGCACTGTCCAAATGGGTTGAGATGGGCGCACCCTGGCCGAACGCAATCGCCGCGCCAGGCGTCCCCGAGGTTGCCCATCAAATCGACTGGCAGGCCGCCCGCAATAGTCATTGGGCTTGGCAGGCGGTTTCCAAGCCAGAAATTCCGGTAGCAAACGAGCAAGCGATCGACTGGTTTGTCAATGAGCAATACAAGTTGCAAGCCAATATCCAAGTGGCTACTCCAGCGGAGTCACATGTGCTGGCGCGACGCATCTATGTCGACCTAATTGGCATTCCGCCAACTATTGAGCAGTTGCAAAAATTTGTTGCGGCGGATCAAACCGATCGACCTACAGCAGTCGGCGCATTGGTCGACGAACTCTTAATGTCACCACTGTATGGACAGCGATGGGCGAGACATTGGTTGGATGTGGCCAGGTACAGCGAAGGTCAGGGGGGCTTTCTCGACAACAAGAAACTTGAAGAAGCTTGGAGATATCGCGATTGGGTGGTAGAGCAACTTAACAACGATTTGCCAATCAACGAATTCATTCGCCTGCAGATCGTCGGTGACTTGACTGGAAAAATTACAGATGGGGTTGCCACCGGCTTCTTCGCGCTGGGGCCAACCTACCAGTCCGATGGTGGCGATCCGGAAAGCAAGGCTCAAGCTGCCAGTGAAACCTTAGACGATCGTATCGACACGTTAACTCGGGGATTGCTCGGAATAACCGGTTCGTGCGCGCGCTGTCACGATCATAAATTCGATCCGATTCCACAGCTAGACTACTACTCTTTGGCGGGCATTTTCAATAATACCTCCGTGCGCGATCAGCCTTTGGCGACAGCGGAGGTTGTGCAACAATTCAATGACCATCAGCAACAAGTCAAGGAACTCACCAAGCAATTAGGACAAATCCGGAAGGCACTCAAGAAGGAAACACGCGAGGCTTCGCCCACCGAGCAAAAGCAGCTCGAAGAGCTTGACAATCAGCTGGCTAAGCTTAAGGAGAATTCACCTGCGACCCCTGAACTGTCTCATCAACTGAGCGAATCAGGAGATAGGGATATGTATGTAGCCTTGCGTGGCAATCCGCTCAAGACTGGACCGCTGGCTCCGCGTCGCTTCTTGCGAATTTTGGCAGGTCCAACCCCCGAGCTATTTTGTCATGGCAGTGGTCGAATGGAACTGGCGGATGCAATCATCGACCCCGGCAATCCGCTAACTGCACGGGTGTTCGTGAACCGAGTGTGGATGCATCATTTTGGAGCAGGGCTGGTCCGTACGCCCAGCAATTTTGGAACGCTTGGAGACCCACCTACACATCCCGAACTGCTGGATTGGTTGGCATCCGATTTTATAGCTGGGGGCTGGTCGCTAAAGCATCTGCATCGCAGAATCCTGCAATCCAAGACCTATCAACTCTCCAGTGCCTCGCTGAGGACTTCGATTGCGGCCGATGGTGACAATCGATTGCTGTGGCGAATGAATCCACGTCGGATGGATATCGAGGCTTGGCGCGACTCTCTGCTGGCTGTCACTGGAGAACTCGAGGTAACGCTTGGTGGTTCGTCCGTCGAAGATATTTCAGTGAGCAAACGGCGAACACTGTATGGAAAGGTCAGCCGCAATGGCGATGTCTTTCCAACCGATGGCTTTTTGCGACGTTTTGATTTTCCGCTGATGCGTGCCACAGTGGCGCAGCGACCGACAAGCATCGTTCCCCAACAATTCTTGTTCCTGATGAATAGCGAATTCATGGTTCAACGAGCAAAGGCCTTTGAAGCAAGATTGCACGGTCTGGCCGCTGACGATCAAGCAAAGATCCAGCGGGCATACCAGCTACTCTACGCTCGACCTCCCGAAGAGTCTGAGATGCAGATTGGGCTGGATTTTCTCAACGCCCAGAATGAGGCTCGTGACAGCCACAGTCAAGCGGCCCTTTCGCCCTGGGAGCGATATGCCCAAGTGCTGCTCAGTTCCAACGAATTTATGTACGTGAGGTAACCATGATTCATCGCCAACCGTGGCCGCCGCTCACCCGTCGTGATGCCCTCCGCCGACTCGGCTCAGGATTCGGTACGCTCGGTCTTGCTGGTTTGATCGCGCAAACTGGGCGCGCGACTGGGTCGCAAGACAGTTCGCCACTTGCGCCCAAGCCGCCGCATTTTGCCCCACAGGCCAAACATGTGATTCAACTCTTTATGCCTGGTGGACCTTCGCAAGTCGATACGTTTGACTACAAGCCGGAAATCGCCAGAAACGCAGGCCAACGTCCCGATGTTGTCGATCGCAAGTCGCTGCGAAATACTAAGAACGGTCTGATGCCGTCGCCGTTCAAGTTTCGACAGTACGGACAATGCGGCAAGTACGTTAGTGAGATTTTTCCACACGTGGCCGAGATGGTCGACGACATCTGCTTTATCCATTCCATGCACACCGACCTGCCCGAACACGCAGGAGCGATGATGATGTTCAATGCGGGCCACCTTCAGCCCAGTCGTCCGAGTATGGGATCTTGGCTCGTCTACGGTTTGGGAACTGAGAACGAAAATCTGCCGGGCTTCATCGCCATGAGTCCGCGGGCCCAACCACGGAATAAACTAGCCAATTGGGGTAACGCATTCCTGCCAGGAGCTTATACGGGTACCTACGTGAATATTCACGATATGAGCCCCGAGCGAATTGTTGACGACCTCAATAATTCTTGGTTGGCAAGGCCGCAACAGCGGCGACAGCTCGATTTGTTGGCAAGCCTCAATCAAATCGACTTGCATCGTCAACAAGAAGACCAGCAATTGGAGGCGAGCATTCAGGCCATGGAGATGGCGTTTCGCATGCAGTTCGCTGTACCGGAAGCCTTTGACACAACCAAGGAAACGCAAGCCACGCTGAATATGTATGGAGACTCTGAATACGCCAAAGGCTGTTTATTAGCGCGCCGTTTAGTCGAGCGCGGCGTCCGCATGGTTCAGCTTTCGCATTCGATTGACGGCTACGATATAGCTTGGGACACAGGGCATAACAACATTGTCGACGGCCACCGTCAACTGGCAGAGGCCTGCGATCAAGGTATCGCCGCTCTAATCAAGGATCTGAAGCAACGCGGACTATTAGAAGAGACACTGGTCATGTGGGGCGGCGAGTTTGGCAGGGCTCCAACTTCGGAAGGTCAGCTCGGACGCGATCACGACCACTACGGCTTCACCGTCTGGATGGCCGGTGGCGGTATCAAAGGCGGCCTTAGTTATGGATCGACGGACGAGTTCGGATTGACAGCTGTGGAGAAACGTGTGCACGTGCACGACCTACACGCAACGATTCTCCACTTAATGGGGCTCGACCACGAGAAATTGACCTATCGATACAGCGGGCGTGACTATCGCCTGACCGACGTTCACGGCAATGTTGTCCACGGCATTTTTGCTTGATCGCTGCAACAAAATCAGTGGATGCCTGGCATTCGCAGTCCACAGAATCGCGTGCAGCACGACTTTCAACTACTTCTTCTTTGGATCATCATCGATGGTGTGCGTCTCGACTGACTGATCCTCGTCTGCCAGTAGCTTGACTATGCCCAGCCATTGGCTACTGGTGGCTGTCGTTGCAGCGCTCAAACCGATCTCTATGTCAATTGGCAAACCAGCGAAAGTGTAATAGCCATCCTGGTCCGTGCTGACTTTTTGCCGATTCGCTTCGAAACCGTAGAAAGTATTGAGTTCTCGGTTCTTTGGTTCGTTGCTAATACGCAGTGTGGCTTCGACAGAACACCCAACAACTGGCTTGCCTTGAGAGTCGACCAGGCGGCCGCGAAGCTGCTTGGTGGGACGGAGGTACAATCGCATAGTTCGATGCGGGTTTTCTGCAACTACCATGCCTGCCATCGACTGGTCTTTGGTCGTCGCCAAGACACCGACCGCTACAGCCTTGGTTTGCATTCGAAACACGCCATTGTCTTCGAGTTCAAGTTTCTCATGCCCTCGTGTCTCACCATCGACCGACCCAGCAATGATGGTTATCTGATCGACGGGAATGAGCTGGTTCTCGTCTTGCAGAACCACACCAAAGATCGTGCGGGGTTGATCGACTTCGCGGTGCAAGACAATCGAGTTCAACTGACCCGCCACGATGTCCAACTCTTTACTCGTACGCCAATCCGGGTTGTAGATACTGACCTCGACTTCTTTGTCAGATTCAAGGGCAATAGTGGCGTTTCCCAGTTCGTCGGTGGTGACATAACGATCGCGAGCAGATTGCCCACGGTGCTGTTTGCCATCTTCCATCCACTGATAGGTGTGTGTTTGTCGAACACTGACAGGTTGATTGGCAATTGGCCGATTGGATTTGCCAGTTGTGACACTGATCGTGAGCATTTCGGGTTTTAGAAGATGTAGAACTGCGTCTTCAGCGGGCACACCATCCTTGGGTGCTGGAAGCAGATCAACCATGTTACTGACATCTACCACGTCGTTGACGAAGACACAGTACGTCGCACCAGGCAAAACCTCGGCAGTAAAGTTGCCGTGTTGGTCGGTAACGGAATTGATGAAGTCGCTCCGTCCCTCTTGTTCCCCTTGAAAACTTCTCCAGAAGACACAGTACCCCGCCTTTGTAGCTTCGTCGCCTTCAAGTTTCCCAGACACCTTGCGACGTGCCGCTTTCGGTTTGACTTGAACAACATAGTCACCATGGATCCACTTCGCTTCGCCATCAATTACCCACTTTTCGCTTTCCAAATCGACGTAGCAATGCACGTCCTCCCAGTCAGGAAACCAACGAAAAACGGCCTCCCCATCTTGGTTTGTGATCATCCGCGAAGCCTCAATGCTGCCAAGGAAATTGACATGAGGGCGAGGTGTGGCCACCTGCAAGAACATCGCGACATCCTTGCATGGGTTGCCCTGACCATCTACTACTCGAAATTTCTGTTCGCGACACTTAAACACTTCTATAGTCTGAGTCGCTGCGTTTTCGTCGCGGACTGGTTCTCGGCTGAATTGAAATCCGCCAAAAAGTGGTTCGTCTGTCCAAGCAGTAAAGCTGTAGATACTTTCGGCCGCTAACAGCTTGATTTCGACTTCCCCCAACGCGTCGCTCTGGTAATGCAACACGGAGCCTGCGGATGTCCTAACATTCAAATTTGCACTGGCAACTGGTTGGTTATCGTGAACAACTCTTGCAACAATGTTCCGTGTGATTGGCTGAAGCGTTAAAACCAGTCCATTTATAGCAACATCTCGTAACGACGGACGGCTTAGTCCCACATTTGCGCGCCGCTGTGCATCGTTCGACACGACCTCAATATGTACGGCGTTCCACTCTTTGAGAACGGGCAGCCAAACCTCGAACCGGTGTCCCTCCAAAATGACATCAACGGGCTGGCCCGTGTAGTGATCTTCTAGCGTCACGGAAACAGATGGAGTCTGCGCGGGCTGCCCATCCACATCGAGAACTTCGCCACGAATCCGCATCTCCAAACTGTCTGGCGTTCCGCGAATCCAATCGTCGTTGGATTGGCGCGCAGCTTGGTCCGCAGCAAGTGAGGTTAAGCCGCTCAGTAGCAGCAGCAGAAGGCCGAAGAGTGGCTGCCAACGAACTAAGTAGGAGAATGATAAGCTCACAGATCACGTGTCCTGATTGAGAGGATCAGCAGAATTGGTCAAATCAAGTGACGACCACAGTGCACTTTACAGCGACCGGATTCTAGCCTAGAGGTCCTGCCCATGCAAATTCTGTTGTTCTGAGATGCAAAAGCAACCGCTGCGAATTGCTCGTTTTAATCGGAAGCCCTTGGTGACTCGCTTGCCAGCAAGCTGTACCGCAAAGAGCAGCGTCAATAGGTTGTGCGATCGCCCAACGCACTACAATATTTCATAGTCGGGGCCTATCGACGTATATGTCTATGCATTGACGTACAAAGGCATCCTTTAAAATCTCAAAAGAATTTTTCTTCCTGCGACTATCACAGGACGTTATCTATGAACTCAGAGCTAAAGTCCCAACAAGACTCAGGGCAAGTAGTCACTTATCAACTCGCCACCCCTGCGGACGAGCCCCTCTTCTCCGACGTCGCGCCTGGTGTGTTCGACAATGACATTATTCAAAAACATTTACACGAAAACCTAAACGACCCACGCCATCATCTGGCGATTGCCCGGTCCGAAGGTCTTATTGTTGGGATGGCGGTTGGAGTTCATTACACCCAACCGGACAAGGACCCGCAGTTCTTTATCGATGAGCTTGGGGTTGCTCCCTGTTTCCAACGTCGGGGCATTGGCAAGGGCCTATTACAACTGCTGCTCACTCACGCGCAGGTGCTAGGGTGTAGAGAGGCTTGGTTGGCGACAGAAGCAGACAATATCGCAGCCCGCTCGCTCTACGCCAGCATGCCTAAATGCCAGGAATCTCACGCTTTGATCTACACATTTCCACTTCCAATGAAATCAGAATGAGGGATTCTCCAGCAATTACTAGCTAGACGGCTTTGCATTTAGGCGATCTCGGGCGGCGATCGCCCGAATGCTTACGGAAGCCTGGCAACGCAGCGGACGGCTTGCGCCAGTTCCGTTCTAACGTGAATGCAATTTGGCTTGTGTCCGCGTATCGATCAAAACCAGCCGCCTTTACCCACAAGTTGCGATTTCTTTTTAACTGTTTTTGCGTACATTACTGGAAACAGCTGCGTCTAGGCCCGTAGGTGATAGATGCGAACTGCCCAGAAATCGGAGTAGCAGATGTACGTACTTTACATGCCAAGATTGCTCGTCCTGCTTGTTACTTTTTCTATAGCCTGCAATTTACATGCACAAACCAGAGCCAGGCTCATCGGATCAGTCCTGGTTTGGACTTGCGACAATCAGGTGGTCGACACGGACTTGGTTCGCTTCAAGAATCAGTGGATCATTGCATGTTGTGAAAGTACTCACGCAGATCATCACGAAGGCGTCATCCGCATCGTTACCTCCAAGGATGAGTTGTCTTGGGAATTGCTCGCATCGATCGAATCACCTACGGCAAGAAAGCTGCTCAGCAATCCTCGGCTATCGGTTCAGCCAAATGGTCAGTTGATGCTGACTGCGGTCGGGATCGTAGCCAATCCCCAAGTCGCCGAACCGATACCCGAGTTCGGAGGAACCGTGCAGACTTTGGCTTGGTTCTCGGTCGACGGTCGGTCATGGAGTGAAGCCAGGCCGTTCGGAAGTGAAAACACTATGCATGGAAAAACAGTTTGGCTAAACGAGTTGGCTTACAGCTACGCACAAGGTTCCGTGTGCGGAGATGCTCAGACAGTCAGGATTTTGTCGAGCATTGAAGTTGGACGAGAAATGCATCAGCTATACCAAGGAACCTTTGCTCAATTCTTTCCGAGTAATGCATCGTTTGTTTTTGCTGGGGCTCAAGGACTGTGTCTGATGAGCCGGGTTGGTAACGGAGGTGAACTGCAAAGTGGCATGTTGGGAAAGTCCCAAGCCCCCTTCGATCATTGGGATTGGACTGAAACAGATCGCAGCTTTAGCTTCCCCAATGCCATCAAGATTACTGACAATCGAGTCTTAGTGCTGGCCAGCTTGGATGGCCCCAAGGCTCGCAGAGTACTTTGCAACTTGGATCTAGAAACGGGCAAGCTCTTTGAGCTTCTGGAAATAGCTACGAACGATATGCATACCCATGCCGGTATCAGTTTCCATGAAGGACATTTATGGATCAGTTTTGCTAGGGAGCACGACCACAAAAAATGTGTATACCTTGCCAAGATTTATGTCGAGTAGGGAAATGCAACTTGGCAAACGTTTCAGCTAACGACAACGAACATGCCAAGTTGAGCGACTGAACAGGATGCCAGACTATTTGCACCGATCAATTCTCGGATGATGGCTGATTTTGAAAAGACGTGCCCCCAAGCAGATGCGTTTTATCAGCATCTGGGCTGTCGACGGCGGCCACGGTTGAACTTGGTTCCGGGCGCGGAGTGCTGGCCAGTCTCATGGCTAGCAAGATTGCCGTAGCAATCTTCATTGGGAAAACGCTCTGAGAAAAACCAACGATCTCGCATTTCTTAAACAAATTGTTCTGTTGCAGCAATTTGTATTTGCCGTCGATGATCTAAGGGGGCTTCTGGGAGGCCAAGGGTGTTGAGGTTGCGACGGGCTCAACGTTGGCGGGCTTTTTGACAAGCTGGACGCTCGCCCCACGGTTTGCCCTGATCTTCTGTAGCAGTTTTTCGAGAAGCTCTTAGGTCTCGTCCGATAGCTTGGAGAACGAAGTGCTAACCAAGTGGGACAAGAATTGAGCGATTCCAGCTCTTCGACTTCCGTGCGATATGTTTTCAGCGTGTCGCCCTGGCAACGATCGCTTTTTGCCAGACATGATGAATGCCTTGCAAAGAGGCGAATGTAGGGACGACAAGCTGGAAGCTTATCCCACGCACGGGTATTGAGGCGACTGCGCCAACGTCTGGCCGAACTCCCGCACTAAGCACAGCACTAGAGCTGACACCAACTGGCCGTGGTGAGGAGCATACGAAAATGCTGTTCCCGCAACTATCTAGGACGTTGACTCGTTCTCTACAGACCCAATCGGAAAAAATTCGACATGGAAATAGACTTCACCAAGACTCAGTGCACAGTCGATCTCAGGCAATGGGATAACGCTTTCGGCGCCGGTGTACGATTCGCTTACGAGACCGTCGTCGGTGCGGCGATAAACTTGGGCCGCGAGTGTGTTGGATTCAAGCAGAATATATACGTACAGAGAATTGATCGACAGATAGGCTTCGCGTTTCTCGTATTCGTCAACTCGTCGCGTTGATTCAGAGAGCACCTCGACAATCACAACTGGGTTGTCTTGATAGGTATCGCTGCCGGCGTTTAGTTGACAAGCGACCGACAGGTCTGGGTAGTAAAATCGAGTGCAGCGGCTCTGACGAATCCGTACCTTCATGTCTGAATTGAAAACTTGGCAACGTTTGCCACGCAGTTGACTATAGAATATCCCAGTAGCATTGGTGGCAATGAGGTTTTGCGTAGTCGTGGCACCGGCCATGGCATACACCGCGCCATCGACATACTCATGCTTGACTGGGGAAACGCGCTCCCCCTCCAAGAACTCGGCGACTGAAATAGCTCGTTTTTGTGGCGCTGTACTCATGACGCTCATTCTACAAGAGGAATTTCCGCATACCAGCAGCACCACGGCATCTGGCGATGATGATCGGCGAAGGTTTTCGCAAGCATCCACGCTTGGAAAGAGCGTGTAGAATGTGTCTTTTACTAGCTCGACCATTTGTTATGAAGGCGAAGAAATGAGGCGTACAATTCCGATAGTTGTTCTGTTGATGATGACGGTGTTTTCTAATACGGCGATTATTGCGTTGTCTAACGATCGCCCCAATATCGTATTTGCGTTTGCCGATGATTGGGGCAGATATGCTAGCGCATACCGCGAACCAGATCGTGCGACAATCAACGATGTGATTGAGACGCCGAATTTTGATGCTTTGGCGGCTAACGGTGTGTTGTTCTGGGATGCTCATGTGAGCGCGCCGTCGTGTACGCCTTCGCGCACCAGCGTACTTACCGGAAGACACTTTTTCCGTAATGGCAGCGGAAGTCAGTTGCACAGTCCATGGGCAGGTGACTCAGCCGCTGATCCCGTTATGCAGCTTCGCAGCTATCATCAGATTCTAAAGGACGCGGGGTATCATACGGGGGTAACATACAAAACGCACGTCGCCATGCATCTGTTTAATGGTGCAGAATCGCAGTACAACCAGGCTGGTCAGAGTTTCAATCGCTTCTCACAGAATGTTTCCGAGGGCAAAACAGAGGATGAACGCCAGCAGATTAAACAGCAGCTGCTCGCCGAAGTTCGCAACAACATGCGTGGTTTCCTCGACAAAGGTGAGAAAGGCCAACCATTTTGTTGGTATTTCAGTCCAACAAATGCTCACCGCACTTGGGTTTGGAAGTCGGCGCAACCGCTGTGGGGCATAAATCCCGACGACCTGAAAGGCAAAATGCCGTCATTCCTACCGGACAATGAAACGGTGCGACAGGATATGGCTGACTATCTCGGCGAGTGCCAAGCATTCGATGCAGCGGTGGGAGTGATCGTGGACGAACTAAAGCAACGTGGCGAATTTGAGAACACAATCTTGGTTGTTTCAGGCGATCACGGCGCACCGGGTTTTCCGCGAGGCAAGACAAACTTGTTTAACTTCGGGACCCAGGTGTCGCTGGTCGTTCACTGGCCCAAGGGCGTCAAGAATCCTGGGCGAAGAATAGACAACCCAACTTCGCTGATAGATCTAGCTCCAACCTACTTGGCAGCGGTCGGTTTGCCACCACACGAAGGCATGAACGGAAAATCCCTATTGCCCATACTGCGGGATGGTGACGCTCGCGGATTCACTGAACTGGGAAACGACTATGTTATTACTGGTCGCGAGCGGCATGTTGGTAACGCTCGCGCCGATTTTCTGCCATACCCCTCCCGCGCGATCCGAACCAAAGAATATTTGTATGTTCGCAATTTCAAACCAGAGCGATGGCCGATGATGACTCCTCCGCTGACCGCAGGCGAGTCGACGCACGGTGATTTCGATGGAAGTCCAACCAAGAGCTGGTTTGCTGAAGTACAGGGCCAAACAGAATATGCAAAGTATGTTGAGCTGGGGTGGGGCAAGCGTCCCGCTGAAGAACTTTACGATCTGCGAAATGACCCAGACCAGTTAACGAATTTAGCTGAAAACTCCAATCACGAATCCCTGCGTAAAGTAATGTCGGATCAGTTAGCAAGTATTCTTGCCGAAACCGGTGATCCGCGCGTCGTAGGCGAGGGTGATGCGTTTGATCGAGCTCCGTATTTAGAAGCGAAAGAGCGCGGGCAGAAGAAAAAGAAGTAGCCGGCGTCCCACTTACTTGCGGGTTGGGAGAAAATCCTCGCGCGAGTTCTTCAACTCACAGAAACGTTCCAGGACCCGCGAAGTGCCTTGAAAACTTTGCGTTGTTCGCGAACGTCGCGTCAATCCCAATGCAGCGCCATCATGGCAACATGCGCGCTGCTCGGCTGGAGTCCAGCTAATTCTTAATGTGAAAAGCACAGGGGCTCGGACTCTCTCTCTAGTTGAGCGGGGGGGAAGAATCCTGAGCATCTTTGGTGCAAATCGCCGCCATGATGCTCAGGTCAATATTCTGGTTCAAGAATACGACGTGCGCATCTGCGAACACCGCGCTACTTCCGCCTGTATGAAAGCCGAATGGTTCGTTGTCGTTCTTGGCATTCATGGCAACATGACAGCCCGCGACTTTGCCACAGCCTTCTGTGTTTCCGTCGGCGCTCGATCCATCCAGGCTGAAGGGACCTTCGCTGTCAGCCCATCCGATGCCTTGATCATTGGTAAGCCTCGGCTGTAGGGCTTGCTTGCGATATACCGATGGCCGTCCGCCGCACTCGACAATGGCAACCGTGGATGAGGCCCCATCTCCCATTTCTGCAAATCTGATTGCCGAATTGCGATACATAACGCCGAAGCGATTCCAGGCATCGTAGATGGGAAATTGCAGATGCGGATTGATCGAAGCGGGTTGCACGCCCATAACAGCTTCGTAGTCGGTCGCGGCGATGGGGTTTGCAAAAATGAGCGATGGCCTAGGCGACTTTGCAATGGCCGAAAGTACATCGACGCGTTGTGGAACGCTCGGGCACTTAAATATTTTCACCTGCACCGCCGCTACGGTCGCGTTGGTTCCTTCCCACCAATGAAGCTCAAAGTCATATAGTTTTTCCGTGTTGGATTGTTCGACAAAAGGCAATGTAAGTGCACGCCATCCGACATACTTTCCCGATGGGTGCCCAGGTCCAGTTTTGGTCCAGCCGGAGGGTGGGAAACGCTTGTGTACGGATTCGAACAGATGCAAGGACAATCCGATTTGTCGCAGGTTATTGGAACATTCGCTGCGGCGTGCCGCCTCGCGTGCGTTCTGCACTGCCGGAGTGATCAAACCCACCAGCATTCCAATTATTGCCAGCACAACCAGAAGTTCGACCAACGTAAAGCCCTTGCTCGCCGTGTTCTTGGAACTCGGCCGAGTTCGGCGGCTGATCGGCAACCACCATAACCAAGCACCGGTAAACCACAGAGCCAGCAAGATCAAGCCATTGGGAAGAAAGAACCACAGTTTGGCAGCGTCTGAAAAAAAACTGCCGTCATGCAAGCTCTCGATTAAATCCGATCGCCGATAGGCAGACGATAGTATCTCTCCCGTTGATAAATCAATTTGCACTTCCCAGTGATTCAGGCACTGTACCTTGGCTGAGCCATGCGATGGCCGCACGTCAATGCGATCGATATCCTCCCATCCAGCAACTTGCGCTTGAGGTACTGTTTTCACGATGCTCAGCAGATCTTGCCAGCTCTTATCGAAACGTTCGTTGGAAAACAGCCCGCGTTGGGATGGTGGTTGAACCCACGGCGCTTGCTTCTTGACTTGGAGCAGAAGCCCAGTCAGTATGACCAGTAACAAGGGCAGGGCGGATAACAGGGCGCCCCATCGGTGCAACTTCCGCGACCACCAATTCCAGTTCTTGGCCACTTGAATCCTCGTTAACGAGTGCATCATCTCTTAGCGCATTGCTCGCGCTCCGCGTGTAGTCGCTACAGAGCGCGAGTCAATTTTCCGTGGCGCGACAGGCCGTTATAACTGATCGCGCACTTCGGACACGGTCGTCGGCTCTTCTTCTTGCTCCTCGCTCTCTTCAATTTCCCAGAGGCTCTGAGTCTCTTCGCCCAGTGGATTGGATTGCGGAAGCGTTGGATCGTTGACGACACGAATCTCTTGAACGAATTCTTTGCCATCCACCAGTAATGTAACCCGGTAACTTCCGCTTGGGGCAATGCGCCGCGAAAATTCGCCACGTCCTCGCTGCTGCGGAGGTGCCGGCGGCGAGGCCGCGGACTCCGATTCACCCTCAGACTCCGACGATGGTTCCGCCTGAGCGATCGCGGTACCTGGAGGTGCATTCGAAGAGCCGGCTCCCCGTTCACTCGGCCTAGTTGCACCAGAGCCTGACCTTCGACCGGTGCCAGCAGTGCCACGCCCGGCAGTTGGGCCGGGAGCCGGTGGTGGTGAAATGACGAGGTCCCATCGAACCTGCTGAATACCTGCACCGGTCGCGCCACGCAACTCGCGAACCACCTCTCCTTTGACGTTCGAGATTCGTACCACAATTTCTTTCGCCTTTTGTGGCAATGCATAGTAGATGCTTGCCCCCGAGGCGGGATTCTCACCAACGAATCTTCTACTGGCGCCGCCCCGCGTGGGCTCTCGACGCCACTTGACTGCTACCGTCGGCTGCATCAACAGCGGTGAGTCGGCAAGAGCTTGAGCGTTCAGCTGTCGAAGCGGCGTGATATCAGCTATCCACAAACTACGCCCGTGCGTGGCTGCCACGATTTCACCATTTTCAGGATGAAACGCAAAATCCAACACTGGTACCGTAGGCAGATTGTTGTTCAAGCAATTCCAATCTTGTCCGCGATTGGTGGACGCGTACACCTTAAACTCCGTCCCTACAAACAACAGATTCTCATTTTTGAGGTCCTCCCGGAGGACGCGTGTCGAGCCCCAAGGGATATTGTTACGCAATGATTTCCAACTATCACCGTAGTCCTCCGAAACGAACAGATACGGATCGTCGTCGTCGGATCGATGTCCATCGAGACAAACGTAAACACGCCCATCTGCAAATCGCGATGCTTCGACACTGCCTACCCAACGGGGCGCTGGGATTTCAAGGTTGGTACCAATCTCTTTCCAGTTCTTGCCACCATCCTTGGTGACCCACAATGCACCGTCGTCCGTACCCACGTACAGTACATCCGCGTTGCGTGGTGATTCGACGAACGCAGTTGCGGAACCACGTTCCGTTAGTGTGATCTCGGGTGAAATGACTTGTAGATCGTTTCCGCGATCAAACGAACGAAAAACAAAGTTTCCGGCCGCGTAGAAAATGCTCGAATTGAAATTCGAAAGTTGAAAAGGTGTGTTCCAATTGAAGCGATAGGAAGGTTCACCTTCCGCACGTTGAGGACGGATCGAGCCACGCTCGCCAGTCTTGAGGTTGCGGCGTCCCATCGAACCATTCTGGCTTTCGTAGTACACCAGGTCGGGATCATGCGGATCAACGGCACAGCGAAATCCATCGCCACCACCTATAGAAATCCAATCTTCATTGATGGGGCCGGTGGAGCTAAGGGTATGAGCGGGACCACCCCAAGTGCCATTGTCTTGTAGACCACCGTACAAGTAGTAAGGGTATGTTGGCCCTATGGCAACATGATAGAACTGTCCCAATGCGAGTGTGTTTAAATGATCCCAGTTCTTACCGCGGTCGTAAGTGACATACACACC
Organism: Pirellulaceae bacterium; assembly: GCA_041736515.1. GTDB lineage: Bacteria > Planctomycetota > Planctomycetia > Pirellulales > Pirellulaceae > Aureliella. The sequence goes on from JBGSTP010000052.1 coordinate 31,418, forward strand.
ACCGTCGACGCCAACGATGATGTGCCTGCCATCGCGCGGATCGATCCAAATTGCATGTCCATCTGCGTGGACGCCATTACCAAAGCTACTATCGAATGTTAAACCGCCGTTTTCGGATTTGTATTGACTGACTCCCAAGAGGTAAACGAATGAGGCATCGCTTGGATCGACGCGAATGACGCTGAAGTACATTGGCCGCGAGTGTAGGCTGTTGACGCGCTGCCAACTTTCTCCGCCATCGACCGACTTGTAGACTCCGCCGTACTCGAACCCATCGCCACCCTGCATGTCTTGAACGTTTTCTGCTTGACCTCCCAGTCGAGCCGTATAAGGCCTTGACGGGGACGGGCGTTTTTCTAGCTGAACGTTGACTTCTTTAATCTCCGTTGCCCGAGCGATGGTAAGCACGATTTCGTCGCCAACTTTGGCAGCTTGCAACTTGTCAAGCAACTCGCGGTAATCGTCGATAACGGTTCCATCGAGTTTGGTGATTCGGTCCCCAGAGAGAAGGCCTGCCTTATCAGCTGGGCCGTCCTTGGTAATTTCGGTCAATTCGGCGCCGCCACTCTTCGCATCGCGACCTTGAATTCCAAGATAAACTCTATTCTGCGGCGTTTGTTGACGCTGGGAACCAGGTCGCTCTTCAAGAGCAAGTGAAACATCCACTTTCTCGTTCGACCTGAGAACCTTTAGTGGCAACTTATCGCCGGGCTTTTTGCTACGAACGAGCTCAATTAGAGCCTGATAGCTGGTTGTAGGCTTGCCCTCCACCTCGACCACCACGTCGTCAGTGAGGAGACCACTCTTTTCTGCGGGACCATCTGCGGTAAGCGAAGTGATCTTGATTCCCAGCGGATTATCCTCACCTGTTACTCCCATCCAGACACTGGACGCGGCCGAGCTGCGCGATGCGAGCGTGCACTCTAACTCCACAACTGCACCATCGCGACTGACTGATATTTTGAAGTTATCATTAGCCTTTTTCTCACGCAGCACATCCAGCACTTGGCTAAACGAGGTGATTTCAGCCCCGTCCAGCGAAGCTAGTTTGTCGCCTATTCTCAAACCAGATAATTCGGCAGGAGATTTCTCGTAAATCTGCTCGACGAAGCTACCCTCATCGCGATCGGTCACGACAGCCCCCCACAGTACCGTCAAGGGATCTGGTCCTTTGCCGATGTTCTCGCAGTCTACGATGGCATAGAGAATATTAGGGTCCGCCTGAAAGTAGTCGAGCCCAATGCGGCCGAGTTGACTTGTTGGTAGGCCCTTGGTTAACTTTCTCCAGGCCTTGCCGCCGTCCACCGTCTTATAAAGACCCGAGCCTGGCCCCCATTTGCGAATAGGATCATAACCATCGTAGCCATCAGGAATCGGAACTTCTCCCGGCCAACTATCGAATCCGTCTCGCAATCGCTCCCAAGCGGCAACGATGAGTGTCTCTGGATCCGATGGATGCATTTGCATGTCAACGATGCCGGTTCGATCATCGATGGTCAGCACTTTTTCCCAAGTCGCGCCAGCATCTGCTGTCTTAAAAACCCCGCGGTCTTCATTCGTGCCGTAGAGTCGCCCCAGCGCGCCAACATACACGATGTTAGGATCGGAGGGGTGTATCACAACCTTGCCAATCTGAAATGTCTTCTCGAGGCCTGCATGCGTCCACGTCTTGCCTCCATCAAGCGACTTGTACACGCCGTTACCGTAAGAAACAGAGTTTCGCGGATTGTTCTCGCCAGTGCCTACCCAAACGATTTGTGGATTACTCTTTGAAACGGCGACGGCACCTATGGACACAACATCTTCCTGGTCGAACTGATGCTCGAGCGTCACTCCATTGTTGGTCGTCATGATCAACCCCCCAGTCGCTGTGGCTGCCCACCAATTGCTGGAGTCTTTTGGGTTAACTGCTAAATCGACGATGCGTCCACCCATGTTTGCTGGACCAATGCTACGCCAGTCAATTGCCTTAAGAAACTCACTTGGAATCAATCCTGGCAACGAGACTTTTGGGTCCGACGAATTCTTTACTGCGTTGGCTTCGGTGGTGCCGCTGGAAGTGGGTTTCGCACTTCCCGTTTGCATAGTCTCTAAGCCCTGCAGGACCTTCGCTAGTCGTTCTTCGATCAAGCTCAGGCGCTGGTCGACAGATGTAGCGACATCCTGGGTTGGCTTTGGTGCTTCATCAGCCGGTGTATTTGGTTCGCTGGGGTTCTGGGGAATGTCCTGCGGCGCGGGCTTGTCAGGTGCTCGTCTCGGTTTCAACTTCTCTGCCCGTTTCGCGTTACCGTCTTCAGCTTTGGGGTCATTGCCCTTCTGTGTCGGTTTAGCTTCGACAGGACTCGGTGGTCGTTCTTCTTGACTGGACTCGGGCTTCTTAGATTCCCGCTGAGGAAGTGCTTCCTGAGCTCGCGCACTCGCGAAGAGACAGGCTGTGCACAAAAATGATGCAAACAGCCATAACTGCTTGCCGAACAAAGTTGACTGTGACTTAGCAAGAATTTGCTTCGCTTGCATTTGGATAATCCCTAATAATTTGATGCGTGCTCGAGGTATCGATCGATTACATCGCCTGAATTCCATTGATCATTGTGGTTGCCAGCCAGACGAGATTCAATAACGTGGTTCAGGTACCTGTGTGTTCGCCTAGCCGATTACGGCGCAGCGGGGGAGCTTTACGTACCATTCAACGACGTTGCGGGGCGCTAGGGGCAGATTCAAGGAGAGAAAGTTCCCGGGATCTAGTGCTCCGTGTGGAAATAATTTTCCAAAATTAGGTGAATAGCCCAGGCAACACACGGCTCGCTTGTTTCAACATAGAGCAAGTTAGCGCGGCGCGGACCAGGTGCTCAATCCAGGTGCGAGCTGAATTGCAGAGGCCGGAGTGCTTTGCTGAGATGCTGAGGTGCTGAGATGCTGAGATGCTTTGCTGGAGAGCTGAGGCGTAGTCTGTTGGAACAACCGACCCACACTGGCACCAGATCATTGTGGCTTCGGTTATTCCAACCGTATTGGACCTGCGCCGGTAGTCTGAATTACTCGGGCGTGCTGAGCTGAGGCGGCGGTCCGTTGGGACAGCCTCGCCGACGATGCCCAAAGCGAAGCAGCGAAATCTCGGAGATCTCGACTACGTGACTTGCCGACGTCCTCGCAGCCGAATACAGCTGCAAGTTTATGAATATGAATGGTGGCGAGCGGCAGAGAGGTTCCAAAAAAGCAGCCCTTTCCCGTGTTGTCATTTTAAGTGTTGTAGTCCAAACAGCACGCGGAACTCACCACGCTAGCGGCAAGCCAGCGAGCGCCGAGGTCGGCAATTGTTGGTGAAAAATATAGGGAAACTCTTCTTTCTGCTGGCAAGGCGAGCTACGATCGTTAGCACGGCGAATTATCAATAAATTGCTTATTCCATTCTTGCAACTTGGCATCGATAGTATGAATTCAATGAATGCGACTGAAAGTTCTCAAGCTGACGAATCGATGCTTGAAGTCTTGCGGCCTTTGCTGTCAAAGTATGGTGTTGCAGTGAGTCTGGCAGATTTTCATGAGCAGGTTAATGTCGTATTCCACGACATCGAGTCAGCAGTATACGATCAAGTTCACGCGGATATGTGGAATAGCTTGCCGCAACAATATCAACTTGTGTTTCACGATGTCGATCGCCAGCCAGAACGATCGCTAGCCAACAAGCCACTGAGTATTCTAGATATTGGTTGTGGGACGGGATTAAGCGCAACGCTGTTACTCCGAACTCTCTCGACACGTGTGCAGTCCGTTCACTTGTTGGATACTTCCAACAGAATGCTGGAGCTCGCAAAATCGCGACTGCAGAATTTTGAAGGGCCCGTCGAGGCAACACATGGCACCACGGATTCCCTTCCATCTGAACAGAAGTTTGATGTCATCGTTACTTGCTCGGTGTTGCACCATATTCCGGATCTAAGGTCCTTTTGCGAAGAGGTCACGCGACTTCAAACCCCTGGCGGAATTTTCGTTCATTTCCAGGATCCCAATGATGATTCAATGACACTTACCGAACGAGTGGAACGAGAGGCGATCTTCAAGAAAAAAACGAAACCGTGGGTGCCAAAGTCGTTTCAACGATATCTTCCTCACCGAGTATTGCGTGCATTATGGAACGCCGTTTCAGGAGCTCGTCGAGAAGGATACTTGGAGCTCGTCAACACTGAATTGTTGCGCCGTGGGGTCATCCAGAAGCCGATGACTCCAGGTGATATTTGGTCGGTGACTGACATCCACATTCGAGAGGACGCAGGTATCTCGATTGAAACAGTAGCGCAATTCCTACCGGAATACCGCAGAGTGTCCTATCGCACGTATGGTTTCTACTCGGTTCTCGGCAGCACGCTACCAGGAGCTCTAGCCAACGAGGAACAGCGGCTCATCAGCGAAGGCTCAAAAGCAGGCGCCTATTTTGCTGGTGCCTGGCAACATCTTCATCTTCCCTGAAAACTCGACAGAGCGGAGCCCCCAATGCGAAACATGCTGAATTTTGTGACCGCGCTCGTGATGCTCTGCGGTGTCAGCCACGCCTCAGAATCGCGGCCCAACATAGTCTTTCTTTTTTCCGATGACCAAACCGCCCGGGCGATAGGCTGTGAAGGGAACCAGGATGTCATCACACCCCATCTCGATAGACTTGCGAACGATGGAGTGCGGTTCACCAACCACTACAATACCACCTCCATCTGCATGGCGAGCCGCTGCAGTGTGCTCACGGGGTTATATGAGTATCGCCATGGCTGCAACTTTAGCCACGGCGATCTAGAGCGGCGGTTCATCGAAAAGTCTTATCCAGTGCTGCTGCGCCAGTCCGGCTACTTCACTGGATTTGCTGGAAAGATCGGATTTGTATTGAAGGACGAGAAGTTTGACTCATTCGCGCCATTATTTGACCGATGGGCTGGTGGGCCAGGACAGACATTCTACGAAACAGAAAAGAACGAGGGCATTGCCAATTACGCAGAACAATATCCGCATTGCTCGCGTGCCTATGGTGCTTGGGCGCAAGACTTCCTCAAGTCAGCAAAGTCGAGCGGCAAACCATTTTGCATGAGCATAAGCTTTAAAGCGCCGCATTTGCCCTTTACGCCTGACCCCATCGATCTAAAGCTTTACGAAGGCAAATCCTTCAAGCGTCCAGCCAACTATGGAGTTGAGCATGCGAAACACCTGTCGCCGCAGTCCCAGACCAGCCGTGCCGCCACCGACTATCGCGAATGGGTACAGGACTATGACGACTCAGCTGCGAAGTACTATGCACTGATCACCGGTGTTGACGCCGCCGTGGGAATGATTCGCGAAGGGTTGGCTCGCGAGGGTTTCGACAGGAACACGGTCATCATCTTTACGTCCGACAACGGCTACAACTCGGGCTCCCACGGCTTTGGGGACAAAGTACTCCCCTATGAGGAAGGTTCGAAGTCGCCGTTAGTTATCTACGATCCGCGTCTGGGTTCTGAGAAGGGCGGCAAGCTCTGCGAAGCAGTAACTGGCAACGTAGATATGGCCGCGACAATCTTGGCTTTCGCCGGCGAAGCCGCGCCATCCATGGATGGCAAGAGTCTTCTGCCACTTCTCGATAACCCTGCTGGTAAGATTCGCGATTTTCTCCCGCTTTTCAATTTTTGGGGCATTGCCTCCGCCCAATCCATGGCCGTCGTTACTCCCGAATGGAAGTACATTTACTGGTATTACGCCCAAGGAATGAAACCCACCGAGGAACTCTTTCATACTGGCCGAGATCGCTACGAAATGATCAACCTCATCGCAGACGCTGCTCACACAACTACGCTTGCCGTCATGCGTGAGCACTACGATGCCGAACTTCTTGCCATTACTGCCAATCTCGCGCGCGGTCATGGCTACGAGAACTACTCCACGCTTTTTAGCCGCACAACATCTTGGGAGCAAAAGGCTGGTTTGGTCAGACCAATAGCGGACCAAGGTAGCAATGGGCCGAATTCCGAGCCGAGAAAGAGTCGCAAAGCCAAGCCATAAGCTGTAAAAACGTCTGCGTCGATGAGGCACACATGACAACATAGAGGTGCTTACGCTGCCGGCATTCTTTTTCTGACAGTCTCCGGCGAAGACAAGACAATGCCGAGTGAGATCGGAGCGTTGAGGGCTTCGAACCCCAAAAAAATGTAGCAGCGTCGTTTCGTTTGCGTCGCGATCGAACGCGGTATGAACCGCTATTTCTACTCGAATCGCGAACCAAGCATCATTGGTTTGCGAGCAATCAAGAGCTCTGCCTGAATGCTGCCTTGGCATTCAGACAGCCGGCAGTGGTGTAGCGAATATCCGTTCCGGTAGTTGGGCAGCGATCACCCAGAATATGGCAATAAGCAATTCAAAATTTCCATTAGAGGGGTTTGTTAATTTTGGGTATGCAAGCGAGCTCGTTAGTTGCCACCGAAATTGAGGGAGTGTAGATTTTTACTGATTACCCCCATTTTGCGGATTTTTCTGGCGGGAAACCCACGCAATTCGGATTAGGCGAATTAGGAAAAAGTATTTGCCAACTTTCTTGCTCCATTGATTTCTTCCCAACTGGAAAAGAGATGAAGTTTTTCAAGAACCTTTTTCGTTTCCAACAGCGGCCGACAACTCGACATCAAAAGCAGCATCGTTTGCGGGTAGCGTTGGCAAGACAGTCGTTGAGGCCACGCATCGAGAATCTGGAAACGCGTGCATTGCTTGCGACTGTTACATGGGATGGGGGCGGAGGGGACTTTCAATGGGGCAATGATCTCAACTGGAGTACGGACGCGCAGCCGCAGTTGGCAGATGATGTCTTGATTGGCAACATCGGAAGTCCAGTGGCTGTCAACGTTCCCGTCAACGTCGCCACAATTGACTCGAGCGTAGGAATCGTGTTGGGGGGGCTGACTCCGTTCCAAGTTGTAACGGGAAACTTTGCGGGCGGCTTCAGTGTTACTGCATCAAACTCAGTCAATCTAGGAACGTCGACCATCGCTGGTGGAGCCTGGAACTCGGCAACTGTCAATGGAATGATCACGAACACTGGACTACTTTCCTTTCCCGGGCTATCCGTAAACTTTGGTCAAATCACCAATCAAGGCACGATGTCCATAAGCACGAATACGTCGGGAACATTGGTCAATCTAGCTGGAGCGAACATTGAGTATCTAGCGGGAACACATGTTGGTTCGGTTAGCAATAGTGGCGAACTCAATTCCAGCGGTAGCGTTGTTATCAACGCTGCACTAGACAACTCAGGCACTGTGAGCGTTCTCGGAAGTACTCTGACCCTAGGAGGCGTCGTATCGCAATATGTGGGCAATACGCTTAGTGCCGGCACTTGGATTGCGAACGATGGAGTCTTGGACATGGCGTTTTCCGGGACAAATATTACAATCCTTGGACCATCCGCGACTGTGAGCCTAATAGGGGCTTCAGCTTCCTTCGACCGAATTAAGACGGTCGACACCAATCAAGGCACATTGGAGCTCATCAATCATCCGTATTTGGGCTCTTCTGGTGCAGGCTTTACCAACAGTGGCACGTTTGTCGTAGACGGGGGTTCCTACGCTCAATCCGTTGCGATTTCATACGACCAATCGGGCGGGTCCACCACGTTATTAAATGGAGCGTCTCTTAGTGCTTCGGTTACGGTCAATGGCGGGATCTTCAGTGGGAACGGAACTGTAAGTGGCTTGAACTTTACCAACAACGCCGTCGTCGTACCGGGCCAATCCCCTGGCATTTTGAACATTACTGGTAATTACGTCCAAAGTGTCAACGGGACGCTACAAATCGAGGTCCAAGGAACCAATGCCTTAACACCTGACTTCGATCAATTGATTGTTGGGCTCAACGCCACCCTTGATGGAACTCTAACCGTTCTTCAAACAAACAATTTCTTGGCTGATAAGAGCGAGAACTTTCGGATCATTCAAGCTGCGAGCCGAACCGGCGATTTTTCGACCATCAATCTTCCTCAGCGCAACGGTCGGGATTTGATCAGCGCATCACCCGGTGCCACCTTCTACGATCTTCAAGGAACGGCGTACATAGTTCGAAACACCAACGATGCCGGGGCCTTCAGTCTGCGAGAGCAAATCGGCAATGCCAATGGTAGTCCAGGACTCGATCAAATACTGTTTAACGTGAGTGGTGCTGGGGTACAAACATTGTCGCCAGCATCCTTCTTGCCCGGCTTCACCGATCCAATCATCCTCGACGGTACCTCCCAACCCCTATATGCGGGAACGCCATTGATTGAAATCGATGGAACAGGGGCGGGTGCTGGAGTGAGCGGTGTTCTTCTGGCCCTTGGAAGCGATGGTAGCACTATCCAAGGACTGGCGATCAATCGCTTCCAAGTCAGCGGATTCGATATTCAATCTTCGAACAACACGATTTCGAGCAACTTCGTTGGTACCAATCCGCTCGGAACGCTCGATCAAGGAAATTCCGTCAATGGGATCATCGTCCAGTCCGGCGCCATTGGGAATGTGATCCAGAACAACTTGGTATCCGGCAACAACGCGACCGGAATAACCTTGTTGAGTAACGGAAGTACCGTTCGTGGAAACAAAGTTGGTACCAATTTCGCTGGCACCGGATCGATCTCGAATCCGGTCGGAGTGCTGATCGTGAGCGCGACGGGAAATACAATCGGTGGGTCGAACCCCGGGGACGGAAATCTTGTTAGCGGCAATTCGAGCGCAGGGCTTCAATTGTCTGCCAGCGCCAATGGAAACACCGTCGCTGGCAATTGGATCGGAACGACCTTCGATGGCTTGTCTGCATTGCCCAACGCCGCTGGTGTCGTCATTACCAATTCTTCGTTCAACAATACCATCGGAGGTACCACGCCGGGTGCAAGAAATATCATCAGCGGTAACACGCAAAGCGGTGTGTTGATCAATCTTTCTGGAACGGGAAACAACATCACTGGTAATTACATTGGAACGGACAACTCGGGTACTTTAGATTTGGGAAACATCGTAGGAATTCAAATCGATGGAGCATCTCCAAACAATGTCATCGGGGGAACCATTCCTGGTGCAAGGAACGTCATTAGTGGAAACGAAACTGGCATCTTGATTGATACAGGATTAGCAGGAAATCAGGTAAAGGGAAACTTCATTGGAACCGATTTTTCGGGAACTGCAGCAATCGGAAATTCCCTGCACGGCCTCTTCATCAATAACGGTTCAAATAATGTTATCGGTGGGTTGACCGCAGACGAAAGGAACATAGTTTCCGGAAACTTTGATGGCATCGTCGTCATGGGGCCGACCTCCACGGCGAATACGATCGTTGGTAACTATATAGGAACCGACGTAACTGGAGCGGTTGACCTAGGCAATAGTCGCCGCGGAGTGCATTTCGCAGGAAACAACAATATTCTGGGTGGCACAACTGTAGATATGCGTAATGTCATCTCCGGCAACAATGGACCGGGCATCTATCTGGCTTCTACCAGCAACACGATTCAGGGAAACTACATTGGTGTTGACGTGACGGGATTGGTTGGTCTCGGAAACTCCGGAACTGGAATTGAAGTCCCCAATGGTTCGACGGGTAACCTTATCGGTGGTTTCACCAGCATCGCGGGCACCGGAGCAGGCAATATCATCAGCGGCAATGGAGGCGAAGGGATTTCATTGATCGGTCCGCTGACCGATGGGAACATCATTCCAGGCAATTTGGTCGGTCTAGCCTCGGACGGTGTTACGGTCATAGCGAATAGTTCCTATGCGGTGGTGTTCGGTGGCGGTACCACTAACAACCTGCTTGGCGGAGACGACGATGATGATGGTGTTTTGGATGGCGATAACCGGGCCAGAAACATTATCTCAGGAAGTTCCTACGGCGTAGTCATTGCCGGTGCGGGGGTCGGCAATCGAGTCCAGGGTAATTACATCGGCACCGACCGCGGCGGTAGCGTTGCTAGGCCAAATACGCTCGGTGGGATCAGTTTGGTTAGCGGTGCAGGAGCAGCAATTGGAGGCACCAGCCCCGGGGCTGGCAATGTTATTTCAGGAAACACAGGGCCAGGGCTCTCTATTGGTGGTGGCGGAGCGGGTACGACAGGCGTGGTCGTAGAAGGAAACATAATCGGATTGAACAGCGACGGGAATAGCCCGCTGGGGAATGTCGACGGCGTTCAAATTGCTGACGGAGCGATTTCAAATACGATTGGAGGCACCACACCTGCCGCGAGGAACATCATCAGCGGTAATTCGCAAAACGGTGTGTTGATCACCGGTATCGGGACTACGGGAAATCAGATTTACGGGAACTACATCGGTATAGATAGCGACGGCGTGACCATTCGTGGGAACGATAATGGAGTACTAATCTCTGACGCCGCAGGTAACTTTGTTGGCAGCGGAGATGCAGGCGCAGGAAACGTGATTAGCGGAAATGCCGGTGACGTCGTAGTGGTTGGTCCCAATGCGATTGGTAATCGCATTCAAGGCAACCGTGTCAGTTTGACTGCCGACGGTTTGAGTTTGATCGCTCCATCCTTTGGATATGGAGTCTATGTCGCAAATGGTGCCGTCGACACGGTGATTGGCACGTTCGATGACGGAACCAATGATGCCGATGAAGGTAACTTGATCGGCTTTGCTTCGACGGCAGGCATATTTCTGCAAGACGCCGGTGCTGCTCCTGATGGAACGATAATCGCCGGAAATCGATTGGGGCTCGATGTATCAGGCGCGACGCTCAGTACTGGGATTCGGGGAATATGGGTTGCAGGTGCGACGGATACTCGTATCGGTTCGGATGCCGATGGCGCAAGCGACGCCGACGAGCGAAACGTGATCGTCCCAAGCGGCAATGGCGCACCAGGAATTCTTCTTTCGGGAGGAAGCTTGGGTGCAACGACAGGGACAAGCATTTCCGGAAACTACATTGGGCTCGATCCAACGGGTGAGTTTGGTCGTTCTAACACAACCAACACAGGGATTCTTCTGCAAGAAGCCTTCGGCCATGGCGTCTCCAACACCACTATCGGAGGTCTGTCGGCGAACGCCAAAAACGTCATTGGCTCGATGAGCGTCGGAATAGAATTGAATGGCGTGCTAGTAACGAATAATTCCATCCTAGGTAACTTTATCGGTACCGACCAAGATGGTGTTGCCTCTATTCCAAATAACGAAGGTGTCGCCATTTCGGAGGGGGCTAACAACAACACAGTTGGAGGACCTACCTCGGCCTCACGAAATGTCATCAGCGGCAATGTGGTAGGTGTCCATGTATCTGGTTCCGACAACAACACGATCGCCAGCAATTTCGTCGGCTTGCAAGCGGATGGTCTGACCTCTCTGGCCAACAGCGATACCGGCGTTTACGTCAATGGTAACTCGAATAACACGACGATCGGTGGTGAAAGCTTGACCATGGAAGCCGCCAATTACATCGGTGGAGGTGGTGGTTATGGAATAGCATTGTTACCAACTCCGGGAACGACCGGAAACAAAGTAGTTGGCAACTTTGTTGGTTTGAACCAAGCCGAACAGGTCCGAGGCAATGCGCTTGCTGGGATCATTGTCAAAGACACGAATAATATTACCATCGGTGGAACGGTAGCGGGCTCCAAGAACGTTATCAGCGGAAGTTTAGGTTCTGGTGTCTGGATCAATAACGCATCGAACACCACTGTTCAAGGAAACTTTATCGGAACCGATTCCACTGGAGAACTGGACCGCGGTAATCAAGGCGGCGTTGCGCTGGAATCGGGTTCTTTCGGAAATACGATCGGCGGACTCACCGCAGCGGCCCGAAATATCATCAGCGGCAATGATGTTTATGGCGTAGGCATCCACCACGTTGGCTCGATCAATAACAACATCCAGGGTAATTACATCGGCACCGACGATGATGGCGTTAGTGCGGTCGCGAATGGAACCGGTATCGAGATGACACTAGGTGCGTCCCACAATACGGTCGGCGGGTCTATTGTCGGCGCAGGCAATGTCATCAGCGGTAATACTGGGCATGGAGTCTTGATGAATGGCACGGGCACGGACAGCAACACAGTCGCAGGCAACTTTATCGGCACGGATAAAGACGGCGCCTCGTCCATTGGCAACGCAAGCAGCGGCATTAGTATCACCACCGCGAACAATGTGATTGGTGGTGCGACAGCAGCGTCGAGAAACATCATTTCCGGGAACGCTGGCTTTGGTGTCTTAACTTCGGGTACAGGAGCAACTGGCAACCTGATTCGAAACAACTTTATCGGTACTGACGTAACCGGTGAGTTTCCAATTGGCAATAGCACTGGGGTTAGCATTCAAGATGGAGCAAACATACTTCGCGATAACGTTATTTCTGGCAACTCCGGAGGACTTGGACACGGGGTCTATGTAAGTGGACCAGCAAACGGTAGCGTGATTGCCGGAAACATCATCGGGTTGGACGACGATGGTACAGACGTTTTGGCCAATCAGGGAGACGGTATCAGTATCGCTGGTGCTGTTGGTGTGATGGTTGGTGGTACGACAGCCGCGGACCGCAACGTTGTCTCCGGAAATTTAGGGAAAGGCGTATTGCTTACGCTTAATGCTTCGGGAAACACTATCGCTGCCAACTACATTGGAACGAATGCCTCCGGTACAGCATCCATGGCGAACGAAACTGGAATCGAGATCACGTCGGGCGCGTCCAACAACACGATCGGTGGTTCTATCCCTGGCGCGCGTAATATCATCAGCGGAAATTCAGCGACAGGTGTCGTTATCTCGGGTGTCGGCGTTTCCAGTAATGTCCTGTTAGGGAACTATGTTGGTACCAACGCGCAGGGAGACGCAGCCCTTGGTAACAGCACGGGTGTTTGGATCGAGGTTGGAGCGAGCGACAATACCGTCGGCGGTTCGGACACTGCGTCGCGAAACCTCATCAGCGGCAATACCGCGTACGGCATTCAGGTGACCGGGGCAGGCTTCGGGAATAAGCTCCAAGGAAATTACATCGGTACGGACTGGACAGGATCCTTTGCCATCGGCAATGCCTCGGTGCAACCTGCGGGCGCAGGAATTCGTTTGTCCTCGATGGCCGGCAATACCGTGCACATTGGAACAGACGGAGATGGTCTAAGCGATGCCAAGGAAGGTAACGTGATCAGTGGTAATTTCGGTTACGGCATTCGCATCCAAGGTGGGAACAACGATACGGGATCCCACGTCGTCGCCGGGAACTTCATCGGCGTCAGTGCCGACGGAGCGAGTGCTTTACCCAATCAGAACGACGGTATCTTCATACTCACCAGCCGAAGCAATCGCATTGGCACCAATGGGGATGGAATTTCGGACGAGTATGAAGCCAATGTGATTTCCGGGAATCGCAATCTAGGGGGCAACCCAGGTGGTCCAGGAATTGTCCCCGCTGGAATTCGATTGACCGATAGCATCACGAACGATGGTCTGCTAACTGCCTCCAATACAATCGCTGGCAATACCATTGGCTTGAACGTACTGGGGACCGCCTCTATCGGCAATCAAGGATCGGGAATCGTTATTCAAGACGGATCTTCCAATACAATCGGAGGTTCCTTGGAGTCCCAGCGGAATGTCATTTCAGGAAACAATGGGGCAGGGATAGCGATCGAAGCTGGGGTCCTTTCCGACAATAATGTGCTGCGTGGAAACTGGATCGGCTTGGGAAGCGATGGGGATACGGTCTTCGGTAATGCTCTGAACGGGATTCAGTTGTTAAGTGGTACAGGAACCGTTGTCGGTGGCTTCACATCGATTCCAGGACAAGGATCTGGGAATGTAATTTCCGGAAATAGCGCAAACGGTATCTTTATCAATGGATCCAACAACGAGTTCATACGCGGGAATCTTATTGGATTAGATGCCACGGGTTCACGAGATCGTGGAAATTCTGGTAGCGGTATCGCCCTGGCTAATGGCACTCCTCATCTGATAGGTGGTGATGACGATGATGACGGAGCGCTCGATGGTGTTATCCAAGCGCGGAACGTGATCTCTGGAAATAATGGCATCGGAATTGGTTTTTCCGGCGGCCCGCAAAACGTCAGTGTCCAAGGGAACTATGTTGGAACGAACATAGCGGGTACCTTCGCAATTCCCAACAGTTCTGCTGGAATTCAAGTCGGCAGTTCCTACTCTGTTGTTATTGGAGGGACGACTGTGGGCGCTGGGAACCTCATTTCCGGAAACACGGGAGTCGGCATTTCCACGATTCAACAAAACCTTCCTCTCCAGACGGTGACGATTCAAGGAAATATCGTGGGTGCAGATGCGGCGGGCACCTACGCGATTCCCAATTTGATCGGTGGAATCTCGACGAACAACCTACTTGCCAACTCGGTCACGATTGGAGGCGGAACGAACGCTTCGCGAAATTTGATCAGCGGCAATACCGGTTATGGGGTACGTGTTCTGGGTAGTCAGGTTGCGATTGAAGGTAACTATGTCGGGACCAATCTGGCTGGGATCAACGATCTCGGGAACGGCGGTATCGGCATCCTGATTGATGGCTCGTCGTCACATACGGTTCGAAATAATACTATTTCTGGGAACAATGGCGGCGGAATTCGTTTGAACGCAGGTTCGACGAATACCGTTCTGACAGCCAACTCGATCGGTACCAGCGCGAACGGAATTCTGGCAATTCCCAACGGAACGCTCCTCTCCCCAGCATTCGGTATCGAATTCGATGCGGCTTCGGCCAACAACCTAGGTGGCAGTCCATCGAACCGAAACATCATTTCCGCAAATTACGGCGATGGAGTCGTCCTGAAGAATGGAGCATCAGACAATAATCTGCAATTCAATTGGATAGGTGCCAATGCGATCGATTCGGCCGCGCTGGGCAACTCGGCACACGCCGTCCATATGCTTGGAGCGACTACCACGTCCAATGTTATCCAAGGCAACTTGATTTACTACAATGGCGGTTCGGCGCTGCGGTTAGAGGATACGACCAGCACGACAGGCTCCGCCAATCTCTTCGATGGGAACGACTATCGCAATAACCTGGGACAAACGATCGATATCGGTCCAACTGGGCCGTCCCTTAATGATGGACTCGATACCAACCCAAACAATCTCCGCGACTATCCCGTGATCATCTCAGCCAACATTGTGGGCGAGGAACTCGAGATCGCTGGATTCTCACCAGCCAGCGGGAGAGTCGACTTTTTCCTTTCTTCCCCGGCCTTGGATGGACGCGGGAAAGCAGTTTCGCTACTGGCAGCGAATCTGATCGAGGGATCTGTTTCAGATCTCGACAATTCAATCGGTAGCTACGGATCACCCCATGCGGCGTCTACTATTAGCGCCAACCAATATCGATTTCGATTGCCACTCCCGGACGAGGTCCGTTTTGGAACGTTGATCACTGGGGTTGGAATCGGCTCGATTTCTGAACTGAGTAATGTGGTGGCGGTCGGCTTGACAACAGCAGACCTGGAAAACAATCTGGCGCCAATCGTCTCAATACAGTCCAGTGCAACGATTGGGACCGGTGAAAGTCTTGCAGTGACCGGAAGTTTTCTGGATGACGACTCGAACGATTGGTCTGCGACCATTGATTATGGAGATGGCACAGGAACACATGTATTGATTCTCGATAAGGTGGCGAGAGCTTTTTCCATCGATTATCCCTACAACTCCAGTGGGATTTATACGGTGTCAATTCAAGTACAGGACAATGGAGGGAAGGTCGGCTCCGCCGCCATGTCGTTGCTCGTTCAAAATGAAGCACCCGTTCTGACCTACAACAAATTTTCGATCACCAGCAAGGTCGCTGAAGGAGGATTCGTAGTCTTGGATGGGCTCTTTTCTGATACTGGATTGACTGATCAACATGTGGTTACCATCGACTGGGGAGATGGCTCTATAGTGCAGTCAAATGTTCCCAATTCCGATCTCGGACCGATTCCCTCAGGAGCGCAGTCTTTCCAGGCGACGCACCGATATGTCGATGATGGGGTCAGCAACACCCCGCGCGACAGTTATCGAGTCCAAGTGACGGTCACGGACAACGGAAATTTATCCGATACATCCCCCGATGGCCTTTTCGTCATAGAAGTGGTCAACGTCCGACCGTCGAATATCGTGGCGACCTTGCCAGGTATAGTGTCTGAGAATACTCCGGTGATTCTCACCGGCAGCTTTGTCGATCCTGGTGTCCTGGACGCGCACACAGTCAAGGTAAGCTGGGGGGATGGGACTTCGGAAGTACACCCCGTGCCGGTGGTGGGACAGCGTACTTTCTCTTTGACTCACATTTACAAAGATAACTCGACAGCACCCGCCACGGATTTCGAGATCACAATCGAGGTCTCGGACGATGATGAACCGCTGCTGCCTACTACGCTGAAGAAGAGAATCTCTGTCGCCAATGCTCTCCCTTCTATCGCGGGCTCCGATATCGTACTTAGCAATAGTTCGATCAACGAGAACGGATCGATTTCATTGAGTGCCAGCTTCGCGGATGCAGGATCGATCGACAAGCATCAGGTCGTGATCGACTGGGGAGATGGTAGCGAACCCAAAACGATCGATTTAGCAGCGGGAGTTACGTCGATTTCGGCGATCGAGCATCGGTACCTCGATGACCCCACCGGCGCAGGTCCAAACGCCTACACTATTGCCGTCAAGGTTCGCGACGAAGATATGCCCGTCAACGACTTTGTCGTGGCGACCAAAACGATCTTCGTGGAGAATCTTCCACCTGCTTTTGTGGCCCCAGCTCTTTCCCCAATCCTTACGTTCACGAGCGGTGGCAACCCAGTTACTGGTCCACTGCCGGAAGGGTCCAGGGTGACGGTGACTGGGCAATACAGCGATCATGGGACACTCGATGTTCCGGTTGTAACGATCGATTGGGGGGATGGAACGAGTTCATTGGCCTATGTTAGCAGCACCACCAAAACTTTTCTGGCAACTCATCATTATCTTGACGACAACGAAGCAACGAATGGGTTGATTACGGTGACGGCCGATGATCAAGATGGAGGTTCGGCGACGACGACCACTACCCTCCTTGTTCAAAATCTTGCCCCCATTGCAAGGATTTTGCCGAAATCCTCCAGCAACGCTTCCCTCATCGAACTGGATGCCATTTCTTCCGATCCTGGAATAAACGATCTCCCGTCACTTCAATATTCGTGGACCGTTTCGTCGCTGGGACCTGGCAGTCCGCCAGTTGTTTCCGGTCTCAATTCTTCGACCCTATCGATCGATCGCAACGGAAACTTCACTGACCCCTATTCAGTTACGTTAACTGTTACCGACGACGAAGGAGATTTCGTCACGGTTTCGACGCATTTAATTTTGCTTGACGACAATCCGAACAACTTCGCACCTCCTTTGAGTTCCCAACCCATTGGTGTCGACTTTGTAACGATAATGGGGTTTGCAGGGTCCGATACATTGGACCTGCGAAATTGGACCGTCCCAGTAATCCTAGATGGAGGTGCAAATACCGATACGCTTTATGGTGGCACTGCTGACGACGTTTTGATTCTCCACCAAGGAAATGATTCCGGGTATGGAGGAGGTGGTGGCGATCGGTACCTAATGACCTTCAACAGTATTCTTACTGTGGAAGATAATCTCGGCGGTAATATTCTAGACTTCAGCCCAACCTCTTTCGGTGTGACCTTTGATCTCAATCTTGCTGTCACCAGTTCATCTGATATTCAGGATGTCTTTCCGAGCAATCCGGGGCTACACCAGGCCGATATCGACGGAACATTCGTGGAGCTGATAGGTACGGCCCTTAGTGATCGGTTGACCGGGACAAGCGGTGCGCTGGTGGATGGTGGCTCAGGCAACGATCGACTCTTTTCACCTCACGGGGTAAGTAGCGATTTGCGGTTCCGCGGAGGACTCGATGATGACTTGCTTACCGTCGATATCCTCTCAAGCATTTCCGAAATCAGCTTTGAAGGTGACTTAGGTGCAGATGAATTTATTGTCTTTGGCGATGTTACCACACTCATCGATTTTGATGGCGGCGCAGATGACGACCTTTTGACAATTCAACTTGATTCGATTGTGAACGAAGTTAGCTTCGAAGGGGATTTCGGTGCGGATGAATTCCTGCTCTTGGGTGAAGCCTCATACATCGACTTCGATGGTGGAGCAGACGATGATGTCCTAACGATTGAACTCGATGCGATCGTGAACGAGGTTAGCTTTGAGGGAGATTTTGGCGCAGACGAATTTGTTCTCTTGGGTGATGTCACGTCCTTGATCGATTTCGACGGAGGGGCCGATGACGACCTATTGGTTATTCAGACTGATTCGGTAGTAAACGAAGTTAGCTTTGAAGGAGATATGGGAGCGGATGACTTCTATGTTTTCGGAGAAGTGACGAGCTCCATCGAATTCAGCGGCGGAGCAGATGATGATCTTTTGTCGATCGAGCTTACCGCCGATGTGCTGGAGGTGAGCTTTGAGGGAGATTTCGGAGCAGATGAGTTCTTGGTCATGGGGGAGGTTGGCACGATCGTGTTTGATGGTGGTGCTGACGATGACCTGCTTGAAATCGCGTTGGATTCCCTCGTCAGCGAGGTGAGCTTCGAAGGGGATGTCGGAGCGGATGAGTTTGTTATCCATGGGGAGGTTACCGGCCCGGTTGAGTTCAGCGGAGGAGCCGACTCGGATCTCTTTGTGTTGGCAGCTAACTCGATCCTGAACGAAGTGAGCTTTGAGGGAGACGATGGGCGTGACCGGATGGTCGTTCAAGGGACAATTCTTTCGACCGACAGTTTCGACGATCCGCTGATTCCCAATGTCCCAGGCTCGCCAATTCCTCGCGACTTTGGACTCTTCTTCCGCGGTGGCAACGATGATGATGTTCTCACCGTTAGCGCCGAATCGACTTTGCTTGAGGTCAGCTTTGAAGGAGATCTTGGCGCCGATGAATTCTATGTCTTTGCCGACGGTGTCAACTTGATCGATTTCTCTGGCGGGGCCGATGACGATCTTCTCTATCTCGGAACCACAGCAACTATTGAGGAGGTCAGTTTTGAGGGCGATTTGGGCGCGGATGAACTCTACATCTATGGCGATGTCACTACAACCATTGACTTTGGCGGCGGTGCGGACGATGACGTGCTTGTTTTGGGATCGGAATCGACAGTCCTGGAAATCAGCTTTGAAGGGGATGTTGGCGCCGACGAATTCTATGTTTACGGAGACGTGACCCAGACGATTGCCTTCAATGGTGGAGCCGATGACGATCTTCTGGTCTTCGGCATCGAGTCGTCCCTACAAGAGGTCAGTTTCGAAGGCGATGTAGGAGCAGATGAATTCTATATTCTTGGAGAAGTCCAGGGGCTTGTCTTTTTCGATGGTGGAGCCGATGACGACCTCCTCTCCCTGGCCGTTGAATCGACTGTGTCCATAATTGATTTTGAGGGTGACCTCGGGGCCGATGAACTTCTCATCTTTGGAGATGTTGTCAATTCCATCGAGTTCAGTGGAGGTGCGGATGGCGATCGCCTTCATAATAGAGCGTCGGGACTCCACTCAATCACATTCTATGGATTTGCAGCACCAACCGAAGTAGGTGTAGGATTTGATGGGAAAGATCTTTTCGTCAACAGTGGCAGTTCGATAGAAACTATCGCATTTTTCGGAGGGCAGGATGACGATGTCCTCTACTCCATTGGCAGCGACATTCTTGAAGTTTCCTTCGAAGGGGATTTCGGTACAGACATCTTCATCGTTGATGGAACAGCGATCGGAAGTATCGATTTCAAAGGTGGCGCGGACGACGATGTCCTAAGCATCACAGGCTCGGAAATACTGGAAGTCTCCTTCGAAGGTGATGACGGCCTCGGCGACGGAGCGGATACGCTGATCAATCGCGCTCAGGGTGTACAGTCAACGACGACGAGCCAACCTTCAACGATTTTTTTCAATGGGCTTGGCGGCGTCGACGCCTTTCGCAATGACGGTAACGGCTGGGACGGAATCGTATTTCTGGGAGGGGACGATAACGATGCTTTCCAGAATAATGCCGACTCTCAAAGCAATCTACGCTTCGAAGGAGACGCTGGAGACGACATTTTTGAAAACAATGGATCTAACGTCTCCACGATTGTCTATTTCGGTGGATCAGGAAACGATACGTTCGTGAACGATGGCAATAGCGTGACGGACCTCCAATTCGTGGGAGCACAAGATGACGACTTGTTACTCAATACTGGCAATATCTTCGGTGAGATCAGTTTCGAAGGGGATGAAGGGAGTGATAGCCTTATCAACTTCGGCGAATCGGTTGAAGGGCTGACATTTGTGGGTGGCCATGGAGACGAACGTTGGATCAATGCAGGAATTGACCTCCGACTCTCTACCATGATCGGAGGTGCTGGGAATGATACGTTCGTAAACCGTTCGACCGCGATTGGAATCACCAACTTCCGATTCGAATCCGGAATCGATGATGATGGACAAGATCGTTTGATCAACCAGGCAGATCAAGCTGTCGGGCTTTACTTTGAAGGGGGGGCGGAGGAGGATCTGTTTCAGAATTCGGGATACCGTGCTGCCTCATTCGAGTTCCTGGGAGGTGATGGCGACGACTCTGCCTTGAATCTGGGTGCCGAATTGGTCGGTTGGACAATGGTTGGTGGTGTCGGCAACGACGTAATGGAGAACCGTGCCAATGGAGTGAAGGATCTGAGATTCGACGGTGGCGACGGCGATGACATGCTTCTTCAACGTGGATCGAATATCACACAGTCCGATGTCCTCGATCTCAACAAAGTAGCGGTGGAGATGTTGGGAGGACCCGGCGTCGACGTGCTTGCAAATTTTGGGTTGGGGACCTCAAGCGTCAAACTCGATGGTGGTATTGGAAATGACCGGTTGCTCAATAGCTCTTCCAATGTGCAGCTGATTTGGTTCATCGGGGGCGATGGAAATGATGCCCTGCAGAACAATAGCCCCAACATTGGCGAGATTCGTATGTTCGGTGAACATGGGGAAGATTCCCTTTTCAATAACGGTTCATCGGTGCGGCTCATCGATTTTGAAGGTGGTGTTGGGTCCGATACCTTGATTAGTACCGGAAGTTTCATTGGCGATTCGCTAGCGGGCCCAACACTACCTACCGGAATTCAGTTCTTGGGTGGCGATCATGGGGACCTTCTCCGAGTAAGCGGACGGGAATTGGTACGACTCCTGTTTGATGCAGGCGATGGGGACGATTCACTTCTCTACAATGCGTCCGGAACGCAGGTTGATTTCTTGGGCGGCCTCGGGGACGATGTCTTTTCGTTTCGCGGCACTGCTTCAATTCTAAAGTTTGAAGGAAATCAGGGCAATGATCGAATCGTCTACGCAGGTTTGACACCCAATCTTGGCGTCCTAACCAGTACGCTCGATGGTGGAGATGGCGACGATCGCTACGAGTTTGCTGGGACACCGCAGGGATGGGTTGGAGTCAACGATGCCTATTTGGTTGTAGCTGATTTTTCTGCGGATACACTTGATTTTTCTGCCTACTCCAGCGGAAGCGTGACTCTGGATCTAGCAAGTACCCAGCCGCAACCACAACCGGGGAACTTGACGTTACAGCTTTCGCACGGAATGGGACTTGAGCGTATTTTGGGGAGCTCGGGCGCCGACGTGATTCAGGGAAATGATCGTGACAACTACATTGGGGGAGCCCAATTTTACTATCCCGCTTCCACTCTCAATCCGGTGCCTTACACAAGACCTACCCAATGGGTCTATCTCGATTTCGACAACGAGACCAATGGAGCAATCGGAGAACATGTCTACACAACCATCGAGAGGGATGAAATTCAGAGAAGGGTGGAAGGGGTCTACTATGGATACGAAACAGATGGCACGACACCAAGATTGTATTCGAGTCCGGAACGCTGGTTCGACGTGCGTTTCACCCAGTCGTTATCCGCGATCGCAAATGCGGGAGTTACTGATTTCGTAACGATCAAATTCAATGGGGACACACCCTCTGGACGTCCAGGTGGCGATTCGAGCGAGATCGACTTGGGGAATCAGAACTATGGTGGTACAGCGATTGTTCAGGTCAATGGATTGTTGGGAGGTATTGAAGTCCCTGTACCAGCCAATGAAGACTTTGTGGAATCCCTTCCTGAGGATGCAGAGCAATCCGTTGGCCAGGATAAGCCACCGGCGACGAGCGAAAATTTTGTTGCCCTTTCCGTAAAGATCGCCGCTCATGAATTGGCTCACCTGCTCGGGTTGCGTCACTACGATTCGTTCGGTCCCGTTGGCTTTGGCATTCACTCTCCACCTGGTGTAGCTTCTTTCAAGCCTCAATATCAAGGGGTATCGGCGGCCTTTGAAACCTTCGAGCACATTATCGGTTCACCGGCTTCAGTTGGGTCGACACGAGCCAATGATGTTGGTCAACTATTCTTCGGCGAACGGGAAGCCGTCAAGATCGCGGTTTCGATGAGTGATGCCAACAGTGTCGTCTTTGATGAGAGTGCTCTAGCGACAGCGTCTGTTTCAGTCGGGAGCTCGGTTGTTGCAGCCCGTCACGTCGATCTTGCTACGATCCAAGTTCCAAACACGTTGGCCAAGGGGATCAATAGCGCAAAGAATTTCTATGTTCAGGCAGCAAGCGTACTTGGATCGATCGAGTTGCAGGGAAATGCCAGCGAAAGTGACTACTATACGTTTTCCGGACAAGCCGGAGACCTCGTTACGATAGAGCTTGCGTCCCGCTCGATGAGACGATTTACCAACAACGGCATCGATGGATATATCGACTCGATTCTGCGCTTGCGTGATCAGTCGGGCCAGATCGTCCAGACCTTCTTTTCCGACGCCGTGAATGATGATGAGTTCGAATCCTCAGACTCTCTCTTAATGGACATTCGCTTGCCTTCGACGGGTACGTATTCGATCGAAGTCGACACTTTCGCACGACTCGCAGGAGACGACGGCGTAGAGGAACTACTCGAAGCCATTGCACAACTCGAAGCGATTTCTAACCCTTCTCAAGATCAGCTCAATGCTCTTTCACTATTTATCGATTCTCGCGATGACACTGATGTCGGAGGCTATCAACTCTTCATCTACAACTTTGCCCAAGCCAACCGACTGGATTTGATCGATACGCTGGAAGGCCGTGGCGGAGTCGATGTCCTCGATGGTGGTCCTGGTGAAGACTACTCAATCCAAATGGGAAGTCTACCTAGTGGTGCGACGTTGGATGAAGGTAATCTCTACTCGGCATCAGTATCTTTTACGAATCCTGGTGCTGATTCGTGGATGGCGTTCGTAGACTATGGGGATGGAACACCGGTTGTGGTCTACACGGCAATCACCCCACACACAGGACTAAATCTCGCTCATATCTATCCCGACAATGGGGTTTACAGTGTCCTAATCACCCTGATCAACGACGATTTAGCGAGCGATCTGGGCTCTTTTGCGATTACAGTCAGCAACGTAGCACCATTGCCGTCAATCGATACGATCAGCAGTCCACGCGTGACTGGGACGCCTATCCATCTCTTCGCAAGTGCGAGCGACCCTGCTGGTGTAGCCGATACCGTATCCTTGACGTGGCATATCTTCCAGGATTTGAATCCAGTTCCATCCTTCACTGGAACAGGCACATCCTTCTCTTTCCTTCCAACGGTCGTCGGAAGTTATACGATCCGCCTGACAGCGAGTGATGAGGATGGAGGATCACGCCATGTCGAGTCGACAATTAACGTCGCTAATGGACTGAATCATGCACCTCAAATTACAATCCAAACTCCAGCCGATGGAGCGTTCTTTGAAACTTCAACGATTCAGTTATCCGCGATCGATGCTGATACCATCGATCAAGGTGGCCAATTTACCTACATTGTTGATTGGGGCGATGGCTCTCCGCTGACGGTCGTTACTGGCTCATCGACAGAATCCGTCTCTCATACTTACACGACAGTCTCGCCGTCGGGTGCCTTCACAATTCGGGCAACCACTACCGATGGTCGAGGAATGGTGAGCACGGAGGTTGCTAAACCGTTTGTCGTTCTTGGCTGGGCGATCATGACCGACCCGCTACCTGGCAATATCGGGGACTGCATTCTTGTCGTTGTCGGGAGCCAAGGAAGCGATGCGATCAAGATCAAGGATAAAAGTGGAGATTATCTAAAGATCAAGATTAAGGATCGTGAAGACAAAGTGAAGTATAAAGGGACGATGCATGGAGATGTCGACAGGATCCTTGTCTTTGGCCATGGTGGCGATGACGACATTACCTTGGACGACGATATCGAAGTCGATGCTACGATCTGGGGTGGATTTGGAGACGACAAGGTCAAAGGAGGTGAGGGGAATGATATTCTTTTCGGTGACGAAGGGGATGACATTTTGTACGGCCGAGATGGCCGCGATATTTTGATCGGCGGAACAGGTGCGGACAAGATTTATGGTGATTCCCACGATGATATCTTGATCGCGGGATATACCATCTACGACAACGGTTACAATCATGCCAATGCGCTCAGTTTTGATGACCGCAGATTCGCGATCGAATCGATCATGCAAGAGTGGGCCAGCAATCGAACTTACGCACAGCGACAGGCAAATATCTTAGGAACTGGAAGTGGCTCCTCCTGGACGAATCGCAAGAATGGAAGTCACTTCTTGAAGTCGAATCAAACAAGTTCCTCGAGCAATACCGTGTTCGATGATCTCCACGAAGATTCCCTATGGGGAGACAGTGGCGTCGATTGGTTCTTCGCAAATATTCAGATTGAGTCGGGTTCAATTGCAGATCGCGTTCGCGATCGTAGCAGCGCGGAATCGCAACGGGACATCGATCGATGGTGGTAGGTCCGCGACTCCACGTTTGACCTGTCGATCGAAATTGAATCAGGGAAACACCAATGACACCCAACGATCCAAACTCGGTACCCGAAGAACCCAACCAAGAACTGACGGCCGATTCTTCGGGATCTGCGGAAACTGTAGATCCAGATTCGCGCTACTCAATGGACGACACTGTGGGTGCACAGTCTGGGATTGATCGATCCAAACTAGATCCTGAAATGAAGTTGAGTTTGAACAAGACGATCCATCGTGATGAAGCGAATCCAGCGAAACCTTCGATTCAAGCTCAGCCCGACGGAGAGCAGGAAGGTCGACAAAACTTACCAAACACCTCCGCGTACACTCCCACCGTCGACCAATCGTCTGTTGGTGCTACAGCTGACTTTTCTTTAGGGAGTGGTGATACGACTGATTTTCACTCCCATCGCCCTTCCGCGCGGCCCAGCACATCGAACCTGCCGGATCGAGTCGGGCATTATTCCATCAAGAAGGTCCTCGGCCGTGGAGGAATGGGGATCGTTTATAAGGCAAAGCACGAACAACTTGGACGTACGGTAGCGTTGAAAATGGTGCTGGCAGGTTCTCACGCTTCGCAGGAACAACTGCAACGTTTTATTTCCGAAGCAAAGGCAGTTGCTCATCTTCAGCATCCGAACATCGTTCAAATATTCGAAGTAGGAGAGCACGAGCAACTCCCCTTCTTTTCACTCGAGTACGTCAATGGAGACAGTCTTGATAAAGTCTTAGCAGGAAAACCGTTGCCTGCGATGGATGCCGCGAAACTGACTGAGACTCTATGTTATGCCATGCAGTACGCTCACGACCACGGTGTGCTCCATCGAGACATCAAGCCTGCCAACGTCCTCAGAACGCTAGAGGGAGTTCCCAAGGTTACCGACTTTGGACTCGCAAAACGTCTGGAGGATGCAGACGATTCCTCGAGTACTCGCACAGGCACCATCATGGGCACGCCGAGTTATATGTCGCCAGAACAAGCTCGAGGTAGCACTCACGAACTTGGGCCTGCCACGGATCAGTACTCGCTCGGTGCAATGCTGTACGAATTTCTGACAGGTCGGCCTCCCTTTCTGGCAGCCAAACCAGTTGATACTATCCTCAAGGTACTGTGGGAGGAACCAATCGCCCCCAGACAATTGCAATCAAATCTGCCTGTTGACCTTGAGACAATCTGCCTTAAGGCCCTGCAGAAGGAACCTGAAAAGAGATATGGCAATTGTAGAGAGTTGGGGGAGGACCTCGGGCGATTTGTTCGGGGAGAACCGATCCGCGCGCGTCCTGTCGGGCTGTGGGAGCGAAGCTGGAGGTGGTGTCGCCGCAATCCTCTGGTGGCGTCGCTGTCTACGGCCGTAGCTATCGGCCTCGTATCGGTTGCAGCTGTCTCCACGTGGTCTGCAGTCGCCTTGGGA
>JBGSTP010000061.1:0-28430 GCA_041736515.1 Pirellulaceae bacterium
CTGAGCGACCCCAACTTCCTGCGCTCCGTCGTCTATATTTTGCGTCATGATGAGGAAGGGGCGATAGGACTTGTGCTGAATCGCCCCCTACATATCACCGTTGGTGCGTTGCTCGAGCAGATTGCCGGAGAGTCGGTTGAAAACGATATGCCGGTCTACTATGGAGGCCCAGTCGATGGACCGTTGATGCTGCTACAGGAGTGCGAACATAAATCGGTGCGCTCGGTGTACATTGCATCCGATCAAGATCGAATATTGGAGATATGTGATCCTAGTCGAGAGCCGGAGCATAGCGGTGGCGAATACCGCGTGTTTGACGGCTATTCGGGCTGGGCAGCCAATCAGCTGGAAGACGAATTGCGCGGAGGAGGCTGGCTAGTTTGGGACATTCGTCCCGAGCATTTGTTTTCGGATCCAGAGTTGCTTTGGTCGTTGGCCGTTAAGAAAATCGGCCGCGATATCCTAGCGGAAGGCATCGACCCTACGAAGATGCCAGAGGATCCTGCCTTCAACTAGGTTGGCGTTCACCGCCTCGGCATTCAAATAGTGCTGCTTGAGCCCGGTGATGAAAGATTCGCGTAAGCTGCGTACGAGTCAGAACACCGGTCAATCAACACGTGCACAGCAATTGCGTACGGCGAGCAGCCAGAGTTCACCTTTTTTTTGTCCGATTCATTCGGCCACGCAGGCATTGCAGGGGGTAGGCAACCATGACTATGACACCGCTAGTTTCAGTCGATTGGCTAAGCGAACATCTAGGTGATCCCGACTTGGTAATTCTGGATGCTACCATCCCTAAAATTGGCGAGGTTGGACCGCATCCCTTGGCCGAGCAGCGTGTACCGGGCGCTCGATTCTTTGACTTGAATGGCGTGTTCTCCGATAAGAACACCGATCTACCGCACAATCTGCCTAGTCCGGAAGTTTTTACTGCCGCTAGCCGTTGTCTCGGAATCAACTCCAAGAGCAAAATCGTCGTCTACGATCATCATGGGATTTATGTAAGCCCACGCGTTTGGTGGATGTTCCGAGCTATGGGGCACGGCCGAGTATCTGTGCTCGACGGCGGGCTTCCCAAGTGGATCTCGGCTGGATTTGACACCGATACGAAGCGCCCGTCGGTCGAGCAGGATGGCGACTTTGAAGCGCGACTAAACTCTGAGCTTGTTTGCGATGCCGCATGGGTGCTTGCGAATCTTGCCAATCCGTCGGCCAAATTGGTTGATGCGCGTTCGAGAGGACGCTTCTGCGGAGTCGAGCCAGAGCCTCGGCAGGGGCTGCATGGTGGTCACATTCCGGGATCGTTAAATTTACCATTTGATCTGGTGTTGCGCGATGGCCAGTTCCTACCTATAGACGAACTTGCCAAGGTCATCCATGAGCTTGATTTGGGAGACGGCCCGCTTGCGTTCACATGCGGCTCAGGTGTAACAGCTTGTATCATCCTGCTGGCATGCGAACTAATCCTGCCCAATCCCAAGCGTGTTTTCGACGGCTCGTGGGCAGAGTGGGGACACCCAGAAAAACAGTTCCCCATCGAAACCTAGCATCCGAGCTGCACTGCCAGCGCGATTCTGAAGCCGAAAAGTTGTCATTTTGGGGCATTGTGCCTTGTTTAGGAGTCCGTCCATGAAACCCAGCGTCAAACCGGCCTACCGCCCCAAGTTTATTTTGCGCGCGACCGTGGTGGCTGCGGCTTGCGTTGCGCTGTGCACAGCCTTGCGATCGGGTAGCTGCGGCGCGGAACGGCCCAATATTGTGTGGATTGTTGCCGAGAATTTTTCGCTTGACTTCGGCTGCTACGGTGCCCGAAATGTCAGTACGCCCAATATCGATCGATTGTCGGCTGAGGGCACTCGGTTTACCAACGTTTATGCTACGTCGCCCGTATGCGCGCCCAGTCGCTCGGCGATAATGACAGGCATGTATCAAATAACAACCGACACGCACAACATGCGATCGCATCGCGAAGACCAATTCCGTTTGCCAGTCGGTGTTCGCCCCCTGACTCAGCGACTTCAGGATGTTGGTTACTTTACAGCGAATGTAAAAACCATGGGGCAACGCGTCGTGGGCACCGGCAAGCTAGATCTGAATTTTGTGAACGAAGGACCTCTCTACAGCTCCAACGACTGGTCGCAGATGGGTTCGCACCAGCCCTTCTTTGCACAAATAAATACACCGGAGGCAGAGTACGACATTTACGACCGCAAGAGTGCCGAAAAGTCGCGTGTTCCCTGGGTGGGCGAGGAATGGCATCCTCAAATTGCTACCGCAGAAAATGTAACTCCTCCAATCTATTTTCCCAATCACATCGACGCTCGAAAGGAATGGGCACGATACCTAAACTCCGCATCGGGCGTAGATGTGCGCGTGGGTTGGATTCTCGAACAACTGGAGAGGGAAGATTTGACTGACGATACAATCGTCATCTTTTTTGCCGACAATGGACGCATGGAACCTCGTGGCATTCACTGGTGCACGCGCAGTGGACTGCATGTGCCATTAATTATTCGTTGGCCCAAGAACTTCCCAGCGCCAGCGACATCACCGCCAGGATCTGTCGACGAACGCGTGGTCAGCTTGCTGGATATTACGGCCACTACGCTGGCTTTGGCCGGGGTTGAGCGCCCGGCTGGAATGCAAAGCCGCAACTTATTTGGTCCCGATGCCGCCCCCACTCGCAGCTTTGCCTTTAGTGCCCGCGATCGAATCGACGAAACGGTCATCCGTCAGCGTTCGGCCTTCGATGGTCGATTTCACTATATTCGCACCTTTACTCCCGACGCCAGTTTCTCAACATTAAATCGCTATAAGGAAAAATGTTTCTTGGTACAACCTTTGATTCGCGAGATGCACAGCCAGGGAACGCTTGACGAGATAACCGCCACCTTCCTGCAACCGTTTCCGCCCGAGATGCTGTTTGATACACATACCGACATCGACGAAGTCCGCAATCTAGTGGAATCGCCCACGACAGAACACGCAATTGCACTCGCGCGACTGCGCGCTGCACTCGAAACTTGGGTGGTCGAAACCAACGATCGAGGCACGCGCCCCGAGCCCGCAGAAGTTGTCGCTCCGTTCTCAAAAGAGATGCACGATTGGTTCGGCACGCCAGCCTGGGCCAAATAGAACTTTGACCGCAGTTTGAATCAACGCCGCCTACTTACCCTGCACTAACTGAATGAAAACTATGGCCAACCTGAAAGACATCGTCTGCTCTTTGCATGCACAATTCCCGTCGCTAGAACGCATTAATGAAGCTAATGGCCGGCGCGTGATTTATTTGGACGGGCCAGCGGGAAGCCAAGTGCCTCGCTCCGTCATCGAGGCGATCAGCAATTACTATCGCTTTCATAATGCCAATAGTGCCGGCCAGTTTGCAACCAGCCAAGAGACCAGCGCAATGATGTCTGTGGCGCACCAGACGGCTGCGGATTGGTTTGGCACATCGGATCCGACCGAGTGTATTTTCGGTGCAAACATGACGACACTCACGTTTGCGTTTTCTCGGGCGCTTTCACGAACCTGGAGCCGCGGAGATCGAGTTGTCGTGACAGAATTGGATCACGATGGCAATGCGACACCTTGGAAGTTGGCTGCGCAAGACGTAGGTGCACAAGTTGAAACAGTACGAGTGCATCGCGAAGATGCAACATTGGATATCGACGATTTTCGTAGAGCAGTGAAGCCTGGTACAAAGCTGGTCGCATTCACCTGTGCATCGAATAGTGTTGGCAGCCGCACTCCCATTCGAGAACTGGTCGATATCGCGCATGCCGCTGGCGCCGAAGTCTACCTGGATGCCGTCCACCACGCTCCACACAATTTGATTGATGTACAAGCCTGGGATGCCGATTACTGTGTCTGTTCGGCCTACAAGTTCTTCGGCCCCCACGTTGGGCTGCTATGGGGACGCGGCCACCGCCTCGCAGAACTTGTTCCCTACAAGTTGCGACCGTCCCCGAGTGTTTCACCGGGCAAGTGGATGACCGGCACTCAGAATTTTGCCGCGATTGCAGGCACAACGGCTGCGATTGAATACATTGCCAGCATTGGGAAGACCATCAACCAAAACTCAATGTCCAGCACGCCGACAATTGCACCCACGCGCCGACAACAACTGCAGGTTGCCCTTGATGCGATCAATGGATACGAACAGGAATTGGCGTTGCAGTTGCTAGCTGGTCTAAAATCGCTTTGCAATGTAAAAGTCTATGGGATCACCGACAAAGACCGCATGGCCGAGCGGGTACCAACCTTTACCCTAAATGTAGAGGGCATGAAGTCGCAGGACGTCGCTGCCAAACTTGGCCAGCTCGGCATCTACTGTTGGGGAGGTGACTACTATGCAGTGGACGTGTGCGCCGCGCTAGGACAACAGCCCAACGGTATGGTGCGTTTGGGCATTTTACATACGAACACTGCAGAAGAAATTGCCCACACCATCGACGCGCTGTCCTCGCTATCGTAATAGGCATGGGGTGCGGACCGATACTTCAAATGGCACGCTACGGGTTGAGTAAGGTGTTATCAATTAGCCGAGTTGCACCGACATGGACAGCTATCAAAGCGACCGTAGGTCGATCGGCCTGTTCCAGCGTTTCCAATGACTCGCTGTCCACGACTCGAGCATAGTCAATGCGGTCAACACCTGCGGACGTGAGAACCTGTGTCATTGCATTTTCTAATTCGGCCACACAGCGAATGCCTGCAGAGTGCATCTCAGAGACTTTCTCCAGCGCTCGCGATAGGCTCAATGCAGTCAGCCGTTGGCTGGGGCTGAGGTAGCGATTGCGACTGCTCATGGCCAATCCATCCGACTCGCGAATTGTGTCGCAGCTTTGAATGCAAATTGGTACGTTGAGGTCATCGACCATTCGTCGAATCACGGTGAGCTGTTGAAAGTCTTTCTGCCCAAAGTAGGCAACCGTTGCGGGCAGGATTTGAAAAAGTTTGAGTACAATCGTTGTTACACCGCGAAAATGCTCAGGCCTAAACACACCTTCCAGCGGCAAGGCGACCGATGGTGGCGAGATAAAGGTCGAATAGCCCGGCGGGTACAGTGAATCCACGCTCGGCAAAAATACTAAGTCGGTTTTCAATTCCCGCAGGTTATGCAAATCGTCCTCGATGGTACGCGGGTAACGCTTGAAGTCCTCGTTGGGAGCAAACTGGGTAGGATTTACAAAAATAGTGACCGCCGTAAAGTCGCACTCGCTGCGGCTTTGAGCGACTAGTGCCAAGTGTCCCGGGTGAAGAGCTCCCATAGTTGGAATTAGGCCAATTCTCGCACCTTCCCTCTTCCAAAGAGCCATGTGCGCATATGCTTCGAGTGGACTTTCGACTATCTTCATTTGCTAATCCTCTGATGGCTTTAGTCGACGTTTCGAGCTGCATTGGGCGCTGGCTCGGTTGCGTTGAAGTTGATATGGTTACCGTGCGGTTGCAAGGTTAGTTGCCGTTCTAGCAACCACAGTTTACCTAGCCATGGTGTATGTAATGTAGTGGGACTGTTATGCGATGAGCTCAGTTTGTGTAATCAATGTTGTTGGCCTGACAGCTGAACTAGTCAAGTCGGCGCCGCGCATCGCCGCCTTGGGGACACCACAGCCCTGGACGAGTCCCTATCCGGCCGTTACTTGCACATCGCAGGCGACCATGCTGACGGGCTTGCCGCCTCGCAGCCACGGTATTGTGGGGAATGGTTGGTATTTTCGCGACACCGGCGAGATTCGCTTTTGGCAACAGTCCAACCGATTGATCGCCGGCGAAAAACTGTATGAGGGCGTCACTACGGCCAAAATGTTTTGGTGGTTTAACCAGGGGGCACCGGTAAAGTGGTCGGCTACCCCCAAGCCCCATTATGGCTGCGACGGCTCGAAAGCCTTTGGAATACTCGACCAAACCGAAACCAATTTGGTTGAAACGCTGGGCGCATTCCCTTTTTTTAGTTTTTGGGGCCCCACCGCTGGATTGCCAAGCTCAACCTGGATTGCAAGAGCAACTGCACAGGTGCTCGAGAACAAACGGCCTCAATTGACTTTGTGCTATCTGCCGCATCTCGATTATGACTTCCAACGTTTTCCCCACCAGGACATTGCGCGCGTGCAGGAAGTGGACCAGTGCGCGGGAATCGTGATTGACGCAGCCGAACGGATCGGCGCGAAAATTGTTGTAGTCTCCGAGTACGGTTTAGTTCCCGTATCGCGGCCGATACTGATCAATCGCGCACTTCGCGAATCGGGACATGTGGTGGTTCGCGATGGGCCGTTTGGCGAGACGCTCCAGCCGCTGGAATCAAGAGCGTTTGCTGTGGTGGATCACCAATTAGCGCATTTAATTATCAATGATTCGAGTGCGACCAACGAGGTTCGGCGTATTGTAGAGTCGCTAGACGGTGTTGACTGTGTCGTCGAACCAGGCGATTTGGAGCTGGATCACCCCCGCAGCGGAGAACTGATTGCATTGGCAGCCCAAGATGCATGGTTTGTATACTACTATTGGCTTGATGAAGCTCGCGCGCCAGATTTCGCACGAACAGTAGACATTCATCGCAAACCGGGCTACGACCCCTGCGAGTTGTTTTCGACGTCGAAAATACGAGCCGCTTTGCGGTTGGCACAAAAGAAAATAGGGATGCGGTATCGCATGGATGTCATTCCACTAGATCCAACCCTAGTCCGCGGCAGCCACGGTCTGCGTCCTGCTCCGGAACAGGGGGCAGTGATCGTCGGGGACGGCGCGCCCGATAATATGCTTGGATTCAAAGACTACATTCATCGACTACTTAAGTAGCTGTTTCAAGCTAGTCGCAAGTCCAGGATTGGCGTGCGGTCAAGTTTTGCGCAGGGTCAGTGCCATCGTATTCGCGTTGATCAACTGGTCAGAGACCAAGGTTCTTTGTTTGATTTGAAGTTAGGGAGGATTGCCAATGCCGCTAAAAACGCTCGACCTGCCACTGTCCGGAATGACTTGCGTTGGGTGCGCAAAGTCCATCGAGATAGCGCTGAGCCGCAAACAGGGAGTTTCATCCTCGGCGGTAAACTTTCCCAACAGTAGCGTAACCGTTACGTTCGATGAATCGCAGATTGTGCGTGAGCAGGTAGTTCAAACTATCCGTGATTCCGGTTTCGATGTTGTCGAAGTAGCCCCCAGTGAATCGTTGGAGGACGCGCTGGATGTGGCGAACCAGGCAGACAGTCTACGGCAGTGGCGCAGATTATTGGTCGGACTCGTTTTCACAGTACCGCTATTCATTCTCAGCATGGGACGCGATTTCGGAGTGTGGGGGCACTGGGCTCACGCTGCTTGGGTAAACTGGTTGATGTTCGCTCTAGCCACTCCGGTGCAATTTTATGTAGGCAAAGAGTACTACAGCAGCGCCGCCAATTCGCTGAGGAATCGGTTCGCCAACATGGATGTTTTGGTAGCGCTGGGTTCCACCACCGCGTACGTAACGAGTTGCGTGGTCATGTTGGCGCAAACTCTCGGATCAATGCGTTGGGGAGAGCACGTCTATTTTGAAACCTCAGCCACGATCATCACCTTGATCTTGCTCGGACGAATAGTCGAAAGTAAGGCCAAGGGTCGCACTGGCGCCGCGATTCAGAAACTACTCGGCCTGCAGGCAAAGACGGCTTGCGTTGTTCGCAACGGCGAACAAGTCAATTTGCCACTTGCGCTGGTCGTAGTTGGCGATCGCATCGTGGTCAGACCTGGGGAACGGGTTCCAGTAGATGGAGTTGTGGTCGACGGAAATTCGGCCGTCGATGAAAGCATGCTCACCGGTGAAAGCCTCCCCGTCCAGAAATCGGCTGGTATGAGTGTTGTCGGAGCCACCATCAATCGCGAAGGTATGCTTACGATTGAAGCACAGAAGCTCGGCAGCGAATCCGCCTTGGCTCAAATCATTAAACAAGTGAAGCAAGCGCAATCTTCCAAGGCCCCAATCCAACTGCTGGCTGACCGCATTTCAAATGTTTTTGTGCCGGTCGTGTTATTGATCGCAGGCCTGACATTCGTAGTCTGGTACTTTGTGTTCGGCGATTTTACGCAATCGCTGCTGCGCACCATATCGGTGCTCATTATTTCTTGTCCGTGTGCCATGGGGCTAGCTACTCCACTGGCTGTGATGGTAGGCATGGGACGGGGAGCGGAAAGCGGGATCCTATTTAAGTCGAGCGAAGCGTTGCAACGAGTGCAAGATGTAACGCACATCGTTTTTGATAAGACCGGAACTATCTCGGAGGGCAAACTAAGCGTGACCGATGTGATTCCATCTGCCGGGCATGAAACATCCGAGGTGCTTAGAATTGCTGGCGCAGCGGAATGCGGAAGCGAACACCCGCTCGCGGCCGCGATTTTGAAACTTGCCCAAGTGCGGGAAATCCAACTGAGCGCTGTTTCAGATTTCCAGGCAACGCCAGGCAGGGGAGTTATGGCCCAGCTTGACGGCACTTCCATCTATGTGGGCAATCGCGTGTGGATGAACCAGGCACAGGCAGATACAGGCGAGTTAGATGTAAGAGCAAACGAACTGGAAGAACAAGCCAAGTCTGTGATGTGGGTAGCACGCGAGAGAACGGTCCTCGGCCTGATCGCTGTCGCGGACACGATCAAGCCGACGTCGCATGCGGCGGTGCAGCGATTGCAGAAAATGGGAATGCAGGTGGCGATGATTTCGGGCGATAATAGGCATACCGCGCAAGCCATCGCTGCTCAAGTTGGAATAACGGATGTCATGGCCGAAACACTGCCGAGCGACAAAGCGCAACGCATTCGCGAACTGCAGGCGAAGGGCAAAGTTGTGGCCATGATTGGCGACGGCATCAACGATGCCCCGGCCCTAGCGCAAGCGGACATTGGCATTGCTGTCGGCACAGGAACGGACGTAGCCATAGAATCCGCTGATTTAACTTTGCTTCGCGGAGATTTGAACAGCATTCCACAAGCCATACGACTGTCAGCGGCCACGCTTCGCAATATCAAGCAGAATTTGTTCTGGGCTTTCGCTTACAATGTAGCGCTTATTCCCATCGCGGCAGGCGTCCTGGCTGGATTCAAGTTTCTACCATTGATGCTCCGCGAGTTGCATCCAATCATGGCTGCTTTTGCAATGATTCTTTCGGACTTGGTAATTGTCACCAACGCCTTGCGTTTGCGATATGTGAAGTTTGACGACTAGCCATCCTCGATAAATTTCCGTCGCATAGTGAAACGCTCATCGCTGAGCCATCAAGCAACATTCACGGCGGTTGGAGGCCAGTTGGCGAACTTCAACACGATCGAAGCCCCAACTACGCACGCGCTGCACGTACTCATCCATTTTCTCCGCCAAGTCGTAGGATGACAGTTTGAGCGTGAGCAACAGCCCTTGAATCTGACTCGTTTTATACTGGACGATATCTTCGACACAATCGAGAGTGTAGTTCGGTGCAACGTTTGCGTCGGCGGCTAGCCACAGGAACTTTGCATACATTTTGCGTCGTATTGCGGAGGATTTGCCGCGCCAATGTTCGAAACGCGGATTATCGAGCAACATTGGGTCCATCTCGGCTGGATCAATGCCAGTCACGCGCAGGCCGAGATCCAAGAGTCGCTGACAGGCACCGCCCGGCGCACTACCAATCTCCACAATCCAATCGTCTGGCGCGATTGGCAAACCGCTCCAGGCGATGGCTTCGGCCATCTTGAGGTAGGCGCGGCTGATCATTTGATTAGGCACAGGCACATTATAGGCACCGCCTGGCCAACGTTCGTGGCTGCGGGTCACGCGGTGGTAGCCGATGAGCCAATGATCAGGTTCGATCAACACAATGTCGAGCACGCGTTGCCCCAGCTCGGCTTCGATATTCGCGCGGGGTACAACACCATCCTGCTGCATTTGCTGACAAAACAATTTGGAAATCTCTCGACACAGCTCGGTGGTTCCGGGTTCATATCCCTTCAACCCGGGCAAATCCAAGTCGCGTTGGATAACATGAATCGCATCCCAGTCGTGCCCCGCTAAAGAGATTGCCTCGTCAACCATACTTTCCGCTTGGGTGCCGCGCACGGTTCCCAATGCCAATCCCGCCAGGCGAACCATCCAATCGCTGGAAAGTCGGCCGACTTGTTGCTGGCTCCACTCAGCTTGGTCGCTGGATGGGGGGGGCGAGGTATCTTCGCTAATTTTTAATGTCAGCAGTCCTGGACGCGAAAAGGCCAATCGAAAACTGCCCGATTTATCGATCCACCTGGACTTTAGCGTGGGTTCGGTACCGTGCTGACAGAGCAAGAAGGCGAACCGTTCTTGACCTATTCGGGGCATTGTTGGCGAAGCTTCCTGGACGAGATGCGGGTTCATGATCTATAACAATGAATTAGTTTACAGAGCGAATGCGGGGAATCGTCTAGTTTACCTGCTTTCAATGCGAACACAGGAACACGCATGGCAAAAAAAGAAGAAGCTTTCGAAGTTGAGGGCACCGTAACCCAAGCCCTCGCAAATACGCGGTTCAAAGTACAGTTGTCGACTGGTTCGGAGGTTCTTGCGCACGTTGCTGGCCGCATGCGGAAGAATTTCATTCGTATCGTCCCTGGTGATAAGGTGCGAGTGGAGTTGTCCCCCTACGATCTGACCAAGGGGCGTATTACGTTCCGCGAACGATAATCAGACGGTATGGCTCTCTCTGGTTGTTGTAATTGGCTGTCCATGGTCGCCGAGCCCCCGTTTCTCCTATTGCGACCGCAGGCGTTGGCAGACAATTGTGCTCTGGTGTGCCTGTGTTCTGTGGTCGCCGCTATCCAGAGCCTCGTGAAAGCGTTAGCTTATTGAGGTTATCGCGCCGTGAATTTGGATATTTATGGCCAATCATGTAACAGCGTCTCGCGATGGACGCTTGCATGACTTTCTGAAACTGGGATCCAAACCGAGGAGCTTCCGTATGCGTTTCCGTCGTTTCGTATTTCTAGCCGCGTGCCTGGCGGTCTGTTCTAGCGGCTTAGTTCGAGCCCAAGAGGCACCGCGCCCGATAGCCACAATTTCTATTTCGCCGCTCGATCGTCTGATGCAAGATACGACCTATCTGCTTCGTGCAGCCAACGTCCCCGAGATTGGCGGCATCTTCATGATGATGGGTAACCAGTACACGCAGGGAATCGATCGCTCCAAGCCGCTCGGTGTATCAGTAACCTTGAATGGCCAAATTCCTTCGGCAACCGTGTTTATGCCCATGGCTGACCGAGAGCAATTCTTCGGCGCATTGGCAGGAATGGGCATCGAACCAGATGACCTGGGAGATGGACTGTTTGAAATCGACGCCAACGGTCAAACCATCTACGCCAAACAAAGCGGTAGCTGGATGTTCGTTGCCCAGTCCGAAGAAGCGCTGACCAATTTGCCTGCCGACCCGTCGGTTGGCTTGGGCAATTTGCCGCAACAATACAACTTGGCGATGCGCATCGACGTGCAAGCTCTGCCTGCTGAGATGAAAGCCTGGGCCATTGATCAGATGCGGACCGGCATGCAGCGAGGCATGGCCGAACAAAGAGGCCTCTCGGCTGACGAGAAGGCCCTAGCGGAAGAACTGAGCGAGGCCAACATGCAACAACTCGAATCCCTGTTGACCGATACCGAGCAGGTTACTATCGGCTGGAACGTAGACTCCGCCAAACAGCGCGTTACCATCGACAGCCAAGCGCAGTTCGTGGCAGGCACCAAGCTAGCCAATCAAGTAGCCGAACTGAAAAACTTGACTTCATATTTCACGAAACTGGCCTATCCTGCTGCTGCGGCGAATTTTCGATTCACTTCGAAAATCGCAGAGGAAGACAAGCAATTGCAGATCCTGAACCTGCGAAACACCATGGCTCAGTTGGAAGCGCAAATGCGCGCACCTGAGGAAGTCAAAGCACTTACGAAAGAAGTTCTGCAAGGATTGGGTACGATCCTGGAAAAGACAATTCAAGAGGGAGCCTTTGACGGCGCCGGCAGCGTGATGCTGGCGGATGATACCCTGCGCGTAATTGTCGGTGGGCGCGTTGCTGATGGCCGAGCGTTAGAAACCGAACTTAAGAAGATTGCGGCGGGCTTGGCTGGCGAAACCGGCGCACCGACCTTCGAATTCGGGTACGCAACGCACCAGGGCATGACGCTGCATCGCATCACGGCCGACGTTAAAATAGCCGATCGCGCTGCGCAGAAATTCTTTGGTAACAAATTGAATATTAATATCGCCACTGCCGAAAAGGCGTTCATTATATCTGTCGATCCTGCGGGCGATGGAGCGTTGAAATCCGCCATCGACCGAGTCAAGTCGGGCGGCGAGGCACCTGTCTCGCTCGGAGACGCGACTCTGGACGCCACTCAAATCCTCAGATTTGCTCAAGCCATTTCACCCAATCCTTTGTTGGATAATGCCCTGCAAACGATCCAGCAATACGCTGGCAAGGATAAAATTGAAATTACCGGAAAGGCCATCGAACGCGGCGGCGCGTACAGTATTTCCATCGACGAAGGAATTCTACGGGCTGCTGGTGCGGCCGCCAAAAGCGGCGGCGGTAATGGCGGATTCTAACGGCAGATAGTTAGCTCCCCCCTCTTCGCTTTTGCGCGAAGAGGGGTCAAGCTGCAGGGTAATGCGATCTCCCCATTCATGCTAAGCTAATAGGTATTCAACGGCTCCAGTCGATTTCGCTCGTAACAAGGCTATCGCGAGTGCCACTGGACGGTAGCCACTCGATTCCAAGGTTGTATTGGCCATGCGATTTGCAATTTGTAATGAACTTTTCCAAGACTGGCCCTGGGAGCGCGCTCTGGATTTGACGCGCGAGTGTGGCTATACGGGCTGGGAAATCGCACCTTTCACACTAGGTGGACGCCCGGACCAGTTGCCCGCTGATCGCCGCAGGCAAATGGCAGATCAAGTTTCTCGATCGGGTGTCGAAGTAGTTGGCCTACATTGGCTGTTGGCCAAAACGGAAGGCTATCACCTGACGACCCATGACGAAGAAATTCGTCAGCGGACAGCGCGGTACTTGGGACACTTGACCGAACTGTGTCGAGATTTAGGCGGCTCCATAATGGTGCTGGGGTCTCCCGTACAAAGAAATTTCCCGCCGGAAATGACGCATCAGCAGGCAGCCGACAATGCTTGCAGTTTGCTGGAACAGTTGGCACCAGAGCTGGAAAAACACCAAGTTACTTTAGCGCTCGAGCCGCTAGGGCCGGGTGAAGGCAATTTTTGGAATCATGCGGCACAAGCTGTAGAAGTCATCGAGAAGCTCAACTGCCCATGGATACGCCTGCACCTCGACGTCAAAGCCATGAGCAGCGAGGGAAAGCAAATCGCAGATATCATCCGCGAAAATGCGCAGCATCTGGTTCATTTTCATGCCAACGACCCCAACCTGCTCGGACCAGGCATGGGTGAGGTTGACTTTGGTCCAATTTTTGAAGCATTGAAAGACGTCGATTACGACGGGTGGGTAAGTGTTGAAGTCTTCGACTACAAGCCAGGAATTGAACCAATAGCCCGGCAGAGCATGCAAAATATGCGCAACGCCCTGCACAAGAAACCACAAACATAAATATTGCATTTACCCAAGTGACAGCTAACCTCGCAACGCTATTTCCCTGTGGTTGACGACCAGGAACGTCTTTTGGGAATTTTCTCGGCCGAAGACGTACGTGCGTATTTCTACGATGACACGATCTGGGAAATTGCAATGCCCGGGATGTCATGAACACACGTGTAGTGACTGTTACGCCGAGCGATGATTTAAACACTGCGTTAACTCGCTTCACCGCACTCAGTATCGATGGGCTCCCCGTATATCTCCACATGACTCGCAGAAATTGCTTGGCATGCTGCGCAGGAAGGAAACGATTGCTGCTTACAATCGTCGACGTTTGGAACTTCAGTCGAGCGAATAGGGCACACTTGGACGGTGTGTGCGTTGTGTCCACCTCTGATTGCTAGCGTCCTGGAAAAGCCGTGAATCGAACTCGAATTGCCCTATCGACGGTTGAGCACAGTTTCGTAGACTCCGCTCGCCGCTGGCCTAATCAGGAAGATGACGTCAGCAAAGGCTTATGAGTAGGTGTGGCCGCTAACTCGTGGGCTGGTATGAGTTCCTTGACGGATGGGTTGGAGGACCTTGAACATCAAGCATCTCATTGCCCTGGTAACGACCCAACTGAAACCTCGCCAACCGCAAACGCTCAACGCCACATAGGCGAGATCTGAGAACTGCGAGTTTGTCGAGTCAACCACAGGAGCTTCGAGCATGGATGCTCGTTTGTTTCGCCCATACTTGGGCGTGGCTACCCTATTGTTGTGTACATTCTGCACGTCCACCTCAGCTCAATTTGGTCGGCGACAGCAGTTTGTAGCACACAGTCAGAATTTCATTGTGTTTGCCTCCTCCGCGCAGTGGGCGAAGCAAGTTTCCGAAATGGCCGAACTCAATCGGCGCAACTTGTCGATTCACTGGCTCGGGGCGGAATTGCCGCCGTGGTCGGAACGAGTTCCGATTCATGTCGAGTCGTCCCCCACTCTCGGTGCAGGCGGCGAAACTCGATTCCAGCTAATCAATGGGAATCATATCGGCGGCTGGATGATGTCTGTGCAGGGAACTCAAGAGCGCATTCTCGACAGTGTCCTCCCCCATGAAATAACGCATACAATCTTTGCAACTCATTTTGCACCGCTTGGAAAGTATGTCCCCCGCTGGGCAGACGAAGGCGCATGCACCACAGTGGAACATGAGTCGGAGAAGCAAAAGCACCAGCAGAAACTACATGAGTTCTTACGCACCGGTTACGGTCTGGCTTTCAACAGGATGTTTAGCTTGAAAGAGTACCCGGATCCGATTTTGCCACTGTACGCCCAAGGTCACTCCGCCGTTCAATTCCTTCTCGATCAAGGCGGACCACAAAAGTTCGTCAAATTCCTCGAGTCAGGTATGCGATCTGAAGTGTGGAGCCAAGCACTACGCGAGCACTACGACTACGACTCTATCGGGCAGTTTCAAACATCCTGGAATAAGTGGTTAGCTGACGGAAGCCCAACAGACTTGCTTGCATACGCGCCGGTCCTGCAGCGCGGACCAGCAGCCACTCCTGCAGGCAGCGTGGTTCTGGCAGCCAACTCGCGCGTGCTTAACGACCAGGATGTCATTAGTCCGCCAGCTTCGACGCGGGCGTCGGCCGATTTTGCCGCTGACCCCCTGTCCATCCCTCGATCCGAGCATTCACTGGGAAACGAGAGCTGGTACAAGCGTCGATTGCGCGAGGTTAGCGGCGATGGGGCGATTTTGGCCGTGCGAACAATACCGCCACAATCGCCATTGCCAACGAGCCAATCGGCGGAGGCTAACGCGCCAGTCCGGCAAACCGTTGGCCATCCACTACCTGTGCAATCGACCGGAATTCAAGTTCTGGAATGGGGCGACTCTGTTCCCGTCTCTGGTATTCAGTCGCGATTGCTTTACACATCACCACCGACCGGAAAAGAGCCAATGTACCGTTAACCACTGGACCATTCGGTTCTGGCACATGGGGCAAGCCCGTATCTACGCTAAGGCAAGTCAGCACCCTATGTTTCTTGCCTATTGAAGACATGCCGTTTCAACCCCCAATCAGCTGTCCGTTTCCGAAGTCAATCTGAACTTGCGACATGGCGGCTGGTCGACTATCTCTAAAAGGCGATACGGATAGAGACAGGCTTACTTGGATCCGACGGGTTGTTCGCCCACCGCAGCCAAGCTGAATTGGGCTGCGAGCCTGAAGCTCCCTCATTTTTCATAGAACGTATTAAAGGTATCCGACCATGTCCTCAATGAAATATCTCGGGATCTTTGCAATCCTAACCTCGTGTTTGAATGTAGGCGGTCCAGCCTGTGCGCAGCAGCCGAACTCCTCGGCTGATCCGACGCAGAACAAGCAGTTGGGGACAACCGCAGCCACATTAAACAAGCTGATACTCGGCTTCCGCATGTTGGATTGGAAAGCCAAGCACGTTAACGAACCCGAGGCGGCAAAAGTTCACGCCGAGACGCTGCGGAAGCTGGGCTGTGAGATAGAGAATTTAGAACATGCGGGGCACACGGATTTACGCTACCGCTGCCCCGAGTGGAAGCAGATCGAACTCCCGAATCACGATGCAGCGCATAAGTGGCAAGATTATTTGAATAAAGCTGGTTTTGAGACGGCTCACGAGCACTGAAACCTGCGGCGAGCAAATTTTCACTCCGCCGAGTGTAGACTCTGCGATAGCCAAACGAACTCGCTGCCCCCCTAACTGGCAAACTCATGAATTCGCAAACTCACAAATTGAACAACCAAACCAAGCATCCAAGTAGCGTACCAATGCTTGGCGAATACCCTGCCCCTTGCTGGCTTGGCTATCCACGGATAGACTATCGCTCTTCAAAAAACCAAGAAAATACCGCATCGAACGAGAATTTCGTTCGATAACATTTACTATTAGCGTCCAAAATTTTGCATGATCGCTCTTCAACGGAAGCGAAAATGGAGCCCAAAATATGCCGAAGATGAAGACACACAAGGCGACTAAAAAGCGTTTTCGCCTTACAGCCACTGGAAAAGCAATGCACCGCGGTGCAGGCACGAGTCACTTGGCATTTCGCATGAGCCCCAAGCGACGACGAAACTTGCGCGGCACGCGCGTGTTGGCCAAGCCGCAGACGCGGCAGATTCACGACTGCCTGCGCCACAACAGCTACTAACTTAAATAGCGGGATTTTTAATGTTCCAAGTATCTGGGTACAACGCTTGACCACAGGTGGGTCTCCCGCCCCACTATTTGCTTGCTGCAATGTGTCAAGGACCTGAGATGCTAATTAGAAGGTTGTTCCGATGAGAACACGTAAAGGTGCTGCGCGCACCAAGGCCAATAAACGGCTGCTGAAACGAGCCTCTGGATATGTGAGTGGACGCAGGAAGTTGCTGCGTACAGCCAAAGAGACTTTAGTTCGAGCTGGCGTTTTTGCCTACCGAGATCGCCGGGTTAAGAAGCGCGAGTTTCGCCGACTGTGGATTATCCGACTGAGTGCTGCCTGCGAACAACACGGTATGCGTTACAGCCAGTTCATCCATGGTTTGACACTTGCAAACATCGGATTGGATCGTAAACAATTGTCCGAGATGGCAATTAATGATCCATCGGGTTTCCAAGTGGTCGCCGAGCAGGTTAAGGCTGCTTTGGAAAAGAAAGCCGCCTAGATTTGCTGCGGTTGTAGGTCTCGCTCCCAACATAATGTGAATTCCCATTAGTGGAAGCAGAAGCGGCGTGCGGTTTTCCCGTCGCCGCTTTTTTTGTTTTGCCACTTTTTGTTTGCAGGTGCAACCGGTAATTTACATCGCGGCAACCGGGTTGCAGTCGGCGTTCTCAATGGTCTTTCGAAGCTGGCTAGAAAGCTAACCTCCGGTTAGCCACCACCAAGAATTTGGAGAGTTCGATGGAATTGATTGTATTCCAAAACAGCTTAGAAGATCTCGCCAAAGCCGCTGAGAAAGCGTTTGGCGAAGCCACAGACCTAGAGGCTTTTGAGGCAGCTCGAGTCAAATTTGTAGGTGCGCGCAGTGGCGAGCTCAAGACCCTGCAGAAACAACTCGGCGCTTTGACGAAAGAAGACAAGCCGGCTGGTGGCAAAACTTTGAATGATGCCAAAGTCCGCATCGAAGCGGCCCTGAGCGCTGCAGAGGAACGACTGACATCAACCTCCTCCGGTAAGCACACTGGAGGTCCAATATTGGATCCCACGTTGCCCGGCATGCGCCGCCACCTCGGACGCGTGCACCCGATTACACAGACGATCGAGCATCTCAAGGAGATTATGGGAAGGCTAGGGTTTTCCGTAGTCGAAGGCCCTGAGGTCGAGGACACTTGGCACAACTTCGTGGCACTCAACATTCCGGAAGACCACCCGGCCCGCGACCCCTTAGATAATTTCTATTTGCGAGTTGCCGGCAAGGCTGCCATAGACGCCAATGCCCACGAAGCTCGTTTGCTGCGCAGCCAAACCAGCACGGTACAAATTCGTGTGATGGAAAATACCGCTCCCCCCGTGCGCATCATTTCACTCGGCAGAGTCTATCGTCCCGATGAAGCAGATGCGACTCACTTTCCCATGTTTCATCAAATGGAAGGTCTGTGGATAGATAAACAGGTCACCATGGCACAGCTCAAAAGTGTCTTGAGGATGTTTGCGACTAGTTACCTGGGCGAAGACGTCACCATTCGTTTCCGTCCCAGTTTTTTCCCGTTCACGGAACCCAGTGTCGAAGCCGACTTCCATTGGAACGACACCTGGGTTGAGTTTGGCGGAGCAGGCATGGTTGATCCCAACGTACTTCGCGCGGTGGGATACGA
Organism: Pirellulaceae bacterium; assembly: GCA_041736515.1. Lineage (GTDB taxonomy): Bacteria > Planctomycetota > Planctomycetia > Pirellulales > Pirellulaceae > Aureliella. Next base: position 18,384 of record JBGSTP010000061.1, read on the forward strand.
TCCTGAAGAGGTCACTGGATTCGCGTTTGGTCTGGGCGTGGAACGGCTCTGTATGCGGCGCCATGGAGTAACCGACATTCGCGATTTGTACCGTAACGATTTACGCTTCTTGCATCAGTTTTAGGCACCATCATGCTCATTTGCTGGGAATGGCTCGCGCAGTATGTCAAACTGGACATTGATCCAGAAGCCCTGGCCACTCGTTTTGCGATGACGGGACTGAATCACGAGTCGACCGAAAAGGTTGGCAACGATATCGTGATCGACTTGGAGGTAACCAGCAATCGCGGTGATTGCCTGGGACACATTGGCGTAGCCCGAGAAGCGTCTGTGATACTGGGTAGCGACCTCCATATACCTGAAGCCGCGGTTCTTGGCACTGGTCAGCCAATCGCAGAGCAGCTCAGTGTGGTCAATGACTTTCCATCCGGCTGTTCACGGTATACCGCCCGAGTTATCCGCGGAGTCAAAGTCGGTCCCAGCCCAGAGTGGCTGGTACGCCGCCTGGCTGCGATCGGCATCGCGTCGATTAACAACGTCGTCGACGCAACGAATTACGTCATGATGGAATGCGGACAACCGTTGCATGCGTTCGATCTGAAGCAGGTTCATGGCAACAAAATCATTGTTCGAGCCGCTCATGCCAAAGAAACGTTGCGGGCGATTGATCACCGCACCTATGAACTCGATCCACAGATGATTGTGATTGCGGATGCTGAGCGAGCGTTGGCCATCGGCGGCGTGATGGGCGGTGCTGAGAGCGAAGTTTCCGAGTCGACTACGGACTTACTCATCGAAGCCGCGGCTTTTGCGCCACTAGCAGTCCGCCGAGCGGCACGTCTGTTAAAGCTGCAAAGCCCATCGTCATTCCGGTTCGAGAGACGGCCCGATCCGGCAGGACTCGATTGGGCCAGTCGTCGCTGCTGTGAGTTGATCTTGCAGACTGCTGGCGGGGCACTTTGTGAAGGTGTCATTGACGTCGGCTTGCCGACCGAACCGCGCGAAGCAATTCCGTTCCGACTATTACAAATTGAAAGAGTTCTGGGCATCCAAATTGCCAAGCCTGAGGTCCAGCGGATTTTGCTGGCGCTCGGCTGTACATTCTCTCAGGGCATAGTACCCCAAGACACTGAAAAGGACCTGACAGAAAAGCTGTATGTCGTGCCGCCGAGCTGGCGGGCTGACCTGAGTCGCGAAGTGGACCTAATCGAAGAAGTAGCGCGTATTTACGGCTATGAACGGATCCCGGAAAATGTTGCCGTGCCCCTCCAAGTCGCCGAAGTTCGCCCTAAAGATCTCACCCAAGTTCGAGTGCGACGTGTGCTGAGCGCTTATGGTATAGACGAAGCGATGACGGCGAGCGTGGTTGCGGAAAACCTTGAGAAACTTGGCAGCCCTTGGACGGCACAACCCTCGCTAGAAACCGAGACTCCCTTGTTGGTGGGCGCGCGTTTGCTACGACGCTCTCTACTGCCCAGCCTTTTAGCATCGCGCTATAACAACCAGTCGCAGGCGATTCGGAATGCGCAGCTTTATGAAATCGCCAATCTTTATTTACCTGCTGCAGCGGCAACTGATTTACCTTCGCACATGTCCGCCTTGGGAATTGTCACTCAGGGTGAATTGCAGTTCATCAAAGGTATCGTCGAAGCGATCATCTTCGAAGTGGCGGCCAAGTCATGCAGTGTGGTTTGGCAGACCTGCGAGCACAGTTTGTTTGCAGCGGGAAGCCTACAGCAGGTCGCGGTCGATGGAAAGCTACTCGGTTTTGTCGGGTTGATCAGCCGCCCAGCGCAAGACGCGATGTCGCTCGATCAACCCGTTGCTCTCGCTGAATTAAGTATTGATGTGCTGACGAGTGCCTTACAGGAAGTTCGTCGTGCGGATCGCGTAAGTCTATTTCCAGCCATGACGCGGGATTTGAACTTTGTAGTCGACGAGCCAATCCAATGGAGCGAGTTCAGCACAGTCTGTAAGAGCGCTGCGGGACCTCTGCTGCAGGAGGTTTGTTACCAAGAGACATATCGAGACACCAAAAAGGATGGAACAGGCAAGAAACGACTGTTGCTTAGCCTGCACTTCCAGAGTCTGGATCGTACGCTCACCAGCAACGAGGTCGATGCCGAAGTAGCCAAAATACTTGCCGCTTGCGCCCAAAGGTTTGATGCTAAATTGTTAGCCTAAGCATCCTTTGAATCTGCTCACGGCAACCCGTGTTGCCGCAGGTTGTTGTGTTGAAGCCAATTATCGCGGGCGGGGTGCAATCAACGCGAGACTTCGCCGAACATCTCGAGGATGGACCTCGTGATCTTCTCAGAAGCTTCGGTTTCCACCTTATTGGTGCCCATCCAGGTTTCGTAACCACCGAGTTTATGTTGCGCAGGAGTTGGCAAATATCCGAACGAGCCATTAGCCAACTCGATGGTAAAACAGTCCTTTAGCGGGCATTCCGCTTTGATTTCCAAGCCTATTTCAGTGAAGACCTCAAACGGAATTGCAGCGATACCTAAGTCGCCAATCTTGAGGACCTGCAGGGGCACGGAAACGCGCTCGGGCGATGCAGCCAATTGTTCGATGCGTTCAGCATAGGTTTTTTCGTGCGTTTGGTAAGGTTTCTCATCGGCTGGTTTCGCGGCGATCGCCCGCATGGTCGTTAACAATTTCTCGTCGGGCCGACGAACTGCCAGTTCAATCTCTGTGCGAGCTGCTTTTAGTTCGACCCAGTTGTGATACTCAATTGTGGGTAGAACTGCAGCCACGTTGTCTGCTACTTTCTTGCCAACCAACCGCATTTTGACAAACGATTCGTAGGACGTACCACGATTGGAAAAATTGATATTGTTGACATCTCCACTGGTTCCATTGGACAGGATTCCAACGAATGGCGGCGACTGACTAGCGACATTGAGCCGCTGGGCCAACTCTTCCGCGAAGACGCCGAAGTAGTCCGCCGAAATAACGCGCGCTGGCACACCCCCGACGTAGTGCAAAGAATAGTTGCCGAGCACACACAGCGGCTGCCCAGTAAGTGCTTGAACCGAGACGAAGGAAAGCTCCGGATCAACAGGTCCAGCAGGACGAATCAACGTTGCTCCTGATCCCGGATTCATGCGCACCTGATCGACCCCACCGAACGGATTGCGGCGTTGTTCCTCTTCGACGACATACCAGCGACGATTGAACAACTCTGAACCATCCTCAACACTCCCCCAGCCAATCCGTGCGGGTGTCAAACGTTTGTGGGCCATGCGAACCGCATCAGCGATGCGACTGGCTAAGAAACTTTGGTAGTCACTGAGCGTCTCGGCGCGAACCATGGCATTATCGCTGCGTGCGGACGTTGCGGAGTGGGTATGTGTGGATGCAAACAGTTGGCAATGCTTGGGGATACCAGTCGTTTCCTCGATGCGCCGGTTGGCTTGATCGTAGACCTCCGTGGGTACCCCTACGTTGTCAACTAATACAATAGCTAATTTTGTCTTCCCATCATCCAAGACAAGCGCTCGCGCATGCAGCTCATCATGCACTTCGTCGGCTGGAGTTGGCGACCAACCACCGACAATTGGCTGACCGAGTGGAGGCGTAATGTTCGCTGTCGCGGCGCCAGCACGAAAAACAGGTGAATCCTGCGCGATGCATTTTGCATCGGGACCGCACACAAGGATGAGAAGTAGAAGCAAAAGGCAATGGACGGCTAGACGTTGCATGGTAGGTCTCCAAGGGAGCTGGCGAGATGTTTGCGAAGGCTGCTCAATTTCTGACTGCGAAAAACGACAAACCGTTGGGGGATCCGTTCACGGGTTCCAGAATGACTGCGGGTTAGTATAGCTGGATTTGCACCCCACGTAGTTTGCCTGTCATCTGATTAACATCGTAGCCGCCTGCCTAGTTGGACAACGCCACTTTGCGGAAAACTGTGGCAATTCCGGCTTGACGCGCTAGCGAGTGGATCGCTCGTAATTTAGAAAAACCCCAAGTAATTTCGCACGCATACGACCCACTCGCTGGTGCTTCGAGCTGGTATTCGCGCCTAAAGTCGCGCTGTCCAACTTGACCAGCGCGTTTTTGCAATATGTGTGCCAGAGCAAACGCTCAGCAACCGAAAAAACCATGCAGGCAAAGTGCTTCTGCATTTTCTGCCCAACGTGGCGATTCAGATCTCTTCACATCCTAAGATCAACAGGCGACAATCTTCTATCTACAGAGAACCAGACACTGTGCCAACGATTTTTTCTTGCTGAAGAACGCGACGCTATGATGCGACTGTATTTGCTCACGCTCCTGCTGGTCTGTTTTTCCGCCAGCTCACAACGTTGCCTGTCACAAATACCTGATTTAAGACTCAAGGCAGGTGTCGCAACTTTTTCGCGAATTGAAGAAGTTATCGCAGGTTGGCGCCCCGATCGGCACGTTTTCGTCCAGGGCGAACTCGGCATTGGTCGCCGCCAATTGGATGAACTACAAAACTGGATCGACCAAAACGCTCCCAATTGGACAGTCGTACTGATGGAAAGTGCACAGGGTGAGCGATATCGTGCTCCCGATGGCCGGGACTACATTGGTTTGGATGCGGTCGAGCATGCATTGGGGTTCGGACTTGGGAATCAAACCGATTTCGGAAAACTCGAGCATCCCCAAACGCACGAACGCAATGGAGCTGTCTTTGTATTGTTTCTGTTGGAGCGAAAATTCAGCTATTACGGCTCCGATGCGCAGGATCGTCGCGGGCTCGGCGAAGCCAACTGGATGGGCGAGCTTGATCAACCGGCTTTCCGTGCCATGCGGGGAGGAGGGCGGATTGTGGATGCGGCGAAGGATACAATTCAGTCGATCGACGCCAAGCTGGCGAAAGCCATTAGTGCCGAAACGGCTTCCGCTCAGCGTGCGCAGCAAGAACGCGAGCGAACGGTTGACGAAGTGCGCCGCGGCTTGGCCACCGTGCGAGAGCGGTTTGACGATGTGAAAATTCAAGCAGCAGAATTTCGCGATAAAAATCCAACGGCAACAGGACCATTGGCTGCTCCTCCCCTGGTGCAATGGGAGACTGAGGTGGCTGCCATCGAACAGGAACTTTCGCCGGAAACTGCCAGAGAATTGTCGCAGCGATTGGCAAAGCTGAGCGCCGAAGTTGAACGCCACCTCAATGCCCATGCCGGGTATCTAGGACTGGGAGAACGTTCACAAAACTTCCTGCAAATGTTTGCTGAGTTGGAGAAGTCGCCGGGCCGAGTCGCTGATCCCGCTATCTCCACCGCCAGGAAACTGCTCGATGAAGCGCAACAAGCAGCGAAATCGGGCCAGTTGGGTATCGAGGAGAGACTTCTCCAAGTCGACGCGGCTGTTCAATCGGGTCAGACGCTGATGCAAGAGGAAACTGAACGTATAGAGCGAGCTCGATTGCGATCGCAGTGGATTCGACGCACTGTATTGTTCATGCTAGGTCTGTTGAGTCTGGCGACGCTAGGTATCCTGGCGATTCTTAATCGCCGGCGACGCCCTGCCATGCTGACGGCGCAGGCAGAATTAGCTAAACGTGAAGCTTCCGTGGCGGAGGAAACAGATGGCATCAACACTCTCTTCGTGCGAAACGAGGATATTCTCGGTAGTCCAGAGCAGTTGAAAAAGCGAGGCTATGAAGGAATCACACAGAAGACGAGCGAACAAGCGCTGAAGTATGTCGACGACTTGTTCATCATGTCGAAAGAAATCCGACGCGTTGTTAGCGAAGCTAGAGAGCTCATTTATCCGAGCAGTATCGTTGGCCGCATCGTCAATCTGTTCAGTGGCTCTCGCTATCAGCAGGCAATTAATGAAGTTAGCGGAAAGCCGCTGCGATTTAACAGCATCAATGGCTTGCCTCTCGTGCTTCGCGACCAGATTGCACTCAACAACGATGGTTCGGTGCCCCAGGAAATCTCGATGACGTTTGAAGATGTCTTCCAGTCCTTTCAGAAACGCGGCGACGAAGCAGAAAACGCTTTGGACACGATCGAGTCGAGTCTCGCTAACATCAACGAATCACTCAGCTCGCTTCAAAGCGAGCTGGAAAAGACTACAACTGTCGAGAAGGAACTTGCAATTGCCGCAAACAAGGACCACTATTTTAGCCTACCCAATTTTTTCGATAAACTGATTCCATCCGTGCAAAGCGATGTTACCACAGCAGACAAACTCGCAGCCTTCAATGCCGTACAAGCGATGCACAGCGAAATACCCTCCGGGCGGCGCAAACTTGCAGAGGCCAATGCGCTAGCCTCGAAACTTAGCGATGCGCGAGCGAATCTGTTTCCCGCTTTGACCAACTTTGCCGATGAATTGGGGAAATTGGGCTACACTTCGAGTTGGATTGACGATGATTTGGTAGCGATAACGCTGCGCGCCAATGAACTGCTCGACCTCGCGACGCAACGATCGATTGCCTCAGAGCTTCCCGAGGTCGAAGCTAGGCTCAACGAGCTACAAGCAAAGGCAGAATTGAGCGTGCAATTCGCTAATCGTATTTCCGTAGAGTTGGCGCCAGCTATCAACTCGTTAAAGCAGCGTGTTGACGCAGGCAGAGATTCTCTGGCGCATAGTTTAAGCGTATCGTCCGGAATGGTGCTCAACGAGACGAATCGCGATCCGGATGATTGGTTAGCATCGGCAGCGACTAAACTTGAAACCGCCCGCAGCACGTTGGCGACGGGCCGAAATGAGGTAGTGCAGGCTGCTATCGAAGCCATGCAAGCTGACGCGGCTCGTGCAGACGAAATTCTGCAAGCCTCGCTCAAAGCAGTTGAGGACAATGCTCAGCAACGCCAACTCGCAAATGATGAATTGCAACGCTTGCGCCAGCGAATTCCTGTGACCGGACGCGAACTGCAACCTCTGCTAAGTACCTATGAAGCTACCGCATTGATCCTGCCGGATATTGACGACGGCAACGATCAAACCCTCGAAAACACCTTGAGCGCATCGGCGATGATCGAACTTGCGCAGTCGCCCGTTTCGCGAGTAGAGATGCTGCTGGTAGAAGCGGAAAAGGAAAAAAATCAAGCAAAAGTGCTTCAAGCGCAAGAGTCTTTGCATGAAGCGTCTCTATTGTTGACGCAGTCCCACCAACGTCTGGACGCGGTTCACCAACACATCCAGGCTGTCGCAGCGCAGACTCGCGAGAATGCGGCAGAGCTGAATCGATTGGATCAACAATGCGGCGAATTGGTTCGAAAGAGTAGCAATCCGTTGGTGATGGAGCAAACTGGAACCGCCGTCGGGCGTCTGAAGCAAACGATCGATGGTTGGCGAAAGGATGCTCTTGTCAGCCAGAGCGTTCGCGACCCGTTTTCTGTAAAAAAAGAACTGGCAGACATGAAGCTATCGATTATTCAACTCAACGCGCAGTGCGATTCCGACCGCCAAGCCCACGCTGAAGCCTCGAGGGCAGTCGAGGGAGCCGCTCGCCAGTTGGAAGTGGCTCAACAATTGGTTCGACAATCACAGACTGACGGTATTCCAGATAGCCAGGTCATTCTGCAAGCCAATGCCAAGATTGCCAGTCTTGCTCGCAGTCTGGAATCGGTCAAAAGAGATCTAAACGCACCGCATGGGATGTGGAAGGCGGTTGACGATAATGCATCGAGCATCCAGGTAGAATTGCGGTCTGCGACGGATAAGCTTGGCGGCGAGCTTCAGAACGCAAGTCAGGCCTTGGCAAGCTTCCAATCCGCCTCGCAGGCTGTGTTTCAAGCTGAGCAGTGGTCGGGCACTTACGGCATTCGTGTCACTGGCTCGCCAGGAGTCTACGAGCTCGAGCGTGCGCGTAGTGGTTTGCAACAGGGCAACTACAACCAAGTGTTAGAATTGACTCGCGCGGCAATGACGGTCGCACAGGCCGCCGTGCAGCAAGCGGAGCGTGAAGTGCAGCGTCAGAGATTCGCCGCCCAACAAGCAGCCGAAGCGGAACGTCGCCGACTTGAGCGACGTCGGCAGTCGAATTCGCCGCTGGGCGGGGGAGGATTTACAATGGGCGGTGGCAGCTTTGGTGGAGGCTCGCGAGGTGGCTCCTTCAGCAGCAGTTCTTCGCGTTCGAGTTCCTCAGGCGGAAACAGCTCAGGTTTCGGACGATCAGGCTGGTGAATCAATTAGAGCCTTCGGTCTAAATAGATGGAAATGCCTCAGGCGGTGCTTGCTAACCAGGAAAAATTGTTGACGACTATTGATTGTTGCGTCTACTCAGGTCATCGGTAAACAAGAGAACGAGAAACAGCATCAGTGGCTAAACGCACTATCGCGATCGGCGACATTCACGGTTGCTGGAAAGCTCTGCAAGGCATTCTGGACGCAATTCAGCCCCAGAGCGACGATCGCTTGATATTTCTGGGCGACTACGTCGACCGTGGTCCCGATAGCAAAGGAGTCATCGAATCGCTGCTCGACTTGCGCGAGCAGTGCCAGACGGTTTTTCTGCTTGGCAATCATGAGATCATGTTTCGATGCGCGCTGCGCGGGCTCGATCCGACTTTTTGGTTGCTGCAGGGCGGTAGTCAAACAGTTACCAGCTACGGTGGATTGTTGGCAAACGTTCCTGAGCGACATCGTCAATTCTTGGACGACTGCTTGCCTTCCTATGAGACCAGCCGAGAGCTATTCGTGCATGCAAACTACTTAGCCGATCTGCCTTTGGAGGAGCAGCCCGAAGACACGCTGTTTTGGGAGCATCTAAGCGATCGACTTCCACTGCCCCACTTTTCAGGCAAGCATGTTTTCTGTGGACACTCGCCACAATTGCGCGGCAATATTGGTCATTATGGCTACTTTACTTGTTTGGATACCTATTGTTTCGGTGGCAGATGGCTGTCCGCAATGGACGTACATTCGAAAGAAACGTGGCAAGTATCGCGCGAGGGCCACTTACGTCAGGATTGGAAACTCGTAAAAAAGGTCTGGGCAAAATGGCGAGATTCGTTTGGCAATAGCCATTCGGGGTAAGTGTAAGGTGATTTCTTAGGGATTTTCCATGCAACAAGCTGCGATTCCTCACGCTTTCAAACGTGGTTCGTGTCGATAAGAAGATTGTTGTGAAGGTTGGTTTGCTCTACATGAGGGCTGTTCCAACAACGGCCTAGCCTTAGAAAAACCAACAGTTTGCATTGGTTTTCTTCAAGTTGGCAACGCGCAAAACTGGTATCAAGGGGATTCGCCGAGAGCAAACAAGAGTGGACTGGTCGACCGCATATGTGCATTTGAACACTATTGTCGCTATAAAGTCCCTTGCGGGGATTGGAGAATACAGCGAAAGTAGTGTGGTCACGCAAGCTCGCTCGTCGAATCCCAAAACTTAGACGACCCCAAGGTCAGGCTATTTAAATCAATGGATCAAAACACTGCGATCGCATCCAGTCTTGAAATGGGTGTTTGTGACGAAGACCTGCGCCGCATTATTGGCAGCGATGTTCCACCAAGAACCGACTTGGTTGCGGTGTTACAGCATTGGGCCAAGGTTCGCGGCGACTTGCCAGCGTTTTATTTTACGGACGGTGAGTCGGGCGAAGACGATCAGTGCCTGACATTCAGCGAGCTCGATTTGGCGGCCCGCAATGTGGCTGGCTATTTGCAGAAGCTAGGCAGTAAGGGGCAGAGAGTTTTACTGTTGTATCCGCCGGTGCTGGACTTTGTCGTTGGCTTCTTTGGGTGCTTGTATGCTGGCGCAACCGCCGTGCCTGCTTTTCCGCCTCGCAAGAATCGCAAGGGACAACGCATCCATGGGATAGCGCGCGATTGCCAAGCACATTTGGCATTAACGAACGAATATGTTCGTCAACAAATCGAAGGCGATGCGAATTGGGTGGAGTGGGAATCCGTCTCCATTATCGCAACAGATTCACTTGCCAAGGATTACTCGGGGCTATGGAAGAATCCAGGTATCGCTCCCGATGATTTGGCTGTTTTGCAATACACGTCGGGCTCCACTGGCCAACCCAAGGGCGTAATGCTTTCGCATGCGAACTTAGTCCGCAATTGCGAATTGATCATGGTCGCGTTTGAAACGACGCAGGATTCCTTCGGCGT
>JBGSTP010000102.1:0-60789 GCA_041736515.1 Pirellulaceae bacterium
GCAACCGCAGCGAAAACTTGTTGTACCACATCGTCAGCATCGGCCGCTTGCAGCCCCTGACGCAGTGCGAGTCGGTACACCAGCGGCCCGTAGATTGCCACGAACTCATCCCATGCCGCCACATCCGCCGCGTCGCGAAGACGCACGATTAAGCTAGCTCTGGTTTCGGGTGGACTGGGAATCATGAGGACTTAAGTATATCCGTAGCCACTGTCGCCAGACGGTGGATGGTTTTGATGAGATTCTCCACCGCTTGGCAGCGGTGCCTACACCGGTAAGTTCCACGTCAGGTCCGTTTCTTGCACGAGCTCAAAGATTTTCCCGGAATTCCCACGTAGGCGAATCTCTACGAGACTCGCGTTCCTCTGCGCTATGAAGTATTTTACGAACTGCTACGCAGGCTTCCACGTCTCGGAGAGACGCGGCTACGTGGGAGAGACGCGGCTACGTGGAAATAATTGGGAGTGTCCTTTCGTGGAAAAGGCCGAAATCACCTTCTTTGATCCCAATGCCGAACGGACGGTGGTTGAGGGAGGGTTGCCGCATTGGTCGCAGGCCGGTTATGTTTGCTTTGTCACTTGGCGTCTAAATGATTCGTTACCAGCGGATGTGTTAGAACGACTTGACAGAGAAATTGCGAAGCTCTTAAAGGACGAAGGTTTCGACCCCAATAGTGATTGGAAGCAACAGCCACGACCGGCGGACATTGCCTCAACGGCGCGGGGCTTGTTGCGGCCTACTTACCCGGCCTCGATATCCAAAACTTCAGGTATTTAGCGGAGAAACTCAGAATCTTTTCGCTAATTCCGAAAGATATGCGGGTTGGGGAGACGATAGGGACTAAACAAACCAACTCCGATCGTTCGAGGCTTGAAGCAATGCGCTCTAAACTAAGTCAATGCTCACATTCCATGATAGCGGTGGCCTTGAGTGTGGCTTTATCCGTGGAGGCGTCGGCCCAGTTTGGCAACACGCAGCCTCCCCCATTTTTAGGCGCAACAAACAAACCAAAGCTCTCTCCCTACTTGGATTTACTGCGAAACGACGATAGCGCGCTCAGCCCTTATCACTCGTTTGTGCTTCCGCGCCGCGAAATCGCACAGCGGCAAGCAATGCAAGCAATTGAACTTCGTCGTCTCGACTACGAAGCCACCCGCCGAAGTCCTTCCAAGACAGCGACCACCCCACGCTTTACAACCGGTCGGGGTGGAACGTTCCAATCTACATTGCATTTTTTTCCCGCGACTACCAACAACTAAGTCACTCAATGTGAACTTTGTTTCACTCTCTACTCAGCCATCGTGAATCGATTGATCGCCCATTACCACATCGCTGTAAAGCTCGGAATTGCATTTGCATGGCTTGGCTGCATTGGCTGTCAGACAGTCAATCGCCCGGTCAATTATTCTGCCGTGGAGATGTTCGAGTCGAAACCTGCTGCGGGCTACGATGATTGGGGGCAATCGAGCGATGGCGGTTTCTGCGATACGGTGGTTGAAATGGATAACTGTCATGCACTACCGCGCGAGTTGGATAAGGTAACGATTCCGCTCTACCGCGTAGAACCGCCGGACATTTTATCGATTGATGTAGTGCAACAAGTAGCGCAATCGACCTATGCATTGGATGTTGGCGATAGTATTGCCTTAACCGTCTTGGGTACGTTTCCGGACGAGCCAATTGCTGGAGAGTTTCCGATAGAGGCGGGGGGAGTGATCGAGTTGGGCTATGGCTACGGGGCGGTCGAGGTAGTTGGTCAAACCGTAGCTCAGGCAGCGAATCTCATTGAGCAGCACTTGCGAACGCAGTTGCGAGATCCCAAGGTCTCGTTATCGCTGCGAAATGTGGCTAGCATGCAACAGATCTCTGACGAACACCTGGTTGGCATGGACGGCACAATCACGCTTGGCCAGTATGGTTCTATTGCGGTGGTTGGAATGACTTTGGACGAAGTGCGCGAAGCCATCCGATTGCATTTGTCAGCCTACTTTGCTAATCCCAAAGTTTCAGTTTCTGTCTATGCGTTCAACAGCAAGGCCTATTACATCGTGACTCAAGGTGGTGGGTTGGGCGACAGTCTCGTTCGATTGCCATATACAGGCAACGAAACAGTCATGGATGCGCTTAGCCAGATCAATGGATTGAGTTCAGTATCTTCCAGCCGGATGTGGATTGCGCGACCTGATCGCAATAACGGCACGAGCCAGTTGCTACCGATCGATTGGGAAGCTATTTCTCAACGCGCCGAGGTGGCGACGAACTACCAGATACTTCCAGGGGATCGGCTCTATATCGCTCACAACAAACTCGTCGCGCTCGATGGAGCAATTGCGAAACTGACCTCGCCGATCGAACGAATCTTTGGGTTCACGCTGTTGGGGACCAACACGGTATCCAGGCTGTCAGGCAAAGTAATGGCGCGCACTGGTACGACGACAACTACGACCTTCCGTTGATTCCGTCAGCTTGAGAGTGAACGATTCGACAATGGCCCGGCGAAAAACGACTCAACGTCAATCCAGCAACAGTTATTGGCTAACATTGTGGTCAATCGTAGCTGCTTCCGCGCTGGCGGGCTGTTGCGGTACGGTTTGTCGAACGGGACGAGGGAGAACAGTCTGTCGCCCGGCGCAAACTGGATTCTGTGAGACTCAATGGAGCTCATTGGGCTCGCCGCAACAGGTTCTCTATCCTGAATTGACTGAAACGCAGGCAGCGAATAAACCACTTCTGCCAAGGAACGCAACGGCTGTAACGCAACGAACGGATCCGTCCTTGAGCCCGCCCATGCGTGAAGCGAGCAGTGGGACGCGCAGGCTGAACGATAGTTCTGCCGTGCAGAATGCAACGTATACTCGACCCATGATCGAACCGTTTTCGCAAAGCGAGCCAACTCGAGGAGGCCGCATAGGTAGTGCGGAATCAGACGCAGGCCGGGCGACATTCGATTACTTCGCACCGTGAAAGTTCGAGATATCTAGAGCTCACTTTGCAAGGTTGCAGAGTTGCCAAAATCACTGATGAAATTCATTGCACGGAAGCAAAATCGTTCATGGCTTCGGCGAATCTATCAATAACTACAGCAATTCAAACGCGGGAGCCCGTTGACGATCGGCATGGGTGGGGGTTTGCTATTTTATTGTTACTGATGTCCACATTATTCTTGCGACCAGCGGATTTGATACCCGCCTTGGACAAATGGCCTGTATACCAATTTCTGATCTTGTGCTGCCTAGTCGTAGGCACCAAGACGGCGGTTCGAACGCTAACCTTGGAGCGACTGGTATTTCAGCCTGCTACGGCGAGCATGTTGGCGTTGTTAGGCGCCGTCGCGCTTTCACATTTATCTCATGGATTTTTCTGGGCTGCTCGAAATTCACTCTATGAAGTGAGCAAGTTATTCGTCCTTTATCTTTTGATTGTAGGTCTCGTCAACACCTCACAGCGGCTGACTCTTTTCTTGCGTTGGCTAACGATGTCGATCTGCTTCATTGCAATGTTAGCAATTCTTGATCACTTCGAAATCATTTCCGTATCGGCATTGGAGCCCATTCGGGATCGTGGATCTCCCACTGAGGGAGACGATCAGTATGTAGAACGCATTCGGGGAACGGGTATCTTTCAGGATCCCAATGACTTCGGATTGATACTCGTAACAGGTCTGGTATTTTGCGCATCGTTTCTCACGAGTCCAAGACGCGGGCTACAGCGATATCTGTGGCTTCTGCCATTGGGGCTGACTCTGGCGGCGCTCGCACTGACGCATTCGCGCGGTGCTTTGTTATCGCTACTGTGCGCCATTCCGGCTGCGGTGCTTCATCGTCATGCAGGCAAGTTAAGCGGGTGGCCGCTGCTCTTGATTCCGCTGCTGGCGCTTGTGTTCTCTAGTCGAATGACGGACATCAGTTCTTTGCACGAGGGGACAGGGCAAAGCCGCATTCAGATTTGGTCCGATAGTTTGTTGGTGTGGCGGCAGAACCCAGTATTTGGTTTAGGACAGGGCTTGCTTCAAGACGAGCTGGGCGTAGGTTCGCACAACTCGATACTACATTGTTTTGCCGAACTTGGTTTGTTGGGTGGAGCGGCATTTTTAGCTTGTCTCTTGGCAGCAGGACTCAACTTGTGGTCCTTAAAGAACTGCCGCAGGAACTGGGAAGACACCCACACAAAGCACGGCATTCGCCAGCGCGAGCTGCTTCATCATGGGAGTTTCATTTTTGCTGCTTTGGTGGGCTATGCCGCTGGCATGATGACGATCTCGCGGCAATTTGTACCTCCGACGTATGTCATGATTGGCCTAGCAACAACGACAACCTGGGTGCTCAACAAGGAGGGAAGCGATTGGCGTTTGGGAAATCGATTCCTTGTATGGGTATGCGTGTGCACCGTGGCATCCATACTGACATTTTACGTGGCCGTACGTTTGCTGGTGCACTGGTAAGAGTTTGCCAAGACATTAGGGATCTAGCGCGAACGCGACTGCCCAAGTAGCAAATCGAATCAAGACAGTGAGATCACTTAGGTTGGTCCCTTTTAAGGGAGCCTCCCACGGGAACGAAGTCCGCGCTGAACAGAGTGCCGCTAGCAGTTGGTTGAGCAGTTTAGCGCATCCATGGAGTAGACAACTTGACGAACATTCCAGAATCTATGGTTGGCAATACCGCAGCAGAGTTTGTGGCAGTTGTTCCCATTGTGGTCACACCACGCGAAGTCGATTCGCATGGTGGCGATGTGGCCCAAGTCAGCCGGTTGCACGAGGCCGCGTTGCACCCGAAGCTAACAACGATCATCGAACGTCGGAGCGGCCTGCAGATCGTCCAATGGCATGAAATTTGGGCTTACCGCGATTTGTTCCGATTCTTGGTATGGCGCGAGATCAAGGTACGGTACGCACAGAGTGCGGTGGGCATCGGTTGGGCCGTAATACAGCCACTTTTCACCATGCTCATTTTTTCGATTGTGTTTGGCCGGTTGGCACAAGTCGCATCGGATGGCGCACCCTATGTCCTATTTAGCCTTACGGCACTAGTACCGTGGATGTTTTTTGCGAATGCTCTGACCGATGGTGTCAACAGCTTGATTGTGAATGCTGGCATGCTGCGAAAGATTTACTTTCCTCGCATGTTGATGCCTCTTTCAGCAGTGGCCGCACGTATCCTGGATTTTGGCTTTGCATCCCTCGTGTTGTTTGCGTTCTTGGCCTGGTACCGCATAGTTCCGGGATGGAATGTGACCGTTGTGCCATTATTGATGTTGCTTATGGTGCTAACTGCCTCGGGCATCGCCCTGTGGTTGACTGCGCTGGCAATACAGTATCGCGACGTCAAGCATGCAATGAACTATGTCGTGCAAATTCTTATGTACGCAGCCCCCGTTGTTTATCCAGCGAGCCTGATACCGCAGAAGTACCAAATGATCTACGCGATCAATCCCATGGTAGGGGTTATCGAAGGCTTCCGCGCGAGTTTGCTTGGTATCCAACCCATGCCATGGGGATTTCTGACGATTGGCGCCAGTTCTGCGACGCTGATCGCGGTATCCGGCCTTTACTACTTTCGAAACAAAGAGCGCTTGTTTGCTGACGTCGCATAATCGCTGTTTCGAGGTCCGCACGCTAAAGAAGTTTGGATATGACTACCAAGAGTATAACTGCAGAGAAGTTGAGTAAAGCTTATCGCTTAGGTACCCAGACTAAAGTGCATGACACACTGACTGGCGCAGTAAAAGCAATCGCGTCCGCGCCGTTTAGGAACTTGCAGAATCTGAGAATGCTCGATACCTCATTCGTCGGACAGGACGTGGCAGACGCTGACGCTCCCCAGGGCGCGGGCGATACTATTTTTTGGGCGCTGAAGAACATCTCTTTTGAGGTCGAGGAAGGTGAGGTTCTTGGGATCATTGGAAGCAACGGGGCTGGTAAGAGTACATTACTTAAAGTGCTCTCGCGGATTACGGAACCCACGTCAGGGCGCGCGGTGATTCGGGGAAGAGTTTCGAGTCTTTTGGAAGTTGGGACGGGTTTCCACCCTGAGCTTTCGGGGCGTGAAAATGTCTATATGAATGGCACTATTCTCGGAATGACAAAACGCGAGATCGATCGAAAGTTTGAAGAAATCGTCGAGTTTTCCGGAGTAGCTGCGTTCCTCGACACACCGGTCAAGCGTTATTCCTCGGGTATGCAGGTCCGACTAGCGTTCGCTGTTGCCGCCCACTTGGATCCTGAAGTTCTGATTGTCGATGAAGTACTGGCGGTGGGGGATGCTGAATTTCAGCGCAAGTGTATCGGGAAAATGCAGGATGTCGCTCAGGGTGGGAGAACGGTCCTGTTTGTGAGTCACAACATGGCGGCCGTGACGTACTTTTGTGATCGGGCAATCGTTATTAATCGCGGTGAAGTCTGCTTTGATGGGCCAAGCGAACAGGCGGTCGAAACCTATTCTAATACGCTGAGCCAAGCAGCCACTCAGGACAATGGCAATCTGGACATGTATCGAGACGCCTGGGGCAAAAAAATAATACAGTGGGCTCGCGTTGTGGGTAAAACGGAAATACCGCTCGGCGGTCCGCTCACGATCGAGCTAGGCTTCGACAGTCGCATGGCCTCTCCTCTGCGATCTCCGGTAATGAGTGTTGTGTTCCATCGATTTGGAACAGGGGTCGTCGGCAACGTGTGCACGCGGATCACAGGATTTGAAGTGGGCGCCGATAAATACGAATTGGGAAAGTATCGTTGTACAATACCAAAGTTGCCCTTCATTCAGGGACGATATCAAGCTGATTTAATTCTTTCCGACGGAATACATGATGTTGATGCTCTCAAACAATTCATCAGCTTTGATATTTTGGCCAGCGACTATTACGGTAGCGGTCGCCAACCACGCGTGGATCAGGGGGCTGTGTTGATCGATGTAAATTGGGATTTTCAATCTGGGGCAAACTAGAAACGCCGTAATGCGAAAGACCGTATGCAGGTTCATTCAATTAGTCGAATATCGGTGATCATACCAGCCTATCGAGCAGAGAAAACGATAGAGCGAGCCTTAGACAGTGTTATCGCGCAAACGTGGCCAGCCTTTGAAATCATAGTTGTCGACGACGGAAGCCCAGACGGACAGAACGAAGTTGTTGCCCAATATGGACAGCGCGTTCGTCTTGTTTCGCAAGCGAATGGAAACGCCGCCCGCGCACGCAATGCTGGACTTGATCAAGCGCAAGGAGACTTCATCGCTTTTCTGGACGCAGATGACTATTGGGAACCCGAAAAGCTAGCCAGGCAAGTGGCCGTTTTTGAACAATATCCAGAAGTTGTTGTAGTCGGTTCCGCTTACTTCACCCAGTCACCTGGAGACGTTCGCAAAGAAGCCGGTGTGCGTAAGCCAAGTTGGTGTGATTGTGAACTCAGGCTTCGCGGACAACATATATTCCGCCTGGCAACCATGATGTGGACCGGAACAGTGATTGTTCGAAAGCGGGCGATCGGGGAGCAGCGTTTTGTCGCGGGGCTCGAACCGGCCGAAGACAGAGATTTTTGGGTCCGTCTCTTACAACGCGGTCCAGCCTATTTAATATCGAAGCCGCTGGCGACTGCCGTACTAGAACCAGACTCGCTCTCCCGTGGCGATATCGAACGCGATTGCACGAAAATGCTCGAGGTCATTGACCGCCATGCTCAAGTTCTTGGTATCTGGGGGAGATTGATTTGGCGATCTTACACTTACTATCGCTGGGCGGCTGGAGAGCCTAATAGTCTCAGAGCGTTGGGATACCTTCTGCGTTCGTTTGCAGCTTGGCCAATGCCGTATGTCGGAATTCAGAAAATGCGAGCGCTAGGGCGAATTAAACGATTGGTTGTACTCTTGCAACGGATCATTCTGTCCCGACTGCGTCTCGATAGAAAGATGGTCACATGACGCGACCTACGAGCAAGTCAGCACGGGATGGCAGGCCTCTCCGCATTGTCCATGTTGCACCTCAGTTGAGCGTAGGTGGTTTGGAGCGATTGCTGGTTGATATCGCTAGAAACGCAAGTCGCGATTGCTACGAGCTGCAGTTTGTATCGCTGAGTGATCGCGGCACCCTTGCCACCGACATCGAACGCGAAGGCTGGAAAGTGCACGCACTGAGAATACCTCCCGGTCTGAGGCCCGCCTCGATCTTGCGGCTTGCGCTCTTCTTTCGAAGAAATCGTTTCGATGTGTTGCATACGCATAATGACAAAGCCCTATTTTACGCGGCTCCTGCGGCTAGGTTAGCGGGACTTCCTCATATTGTTCACACACGCCATGGACAAAGTTCGAGCAGCTCGCATCGAATCAAGCGTGCCTTTCATCATGCTTGCCGCCTGGTTCGACAAGTAGCATGTGTGTCGGAAGATAGCGCACAACTCTGTCGTGCGGCTGGCGTGCCGACTCGAAAAGTCGTTACGATTCGCAACGGAGTCGATACGGAGCGGTTCAGCTATGGTGCACCGCAATCAAACGGACCAATCCTGATGATTGGTCGACTGTGTCCAGAGAAGAATGTGATATTGCTGCTACGAGCTTTCGAAAAAGCACTGGGCGAAGAAAGTAACCTACAACTTGTGATTGTGGGCGATGGACGCTGTCGGTCAGAGTTGCAAGCGGCTGCTGGCGACTTGGGGATTTCGGCTCGCGTCAACTTTCTAGGGGAATCCAACGAAGTAGTACAGCATTTGAAGAAAGCGTCAATGTTTGTACTTCCCTCGCTCACCGAAGGTGTTTCGTTGACTTTGTTGGAAGCCATGGCTGTCGGGCTGCCAACAGTTGCTACAAACGTCGGAGGGAATTCTGAAGTAGTCGTTGAGCGAGTTACGGGCTATCTCGTAGCCTCCAATGATGTGCCTAGCATGGCTAAAGCTCTCCTAAGGGTTTGGCGAGAACCATTGAATTCAAGACGAATGGGTGCCGCAGGTCGTAAGCGAGTCGTCGAGCATTTCAGCCTTAGGCAAATGCTGAATCAGTATGACGAACTGTACCGCAGGGTTTGTCCAGAGAAGTTGCTAACCTGAAACGCTACCGGTTGACTGAGGCCCTTGATAAGACTTGCGAACCATCGACAATTGAGATCCTCTAAAGCTTGAGCCTGGTGGTGACACGTTTTTTTGCTTGTGTTACGTTTTGGCAGGCTAGCTTGATAGCGTAAGAAAATTTTTCGATGCAAATTGCAATTCGTGTTTTGGCAATCGCCTATCTCGCGATACTACTGTTCGCTTGGGCATGTATGGTCTTCGACGATGGCACATCGTGGTACACGATGCTGTTTATGTTCTCGCCGCGTTGGGCAATTGGACTTCCATTGTTCATTCTGGTCCCTTGGACGCTTTACGTTCGTTGGAAATTGACATTTGCTTATATCCTGCACGGATTGGTTCTATTGTTTCCGTTGTTCGGGTTCCAATTGCCTGACCTGCTCGGCGTGCAATTCGAAGAAGGGAGGTCGTTGCGACTGATCTCTTGTAACCTGGGCGAGGGTGCGACCAGCGTTGAACACTTGATTGCATTGATAAAACACCATCGTGCGGATGTCGTGATGTTGGAGGAGTGTCCTGGACACGTTTCGGAGCCTGTTTTTCAGGGGCTCGGTTGGAACATGCGTCAGAAGGCAAATATTGCCATTGGAAGTTGCTGGCAACTGGGCGAACTGCGCGAGATCGCCACTCATTCGCAGGAACGACCGAATGCAATTGTGAGTGTTGCATGCGATGTTGTGCTGCCCGGTCCACCGCGTCTGAATGCGGCGACCGTAGCGACGTCCCAAGGAGATACTGTGCACTTAATAGCCGTGCATTTTCCGACGTTTAGGCCTGCTTTTGAAAAGGCTCGCAGTTTTGATTCTAGTGCTAGTTCCGAATTTGTTGCGCTACGAGATTTGTACCGGAAACATGTTGAAGTTACACGCGACGACTTGGATGTCTGTGGTATTCCAGCAGTTGTCGCAGGTGATTTCAACGTTCCTGTGGAAAGCGCATTTTATCGGGACTACTGGGGAGAACTGCAAAACGCACTTTCGGTCGAAGGCTTTGGATTTTGTTACACCAAATACACGCGGCTGCACGGAATTCGCATCGATCATGTACTGGTAGATAAGGACTGGAGAGTTAAGTCTGCGTTTGTCGATGCAGGACTAGGTGGCGATCACCGTCCTGTGGTCGTCGAATTGTTGCTCAAATCGCGATAGCTGAGCAAGTAAGACTCTTTCGTTAGCAGCCATGAGAATTCTCTTTGTCACGTCGACGTATCCCACACCCTATCGTCCTAGCCAGGGTTGTTTTAACCGCGTTTTGGTGGATTCGCTTCGAGAATCGGACGAGATACGGGTTATCGCGCCAGTGCCGTGGCCTCAGCTACGGCATCGACCGGTACAAGCAATTGATCATGTGGCTAGTAGATGGTCGGCTGTCGAAGAGTTTTTTCCGGTCTACTACTACCCACCGAAAATTTGGCGACATCACTATCACCATTTCTATTGGTACTCGATTCGCGGGATGGTCAGACAGCTAGCCAAGAACTTTCAACCTGAGATTGTCGTTGGCTATTGGCTGCACCCGGATGGCTCCGCCGCAGTGCGAGCAGCGAAGCTGCTGGGAGTGCCGGCAATCGTGATGTCGGGTGGCAGCGATTTGCGACTACTAACGAAGTCTGAACAACGCGCGAAAGAGATCCGACGTGCGTTGGAAGCTGCTGAGCGAGTTATTGTTTTCAGTCGCGATTTAGCGCGATGCGCACAGCGTCTTGGTGTGCCAGACAGTAAAGTTGACGTTCTCTACCGCGGTGTGGATGGAAGGATCTTTCATGCAGTGGAACGCCGTTTCGCTCGCAGATACTGTGGCCTATGTGAAGAAGATGTCGTGCTGTTTTGGGCGGGAAGGTTGGTTCCTGTAAAGAATCCGACTCTGCTCCTGAGAGCTGCAGCCGTTTTGAAGCAGGAATGGGGACAGCGATTGAAAGTTGTCGTAGCTGGAGACGGCCCATTACGCAAAGGTCTTGAGCAACTCCGCACAGCACTACAGATTTCAGATACGGTTGTTCTCAAAGGAAATTTAGCGCCGGCCGAGTTGGCGATGCACTACAACGCAGCCGATGCAACCATACTGACTAGCCACAGCGAAGGCACGCCAAATGTGCTGTTGGAGTCAATCGCATGCCATACTCCGTTTGTCGCAGCGAATGTCGGCGGCGTTTCAGAGATCGCAATGACGGGGCTGGATGCACTGTTCGACGATAACGATCTCGCCGGGTTAGTTGCTGCTGTGAAGTCTGTTGTATCTAGAAAACGCCAGCCGAAGAATCGCGATTTTGAGCCGTCCGACACGGATAGTATGGCGCAAGCTTTGAAGAGTGTTTTCTCGCGGGCACTGCAAGCGAAGTATCGTCCGAATACGGCTGCCTAGGCAAATATTTGCAGCCAATGGAGTGAAAGTGATGGACGCTACTGCAAACGATCGTGCAAGTGAACGCAACGTTCTGTTTATCAGTTATGCCTATCCACCAACTGGTGGAGGCGGTGTGCAGCGCTCTGTCAAGTTCGTTAAGTATTTGCCAAAATTCGGGTGGCGTCCAACGGTACTAACTGCTGCGAATCCGTCCGTTCCAGTACAGGATCAGGACCTCGTCCTCGATGTTGAGTCCTCAACTAAAGTCCTCACTGCGCGTACCTGGGAACCGAGTTACCAAGTCAAGCAGAGTGTTGCACGCTCGAGCAGTCCGCAGGGAAGATTCAAGCAGCGTATCGCCAAGGCTGTGCGAAGATTGGGCATGCATCTATTGCAGCCAGATCCCCAAGTATTGTGGAATCCGCAAGCACTGCGTGTAGCTAGCGATGAAGTGCGCTCGCAGCGTTTTGACGCCATTTATGTGACGGGTCCTCCCTTTTCTTCCTTTCTACTTGGGTGCAAGCTGAAGAAGAAGTTCGACATACCGCTGGTGGTGGATTTTCGCGATGAATGGATGCTCGCATGTCGCTACTTGGAAAACTATCAACACGCTGGCCGCGCCGTGCGCAGGCAGTTCTCCATGATGACGGATGTCTTGAGAACGGCTGACGCCGTGATTGCAACCACTCAAGCAAGCGCTTGCGAGTTGCTTAGGAACAGCCAGAGCGTGAAAGGAACGCAAGCCATCTCCTGCATCTACAATGGATTTGATACCGAAGATTTCCGCGAAGTGAATTCGATCGCTAACGAGGAGCAGCCAAGGAACAAGTTCCGAATCGTTTACACGGGCACGCTTTGGCGACTGACCGATATTAGTCCCTTGGTCGATGCGCTCTTGCACTTGAATTCCAGCTCTCCTGCCCTGGCGAGCCAACTGGAATTGATCGTCGCGGGCCGTCGTTCTGCCGAGCAAGACGTCCAGCTGAACCGACTTGCGAATTCAAGTGTCGATCTACAGAGATTAGATTATCAGTCGCATACGCGCTCGCTTCAGCTGGTTGCCAGCGCAGATGTGCTGTTATTGCTGCTCGCAAACGATGCGGGGGCAGAGCGTGTAGTGCCCGCGAAGCTGTTCGAGTATCTAGCAGTTGGGAAACCCGTGTTGTCCATTGGTCCCGCCGGCGAAGCCAGTGAGCTGCTACGAAACATTGCCGGACATGACACGCTGCCGGTCGACGAGCCTGAAAAAATTGCAAGTTGGATTGCAAAATGGCTCGCACCAAAGTTTGCCCGCATTTCACGTCGGTTGCAGCCGTCAGGCCCAGCATTACGCAGTGCCATGGAACCCTTCTCACGGCTCAATCTTACGGGAGAATTGGCGGCCATACTCGAACAGTGTGAAAGTGGGCGAAGAGCGGCATGATTGCATCGGTAGAAATCTGTTTTTGGATCTGCGTTGCGGGAATCGTTTACGCCTATGTTGGATATCCAATTCTGATTGGGGTTGCGGCGCGAGTGGTTGGACAGTCGTCCGAACCACGCACCGATTCGGCTTGCAATTGCGCATCGTTACCGGAAGTTAGCGTGTTGATTGCGGCATTCAATGCGGAACCGTTCATTTGCCAGAGGATCGCGAATATTCTGGCCTGCGACTACCCACCCCAACGACTGAAAGTTGTCGTAGCCTCAGATGGAAGTACGGATCGGACTGTTCCGCTTGTCGAGCAATACTGCGATAGCAGAGTGACCGTCCTGGCTTTTCCCGAACGCGAAGGAAAAGCCAAGACTTTGGTGAAAGCGGTGAGCGAGTTGACTAGTGAAGTAGTTCTGTTCACTGACGCATCTACTTTTTTTGAGCGCGACTCGGTGCGTCGACTCTTGAGTCATTTTTTGAACTCAGAAGTTGGATTAGTGACAGGGCACATCGCAGTCGTTGATCGATTTGGCAAGCCAGCGGAGTCGCTTTATTGGCGGTGCGAAATGCTCATTCGCCGTGCAGAGGCGAAACTGGGAATTATGTTAGGAGCCAGTGGTGCAATTTACGCAATTCGCAGAAAATTCTTTGTTGATCCCAAACAGGCTGTTATCAATGACGATCTCGTCCTGCCTACTCTAGCCCAGTTGCGCCATCATTTTCCGTTCACCCTGGATGAATCAGCTAAGGCCTTCGCATTGGATAGCGGTAATCGTGTGGAGGAGTTTAGGAGACGCGTGCGGATTGGAGCTGGGTCTTTTCAGTCGGTGTCTATCCTGAAAGAAATGTTCCAAGTTCATGCGGCGAAAACGGCGTTCGCTTTCCTGTCTCATAAATTCCTGCGGTGGCTGTGCCCGAGTTTTCTAATTTGTGCGCTTCTGTGTAATCTATTATTGAGCTATAAGCCCGCGTACCAGATCTTGCTGACGATGCAGTTGGTTGGAATAGGACTGGCGATCCTTGGATTCTGGACCATGGGCGTGGGCAAGGTCGGCTGCATCGCGCGCGCGTTGAATTCCTTTTACGTAATGAACGCGGCGTTGCTTGTTGGTCAGATTCGCTGGTGGTTGGCTCCTCAGAACGCAGTCTGGACTCCTACACGTCGACCAGTGATGGAGCTAGCGGAGAATGTGATGGTAAGCCGGCCCGCGACTGCAAGTCAGGATGAGAAATGGGCGGCATGAGAAGTGTTGAAAGAATGCGCGTGCTTGGTTTGCAAGAATGATTCGCATTCGAGGAATGGATTGGTGGACGCTCGCGCGAGCATGTCGTGCGGGGCAACAGAGTGTCCCGAATCCCTCGTGCGTGTTCATTTGCATCGCGGACCATTTCGAACCCGACTGGCGGAGGGCTAGCATGGATACTCAGCGCGAGCGTGTGCGTCGATGGACAGACGGTTATCCTGTATCGGTAGATGGCGTCAGCGACTCGCGGGGACGCGCGCCACAACATACCTTCTTTTACCCAATCGAGTGTTATCAGGCTGCCCACATCGAACAGCTAGCAGGTCTTTGTCGTGCGGGACTAGGAGACCTAGAAGTTCACTTGCATCATGAAGATGACTCTGCGGACAACCTGAGAACGGTACTTCTTCAGGCAACAGAGACTCTACACCAACGCCATGGGCTGCTACGAAAGAACGCTGGTGGACAAATCAGCTACGGTTTTGTACATGGAAACTGGGCGCTGGATAACTCGCATCCCGACGGGCGCCACTGTGGGGTGAACAGTGAGTTGACTGTATTGAGTGAAACAGGTTGTTACGCAGACTTCACGATGCCAGCAGCGCCATCTCTCGAGCAAACCCGGACGATCAATAGTATTTACTATGCAATCGATGATCCACAGCTACCGAAGTCGCATGATAGTGGCGTGATGTCATCGAGGCAAAAGGAGTGTCCCAGTCAAGGGTTGTTGATGATTCAAGGTCCCTTGCTGGTTTGCCAGAAACGGCTATTGTCAAAACCGCGTTTGGAAAACGGAAATATCTCGGGTACTCAGCCACCGAGTATTTCCAGATTCGACGATTGGCTGCGCGCTCGAGTTAATGTCCGAGGAAGCGAAGATTGGCTGTTTGTTAAACTGCATACCCACGGTGCTCAAGAGAAGAACGCGGCTGTTTTGCTTGGAACGGCGATGAGGGAGTTTCACCGAGAGGTAAAGGCGACGGCGGAAGTACGCGGGTTTCGCTATTACTACGTTACTGCATGGGAAATGGCGCAGCTGGTCAAGCAGGCCGAACGTGGTCTCAACGCACCTGAGTTTGAGGGATTGAGTTCGAACAGTTCAGGTTAGCCAGGGCCGGAAAGTGAGGAATAGGAATGCGACTTTCGTTGGCAAGCTCCAAATCCAATCTTGGCCGCTGGAGTGTTTTGGCGGTATCGAGGATTGCGTTCTCTGGTTCGACAGCAACCTCCTGTTTTGAGTAGAGTTGCTTTGCGACGTACGGTACAGTTTGGATAATCAATGCAAGATCCCGCCAAGCGGTTGTCGTAGTAATGTACTCTAGGTCCAAGAGTACCTTTTTCTCAACGTCGGCAAAGCTTCGGTCATAGCCCAGACGCAGTTGAGCTAGACCGGTGATGCCGGGCCTCACTGCGTGCCGCAGGGCATAGTGGGGTAGCTGTCGCGTCAACTCTTTGACAAATTCTGGTCGTTCCGGGCGCGGACCGATGAGATTCATGTCGCCCAACAGTATATTCAAAAATTGTGGTAGCTCGTCGAGGTGTAGGCAACGCAACCAGTAGCCGACTGCCGTGACCCGCGAGTCGTTTTGGCTGCACCACACCGCTCCTGAGCTCGCTTCAGCATCGGTGCGCATCGTACGAAATTTCCATATGCGGAATAGTTTTCCGTTTTTTCCAACTCGAGTCTGAGAGTAAAACACGGGCCGCCCGTCGCTAATCAGCACCACCAATGCGACGACTGCCATGATCGGTACAGCGACCACGGAAAGCGCGATCATGTAGGCGAAGTCGAATAGAGGCTTAATGCCCTGAAAACGCGAAATCTTTAGCTTGGATTGGGAAATAATGTGGATAGATCTTTCTGCCAGCATTGGATTTAATCGGGACGCATTCATTGTTCTATGTTCACTCATGGGGTAAAGCGTCCACAAATGGTTGGTTGGTTGTGGCTTCTAAGGATCTTGTGTGAGCGGCTTGCCGATTGCTGCAGAGCCAAGACTTCCTCGTGTAAAGTTTGCTCGATCAAAGCCTCGTGCTGCAACTCGACCGGCAAGGCTGGCTGACTCCCGCGTTTAGAACCGCGTGGCGTCGCAGTTTGTGCGTGGGTAAGTTGAAACCACGCGGCGACTTCATAGGATTGTGGGAAAAGCGCTGTGCCTAAAACGGAGATACCGCTCGAAGTTGCCAGGTGCTCCAAAGTTGCCAGCCGATCCCAGCGGCTCGTGCCTGCAAAAGCAGCCAGCAACGTGTGATCAAGCTGGGCTGCGATTAGAAGTCCGTCTGCCGAATCGTAGAGAGAAGGTCCATTGACTACGATTGCATCGTAATCGCGACCTAGGGTCTCGATCAGATAACGCAGATTTTGCGGATCGATCCAGTTCGACTCACGGCCCTTGATACCGAGAGGAACGTAGTTGAGCCGACTGTCAGATGTAGAGAAGACTGCCTCTCGAAGCCGGCATTGACTGAGAGTAAGTTGGCCAATGCCAGAGCTGTCGTCACAGCCTAGTAGGTCATTGAGTTTGTTGCTGTAGCTGTCGCAGTCAATCATCAGTGTCTGTCGCTTGAATTCACACAGAGCACGAGCGATGTCCAGGGATGCAAAATGCCGGGGCTCATTCTCGTTTCCACTGGTTACCAGAATGCTCGGTAGCGAGCGTGAATTGCTGTTGAGGAGCATGAGTTTCGCGACAACTTCTCGGGCAGCTAGCGAAGAACTATCTTGATTTTGGCGGCGGCTGTTCAGCGCAGCCACTCCGAAGGTGAGCAGGTTGACGTTGGGTATCAAATCGCGACCATGTCGAATCTTACAGCTGCTCCACTCTAGGAAGCCAATTCCGAGGATAGACAGTAGCCACGCCAGCGAAATGGCAGCGCTGATCGCCTTTATTTGCGAACTTCGATTTGGGTAAAGCGGAAATTCAGCCAGTTCTAGAAGGCTCACGCGCTGTTGGGACTGGCTCTCGATCTTCAATTCCTCTAAGGCTTGCCACAGGCTATCGGCAAGTCGCGATTGGCGTTCGATTTCGTGGCGGGAAATATCCAACTGCACACCTTTGTGTTTATCGGTGCGAACGACGGCCGCGTCGATGTCTGCCATGCGAGTTTTAAGAAATTCGCACTCTGCCTCGTTAAGTTCTAATTCTCTGGTCAGTTGGGAAGCCAAATTGCTTCCACTTTGAGTTGCTGGGTTGTCCGGAGGGTCGATGGGCTGCAATGCCAACTCCACCAAGAACGACTCCAGTGATTTCTGTACGCTTTGTTTTTCCTCTTCCAGCCGCACGATTCGCGGAGAGTTCTGGTCCGCTGCAACTTCGCGCGTTCGCTCGATTTGCAGTTCGAGCTCCGCAATGCGCTGTTTGAAGGCTATAGCGTCTGGATGTTGCTCCGCGAGTTTTGAGGTGGGCGGTTCGCTGGATTTCTCCAGTCGAATCGGGTTGGCACTCTCTTCTGCCAATCTCCGTTGAAGCTCGTAGCCTTTTAACTGAGCTATTCTTAATTGCTGGGAATACTCGCGGTACGCCTGAAGTTGGATTTCATCGCGAAGCGTAATCGATTGCGAGTTATCAGAGCCAATTTGCGCGGCGACGCTGTGCAATTCATCCCACACGGCGCTAAGCCGTTTCTCCGCCTCCTGGGCAGCGTTCTCTAGCTCCTTTTGGCGACGCTCTCTATCGGCGATGACACGATTGTTGACTTCATCGAGATATGCTTCGGTAATCGAGTGGCTGAGGGCATAGGCCAATTTAGCTGAGGGATGTTTGACAGCGATCGTCATCACTTCCGATCCCGTCTTCAGGTCCACGCTCGTTAGACCCGTCAACCAAGCGATTGCCTCAGCGTTCGTTTCCGGAATATCCGGCTCGTTCTTTATGCGATCGTGCTGCAGTGCCTGAGCGACGACGTTCGGCGATACGACTACTTGTTCCTGCGAGCGGACAAAGAGCGAGTCGTCATTTCTGCTTGCCTGCGGTGCGAGCACTGAGTTTTGGTGCTGTCGTACCCGCACTAGGCTCTTGGCTTCAAACTTTGCTGGAGCCAACCAGGCAGCCGTCAATGCGAAGCCAAGCGAGAGCGTGCCTGCCAGGAGAAGCGCGCTTCGCCAGCGATAGCGGCACGCCAGCACCAATTCGCTGAATTCAGGGACCCCTATGTGCATAGGGGCAGGCTGTTTCAGAGGATCGGGCATTCAACTAACTTGCATGTCTGCCGCCCAGATGTGAATTAATCGCTCGAGAATGAGCGTCGACATGGTTTACTGCGGTAGGCTTGAAAGTGCTGGGGGCAACGCACTTTTTCTCACCTTCCAAGTGCAGTTTGCATAAACTTGCACTCTTTGCTAGCGTTCAGTTCGGCGTTTGTGCAGTGAAATACTGAAGGAAATGCAGCAGCCTGCACCAGTCGGCAAGAATTGCAGGATTTAGCAAGATCCTATATCCGTTAAACTCAACACGCTGATTGACTCGACGCACGGATTGGTGCGATTGCACTCGCCCTATTTAGCTATTTGCAATGGGTGCGAGTTCGTAGAATAGTGGGATTGAAACTAATTTGTGAGTGACACTGATATTATTTGAACGCTTTGATGAGCGGGAGCAGACATTGACTTTCATGACTTTAGGTGCAGAAGAAGAACTCGTTCACCGAGTCGAACGTGTTGTGGCCCAGCGTCTTTTGGGCCAACAGGCGGGACATGGAATGGATCATGTTCGTCGAGTGTTCGTCAATGCGCGGCAGATTCAGTCGCAAGTTGGGGGCAATCGTCTAATTGTGGAGCTCGCAGCCCTGTTGCATGATGTCGGTGACGCCAAGTTCTGCGCTGGGGTTGAGCGGAGTGGCGAGTTTGCTCGGGAGATCCTTGAAAATCAGAATGTCGACCGGGAAGTCATCGAAACTATCGTATGGATTGTGGACAACATTTCCTTTCGAAAAAACGCGGAGAGTTCTAGCTTATCCCTGGAAGCGAAAATTGTGCAAGATGCAGATCGACTCGACGCAATTGGAGCAATTGGTATAGTCCGCACAATTGAGTACGGTGCAGTCAAGGGGCAGCCCTTCCACCTGCCGGGCGAAAATCGAGAAACAAGCCAGTCCGGTATTGGACATTTCTATCAGAAGCTCTTTAAGCTAAGAGCCATGCTAAATACCGAGCCCGCTAGGCAGATTGCCGCCGAGCGTGAGCGATTTATGCAGACTTTCTTAGAACAGTACTTGAGCGAGTGTGGCGAACAACTAAAGACGCGAGAGAGCTGCCGATAGCATTGAGCCGTAGACCATGTCCAACCATGAATCACAGCGTGTTGCCAACAGAACAGCGAGGATCAATTGACCAACGTAAATGAACTATCCAAACGGATCATTGCCAATGTAGAGAAGGCGATTGTTGGGAAACGCAAGCAACTCATACTCTCCGTCGTTTCCTGGTTAGCCGGAGGTCACATCTTGCTGGAAGACGTCCCGGGGGTCGCGAAAACAATGTTAGCGCGAGCCCTTGCGAGAAGTGTGGGCTGTGGGTTTAAACGAATCCAATGTACGCCTGATTTACTCCCAACGGATGTTACCGGAGCTTCGGTCTTTAATCCTAAAGAACTTACATTTGAGTTTCGCCCCGGTCCGATCTTTACGCAAATCCTGTTAGCAGATGAGATCAATCGTGCTACACCGCGAAGCCAGGCAGCGTTGCTGGAAGCAATGGCAGAAGGACGTGTGAGTGTTGACGGAGTGACGCACGAATTAAAGCAACCATTCTTGGTCATAGCCACCCAGAATCCCATCGACCATGAGGGCACTTTTCCACTGCCCGAGGCGCAGCTAGATCGATTCCTGATGAAGTTCTCGCTTGGCTATCCGGCGATCGACGAAGAGATGCGGATGTTGGAGTTGCTTCAGCACGAGCATCCCATCAATTCGTTGCAACCTGTGGCGGATGCGCAGCAGTTACTTCATGCGCAAGCTAGGGTGCGTGAGGTCTATGTGGATCCAAAGGTTCAGCAATACCTATTACAGATCGTGCATGTTTCGCGGAAGCATCCGGCGTTGGCGCTAGGTGCTAGCCCGCGTGGTTCGATCGCCCTCTACCGATGCTCGCAAGCAATGGCGGCAGTTCTTGGTCGCGACTATGTCATTCCGGACGATATAAAAAAGCTGGTCTTTGCTGTAATGGGCCACCGGCTTATTTTGAAGCCGGAGAGTCGGCTGCGAAAGATCAACACAGATCAAGTGCTCGAAGAGATCGTGGGCGAGATTGCCGTACCCAGTATCAATTCACCTGACAAGCAGTAACGAAACTGTAGCACGGTTGTCGTAAACGCATCCCCAACCACCCATCTGCATCCCAAACAAACTGGCCGCCCAACTGAGTTCAACGCACCCAAGTTTTGAAGTTGTGCATGCTTAAGCCATCGCATCCCGAAGCGTAAGTTTCGAGAATGCGAAGTTGCGCTAGTTCAGGCCCGCAGGGCAACTCGGACGGGTCGGGTTGTAAAAAGCACGGCGAGTCGTAAGTAGCTTCCATCTATGATCAGCGAGCTCCTAACTTCAAAACACCCAAAACGATGGTCGGTAGGTGAGTAGTGGCTACATTTTCCGCGATGATGATGTTTTTTTGCAACATCCGCGCGAGGCATCCACAACGGAACTCGGATTTTGGTTTAGGTTCTAAATCATGGGCAGTTAAGAGTTTGCGACGTTTGCAGTGTTTCGCGAAAACGTTGCTGTGGCCGAGGGTGCACGAATTGCTTTCGAGTTCGCTATCCATGCGAATGCTACTGCAATCCAGCGAAAACGAGACAAGATGCACGCGATTGATCTGGCCGAATTGGCGACTACTTACGTTCGACTGGCGCCGGCGCAGCTTTCGAGCCGTCAGGCACCCAATCCGAAATTTGCCCAAGAGTATTGGTTAACTGCACGCTACCGGCATGAGAATTGGATGCATGAGCTGACCCGACATCGCGATGCAATTCAGCGCCCAGGAACGAGTCGTCGAGTGCGGCTGTGGCAGGAAATCATGCCAATCATGCAAGAAATTTTGATCTCCGAAACGCTTGCCAGGACGTTGGCCTATCAAGCGACGGTTCTGGAGGAACTCAACATTTGTTGCGAACTCAGTCCCGTGGCCAACAGCACACTGGCTGCGCACGTAGAGGCGAGGCAGCGTTGTTTGCACTTGATTGTGTTTGGTCAGGGGCTGTCGGTCGAGGATGCCGTCAAGCTCAATCGGATTCGCCGGATATTGGAACAGACCACCGACCAGCTCCTCGCGATTTTGTTACCCATAGATAACCCGGGCTTATACTGTTTCGAATTCAATCGATTTCATCGAATGCAGTCGTGGATGAAGAACTCGGATCGCAACACCACCTGGACTACTTTGCATGCTGGCCTACTGTCGGAGTCATTTTGGGAGAAATTGCATCCGGAAATCGATTGGCGAGCTGGCAATGCACGCTTGAACCACCAGCTTTCGCGTCAAGTCCTAGGGCTTATCCCTGCGGCCAGCTTTGACGGTCATGGAGTTCCCTACAGTTGCGCAATGGGGAGAATAACAACTCCTTCGCCGGAGGCAACGTTGAGTGGCCAAGTTGTGGGATCTCTGCTGGGGGTGAATGCCGAGTCGTCGCTACAAAGGATGCACGGGAACGCCCGAGCTCCCCACCGTAGGTTGGACGAATTTTAGAGCTGTTGCGTCTGTCGAAGCGGTTGATGTGTAAAGCATTTTCAGCCAAAGTTGGCTGACTTTAATGTACAATTGCAACCTATATTTCCGCTCGCATTGAAGTTCCATCGCTCACGAACCTGCAAACCAAGAGGCGACTATGGACGACAAAGAACCGTTGCTGGATGCTATCGACTGTTTGCAGGCCCATGAAACAGGTGATGAAGTTACGGCCGTGTTTGATAGCCAAACTGCAGAGTCTGCTCAGTTAGATCTTGCCCTTCCGTTAAAAATATCTAGCGTATGTTCCTATCGATTGGAGTCTCTTCTTGGTCAGGGCGGGATGGGCATGGTTTATCGTGCATTCTCGGAAGAGCTGGATAGGCACGTTGCGGTCAAGGTGCTGCATGAGAGGTACAAGAGGGATGTTGGTGCGATTCGGCGGTTCCAACACGAGTCTCGAATCAAGAGTAGCCTGCAGCATCCTGGTGTGGCACCCGTTTATGGTACGGGGGTCTTTCCCGACGGTCGACCGTTCTATGCGATGAAGTTGCTCGAAGGGAAAACCTTGGCAAAAATGATCGCCTCCGACGATGGCGACAGCAACGATCTGTTGAGCGTTGCAGCTCAGGTTTGTCAGACTATGGCTTATGCTCACTCGAGAGGGATTATTCACGTTGATTTAAAGCCCAGCAATATCATGGTTGGAGACTTTGGACGAGTCCTGGTGATCGATTGGGGATTGGCTCGTACCGTAGGAACAAAGAGTTGCACCGGAGTAGGCCTTGAGACGGCCCAGTTGGATTGGTCGTCGACATACACCATCGTGGACCAGCCAACTGGTTCGGTTTGTGGGACTCTAGCATATATGTCGCCTGAGCAGGCGCGTGGAGGCATGGTGGATGAGCGAACAGATGTATTTTCTCTGGGAGCAATTCTGTGTGAGATCTTGACGGGATCTCCGGTCTACAAGGCCAACAGCGCCAGGCAATTATTGCGTCGGGCCTTTCGCGCCTCAACCGCACAGGCCTTTTTGAGACTTGAACAGTCCGAATGCGAGTTGTGGCTTATTAGTCTGGTAAAACGCTGTCTTTCGGTTGATCCTGAATTTCGTCCAGCCAATGCTGGGGAGCTTGCTAATGAATTAGCGCATTTTCAAGCGTCCGCGCTTGAGTTGGTCGAAAGCGACATGATCCGGTTCTTCGAACTTTCTCCGGACCTGTTCTGTATTGCTGGCTTCGATGGCTGTTTCCGCCGTGTAAATTCGAATTTTCCACGTTTAACGGGGCGCACACAGCGCGAGTTGTTATCGCAGCCATTTCTAAACTTCGTTCATCCCGACGATCGGGAGCGGACAATTGCGATCATGGGACAAACTCTGGAAGGGCTACCGGTCAAGCGCTTTCGAAATCGCTATGTAAAGGGAGATGGTACGCTGCTAACTCTCGAGTGGACTGCAAAGTCTGTCAAAGCTGAGGGATTAATCTACGCAGTCGCGCGGGATGTATCGGGGGATTAATCAGCTGCGAGGCGAAGAAGGTTCGACGTCTTTTCCAAACGATCGCCGTGCGGCCTCGGGTAGAGCTCGGCGATATCCGGCTAACGTTGTGAGTGCATCAATCATTGCAAACAAGATGCAGATCAACAGAAGTAGCAGAATGGCAGTCCACAGCAACATCCACTCACGTCCGTGGGTTACAAAAGCGGTTGCAACTATTCCACCGCCGGTAAGGAGCAGCAGGCCGTTATTCAAGCGACGCAAAATCCGCTGAAACGTGGACCATCGATGTACAGAACGGAACAGATGTTCCGGTAGGGATGCGTCCTCGTGCCAGTTGGGCGGGGGCACACGGAATAAACTGATACTACAGATGATCAGTGCCGTTCCGCCGAGGACGCGTGCAAAGAACTCCATGATGTGGTCCTACCTGCAGGCTTTGAGTCAACACTGAACATCGATAACGCCTGCAGAGTCTTTTCCGTAGGCTCGGCTTGCTGCCGTGCTCTCAATTTTAAACGAACCGATACTGCAAGTCGACGGCTGTTGCAGCCTAAGGGTTAGCGTGCTTAGACATTAACAATGTACCAGTTGACAGGAGGCGTCGAAGGGGCGTCCGCCCTGTCGCACGGTAGTTTGCGGCTGATTCGCCGCGTAAACCAGCCGCAATCAGCTTTGTAGGCAGAGCTGCAACGCTGCAAGCATTGGCATTACTTTTTCGGACTAGGTGGAGCTCCGTCGGCTGGTGTCTCAATGGCTAGCGATCGATTCGGTTCGAGATTTGTTTCTGCGGCAGTTGCATCGCTGGCACTGGGCGGGTCGGCAGAAGCGGCTGCCGACGAATCCTTGGCTGGAGGCGTCGGCGCTTTTCCGCCTTCCGGTGCGGACACTTCTATCGAGCTAGCTGAGGGGATCGAAGCTTCGCTCGGTTGCATTTCCTCGAGACCTTCACCGCTTTTACGGAGCATTTCCGTTAGAAAGTTGCGATCAGGAAAAACTTTGGGCCAGGAACCGATGACATTCATCAGGGCGGGGTCCGCCAATTCGCCTTCATAAATTTCACGGAACTTTAGGAATCCGCTGAGACCGAAATCAGGTGGCAGGTCGGGCTGGTCGAGCAGGCGTCGATAACGATCTACCGAGGCCAGAACGTCATCCGCCGAATCGTCGATCATCATCGCTGGAAACTTGTTAAATAGATCGGACCAGGCTTTCCAAGCGACTTCGTACTTTTGCAAAGCCGCATCGAGCTCACCTTTGTCGAGCAATTGGTTGGCTTCGTACATGCTAGTACGAGCAAGAATAGCTTCATCAATTTGCTCGGCTTCGCAGCGGGCTTCCCAATAGGCGTAATTGATTTGATTGCGATAGATCTCAATATGCGAAATCTTTGATTGGGCAGTTTCCAGGCGTTTGGCAATCTGCAGCGCGTCTACTCGCTTATCTTCTGGCGTGGCTTTGGCGATATCCTTGGGATCAATTGCCAAATAAGAATCCACTTTCTCACCCATAATCATTTCGGCAATGTTGCGCTCGATCTCAGGTTTTCCCCACGCCGCTAGTTCTTCAGCGGAGAGCTGCGCAATACGTTGATCGCGAAGTTTGGTGAAAGCGTCTCCGCAGAACGCTTCGAACTCCTCTTTGATTTTGGCGTATTCTGCTTGAGCTCGCGACAGTTCCGTCAGATAAATTGTGTCTCCGAACGTAGTAACAATCTGGCGTTCGCCAAACTTTTGCCAGTCGCGGCCCGCGGTTCTCCAGGCGTAACGAGCGGGCTCATCCAAAGTGCCTTCGGTTTGCATGGCCTCAGCATACTTCATCAGCCATTGAGGACCCTTTAGATAAAACATCATCGCACTTTTAGCCGGTGCAGAACCCGCGTCCACCATATCGTAGGCTTTCAAGTACCACAGCCGGCCACTGAGCCAATTGTCTGGCTTTCGATCGGGTCCCAGCCCATCAGGCTGGCGCAAATCCATGCTGGTCTTTTCCTGCACTTCTTTGTGAAAATTCTCGTCATCGCGATAGAGAGCACGAAACTGTTTCTTCTCGTCGGCGACGCCCATCTTACTCCCGAAGAAATGTCCGAGTTCAAACGGCATTTCGGTTCGATGTTTGTTGTACTTGCTCCCTTTGATCAAATAGTCGATGCCGCGTTTGACCCATTGATAGCGCTGACGATAGTCGTCGAATTCAGCAGAAACATTGTAGGAGAGGTTGTGAGACTGAAACTCCCAAACTTCGACGAAGTGGGGCTGCAATACGGCAATCTGATTAAGTGTCGCTGAGAGGCGGTCCCAAAATTGTTCCTTTTTATAATACTCAGCTTTTTGCCAAAGGATGGTTGCAGCGACACCGCGCAAACCGAGGGTAGCCAGGCGCATGGATTCGCTCGCAGGGTCGATTTCCCCTAAATCTCCCTGGCCTAAGTCGTAGGCCGTGCGAATCTGCGCCAAGGTTCCGCCGGGTTGATTTACCGACCCATCCTTGTTGCGAACGGAAGGACTCCCCAGGAAATACAAGGGCACCAACAACACGACCATGGCACAGATATAAAAAAGTCGACGACGTAAGACAACTATGTTCATGCTGCCGCCAGCTCCCGAGTCTTAAGAAAGAAATATGAAATCAGACTTGCCAAAACAAAATAGGCGATGGTCATCGTCAGGTGGCGAGCGACCAAGCTGCCGGAGATGTTAAAGCCCGAAGCAACAAAGTCGGCGGTATTGAATTGGCCAAAACGCGGGATAGCCTGAAACACAGAGACCAACGTATACATAATTCCCTGGTCGATGCCCTTGATCACCGATTCCAGAGGTTTATTGCCTAGGTCGAGTTCAACCATTGCACCTGTCTGTAGCGGCATGCGTATTAGGGACTCGATTGGACCACCACCTGGATTATCGCCGGTTGCCACATCCAATGCGAGGTTTCCAAAGAATCCTAGCAACAGGCAGGTCATTGTCGCAACCATGGCCACGGGACCGCTCAGGAAAGTGCTAAACATTACGCCCAAGCAAATGATCAAAATCATTTGCATCCAAATTCCCAGAAAACCCTTGAACATATTCCAACCGAATGTGCTGTCTCCGGCTCTAAGGTAGACGTCGGGCTGGGCCATACCGAAATACTGACCAGCATCCTTGCAGCGAATCACGATTTGGATCTGACCATCCTCTGAAACTAGATCGTCGAAGATGTCCACTTCCGTAGGTTGTCCATCCCGCGAACCCGATAGTTTTCGCGGAATCTCGATGTGATCCACGGCAAATTCTTTGACAACAAACCCTCTCCGCTCGCTTTCGACGCGACCGTTCGGATTCTTGAGAATAATCTCACCTTGGACACCTGTAACGATATCGCCTTTGAATGTGCGGAACGCTTTAAGGCTTAGCTCAAGCGGAAGTTGGTCTCCGCCATTAAATCGACTTGGACGAATATCGTCGAAAGTCCAGATTGCAGACATCAAAGAGTTGCCTTCGATGTACTTCTGGTACTCCGATTCGTAACCGACATTGAGTCCACCGCCTAAATTTCCCGCGCGATCGGTCATTTGAAGCTTACCAAAGACCGGAATACGAGCGCTGAGTAGGCCTTCGGGTTCACCTAGTGTGAAGACCTTCTTGCCATCAACCTCAGTTACCAGCACTTCGTGCCGGTGCCCTTTTTGCTCGTCGGTGGTACCAACCCAATTCCCATTAGCGTCCTGCAGGACTTCGAAAGTATGTTGGTGTTTGGAGTCGTAGGTTGTGGAACCGCTCAAACCGTCGTCGGCCAGGTCTTTGACTTCGTGTTGGTGACGAATACCGCGAGTCACGAATTGGTAGCTCAGTAATCCCATACCGGCGAGCAAGACGGTGCCTACTGCGGAGAAACCAAGAATGCGTCCCAGAACGATTTCAGTACTGCGCACGGGTTTGGTGGTGATGGTTTGGATCGTCTTGCTCTTGACATCGTTTGGCAAGCTAAAGCAGCTCAAGAATAAACCGAGCAACAATACCAGGTAGCTCGTGCCGGTCATCACAAAGCTGATATACAGGCGAGCCACATTATCGGAGCTCGGGTCAAGGAACCATCCGGCAAATAAAATGCCGACGATAAACACAGCCATAACAACGAGCACGCGACGTCGAATGGCTTCTTGGAAGGCTAGGCGACCCAAAGCGTAAATACGACGCCATGAAGTACCCGGCAGGTCCCGGGCGATCAGCTCGTAAATCACCCGCGTTACGTTGTAGAAACCCTCGCTTGGTCCATAGCGGGCCATCGAGACAAGGTAACAAACAACGAAACCCAAGAGTGCCAGGGCCACGGCCACCAATACACCCTGCACTAAGCCCAATTTGAAAATGAGCCACTCGAAGTAGCCCCACATTTGATCTGGTTCAATTCGCATTTGACGGCGATAATTTTACGATAAGAGACAGGGGAACAAAGGGAAGGTTCTACGACACTTAGTTGAAGAACCAAGTACTACGAATTGCTTGTCGGACGTTGGCCAGGTCGGTCATCTTGAACGATGTCCAAGAATAGTTCTTCCATGGTGGTGGTAGGATTGTCTAGCGAGACAACTTCGCCACCTTCGGCGCGAATGAGGTCAGCGATTTTTTGTTTCGTTGCATCGGACAGTCCCTTGGCGTGAACCTCGGTTACGTCGCGAACTTTGAGAAGACTGTCGACTCGTCCCAATTCGCGCAATTCGCCTTGATGAAGAATAGCAACTCGATCGCAAACGTCTTGCACGTCTGCCAATTGGTGCGAGCACATCAAGATCGTTTTTCCCTCATCGCGTAATCGCACTATTAAGTCCTTCATCTCGCGACTACCGATCGGGTCCATACCTGTCGTCGGCTCGTCGAGGATCAATAAGTCCGGCTCGTTGATCAGCGCCTGGGCCAAACCGATACGACGAGTCATACCTTTGGAGTATTCCTTTAGTTGCCGACGGCGTGCATGCGTCAGCCCAACCATCTTGATCAGTTGGTCGCTGCGCTCGCGACGAACTTCCGAGGGCATATCAAACAGCCGGCCATAAAAATCGAGCGTTTCCTCCGCGTTGAGGAATTTGTAGAGATACGACTCTTCTGGCAAGTAACCAATCCGCTCATTTTTCGTCACGTCTCGAGCGTCTTTTCCGAACACAAACGCGCGGCCAGAGGTGGGGAACAGCAGGCCCTGGATCAGCTTGATTGTGGTGGATTTTCCCGAACCGTTCGGGCCTAGCAATCCGAAAATTTCGCCTTTTTTAACTTCGATATCCAGCGATTTAAGTGCCGCAACTTTTTTCCGCCCCCAAAAATCACGGTAAATTTTACCTAAGTTGCGGGTTTCTATGACGATGTCGGAGGCTGTGTCCGGGGAAGCCGATTGGGCGGCTTCAGCAACTGGCGAGGCGCTCATGTGAGGAGAAATTCCTTGTTTCTTGCAACGAATTCAATGTATAAGTACGACAAAAAGGTCGAGTTTATTGCCAGTTTCCACCCGCCAGCCCGATACAGTTTCACTATTTACGGTTTCATTATTTAATTCTGAGACAACTCGGACGGCAAAGACAGTTAGGGGAGTTTTGATACTGGGATTCAAGTACGCGCGGGCTCCCGCGCTGCAAAATTTACGAATGTCGAACAAAGCTGGTTCACGGTGATTTTATTTTGACCGTGAGTTTGGGCGAGCAGACTTTCCATTCCTGCAATTTCCAAGCCTAAGGCCAATTTACCGATGTCGCAATTCCCCATTCCCTGTGGTTGCTTGTGAGAAGTAAAAATATGCGCGAAAATATCAACTCTTAACGGATAGCAGCGACTCTTTGCGAGCTCTGGCTTGGATTGCAAGAAAAGTCTCTGCCGACTCTTAACAGAAAGCCATCAACATTTCAGTTCGTCCCATTCCAGACCCATTCAGCGGTGGCGACAGCGAAGCCTACGATTTGGCCCTGAGCTACCTTTATAGCCGCATAAATTACGAGAAAATTGGGAATACGCCTTATACATCGAATAATTACCGACTAGATCGCATGCGCCAACTGCTCGATGTTTTGGGAAATCCGCAGGAGCGATACGCCATCGTGCATGTGGCTGGTACCAAAGGCAAAGGCACGACAGCGACTTTGTTGGCAGCCTGTCTCAATGCATGTGGAAAACGCACGGGGCTGTACACCTCCCCTCATCTGCTGCGGTTGGAGGAACGTATTCGGTTCCAGGGGGAAAGCTGTAGTCCGGCGGACCTGGTCGACCTCACACATGCGGTCCGTTCTGCTGCCCTGCAGCTCGAAGCGAAGGGTGTTGGACTCGCGACATTTTTCGAGATGACTACGGCCATGGGATTGTTGCATTTCGCTAACTGTCGGGCAGAAGTCGTTGTGCTTGAAGTTGGCTTGGGCGGAAGGTTGGACAGTACCAATGTGTGTTCGCCCGTTGTCTCGGTCATTACCTCCATCAGTTTGGACCACCAGGCACAATTGGGCGATACGCTACCGTTGATTGCTCGCGAGAAAGCAGGAATCGTCAAGTTCCAAACGCCAGTCGTTTGTTCAGCTCGTGCGGCCGACGCAGCCCAAGTTATTGCGGAAGTTGCTGAAGGGTTGCAAGCACCCCTGGAGCTGATTGGGCGTGACTTTGAAGTGGATTGGCAAGTGGAGTCATGGCAGGGCGATTCGGCCGATCGCCAAGCGACGGTGGCTTTCCGAACACTAGACCGCCGCGGTTTGCAATTATCCACTAGCGATTGGAGTACTCGCCTGCTGGGCAGGCATCAAGCCGACAATATTGGCGCAGCGCTGGCAACTGTCGAAGTATTGCAAAATCTAGGCTGGCATCTGCCACGAGCGGATTTAGAGCTTGCACTTGCCCAGGTACAACCGCCAGCTCGCTTGCAGATCGTTGGTTCTGACCCCGTTTTAATCATCGATAGTGCCCACAATCCCGCCTCTATCGATGCAGGGTTGCAAGCGCTTGAAGACCACTTTCCGCACCGCAAACGGACGACCTTATTTGCGGCGAGTCGCGACAAAGACTGGTCGCTAATGCTCCGCAGCTTGCTGCGCTCAAGCAAGCGCGTGATTTTAACTGCGTACCAAAAGAATCCTCGTGCGTTGCCGATGGATGAATTGTTCGAGGAAGCGAGTCGCATCGTACAGAGCCTGCGCGACGAAGAGGGGGCCGCGGAGTTGCCCAGCATAGAAACGGCCCAATCTCCAGAAGAAGCGTGGCAGCTAGCCAGCCAACAAACAGACCCTGCGGGGTTGGTGTACGCTACAGGTTCTTTTTTTCTTGCGGCTGAGTTGCTTGCGGTGCCTTCGTTGGCCGCAGGAGAGTGAGGGTGCTCAAACGATTTCGCCGCCTTCTGGGATTTATAGCCAGCGTTTATACGGGAGTGCTAATCTTGTTGATGATGCTGGAGACTTCACTGATTTACCCGGCTCCTTCGCCGCATACTGGCGACTGGAGTGCGACTTGGCACGGCCACGAGGACGTGTACTTTACGTCCAGCGATGGAACTCCGCTGCACGGTTGGTACAGCGAGTTTCCCAGCGCCAAGGCTACCATTTTATTGTCGCACGGAAATGGAGAGCACGTCGCTGACCTGGCGGACGAATTGGAATTCCTACGAGAACGATTCCACGCCAATGTGTTGGTCTACGACTATCGTGGCTATGGCAAGAGTCAGGGCACACCTGCTGAGCGGGGCGTATTGGCTGACGGTGAAGCCGCGCAACGCTGGCTAGCGGAGCGAACTGGGCAGCAAACCCAGCAGATCGTGTTGTGGGGGCGGTCGCTGGGCGGGGCCGTAGCCGTCCATCTTGCGGGAAAGCTCGGTGCGCGAGGACTTATCCTGGACCGCACCTTCAGCTCGATGATTGACGTAGCCTCAGACAAGTTTCCATGGTTACCTGTGCGATGGCTGCTACGCAATCGCTACTTATCGACTCAGGCCATTGCCCACTACGACGGCCCGCTGATTCAGTTTCATGGCAAAACCGATCAAACGGTTCCATTCAAATTTGGAGAAGCCCTGTTTCGGGCCGCACCTTCTTCATCGAAGCAATTCGTTGCATCGGAGCATCTGGGCCACAACTCACCTTGGCCCGAAGCGCATTACGCCCAGGTTCGGGACTTCATTTCCACACTGCCGTAGCTAAGAGCATTGCAACATGTGGAATCGATCGGTCGCAGCGGACGCAGCCAGCCAGCCCAGGGTGGTTAAGGCACTGGGTAATGATCGTTTGCCTAACCAACGCCCCAGAAAAAAAGCTAGTGCTTTCGCATAATCTAGCCAAAGGGTTGCTAGATCACCGCGAATGCCCATCATCACCCGCAGCCTTTGTTGCTTGCTCGATCAGGAATTGCAACGCCGGTTTGGCTGAAGCCTCGTCGATCAGATTTTGTGACTCCAGTGGATCGGCTGCCAAATTGTAAAGTTCCCGTGGATGGATCTGTCCGCTAAAAGCAAAGTGGTGGTCTAGAAACAACTTCCATTTTCCCGGTAGCGGAGTTTCGTTGGATCGCACAGCCACCCAGGCTCGTTCGTCGGAAAGCTGCGCGGATGCCTCCAAATGATCGTTGGGGAAGATCGGTGCGCGGGCCATTGTTGCCCCACGCAGGACCGCCAATTGGCTTACGCTATCCTCGGCTCCCACCGTCTGGCCCTGCACAGGTGGAAGCGGTTGTTCTAGGATCTCAGCAAAGGTCGCGTACAGATCGTTGAGGGCTAGTAGGCCCTCACTTGTCTGTCCCGCGGAGTTTGCATCGCCATCGCCAACACCACCCAGGGGCCAAGAGACGATGAAAGGAATGCGGTGGCCTCCCTCATACACCGAGCCTTTATGGCTTCGCAATGGACCGGTAAAACTTTTGCTTGGCTTATCCGCACCATTATCGCTCGTAAAGATAAAGATGGTGTTTTCCATTAAGGGATGTCCAGGACGACGTGGGTCGTCGGTGGACTGCAGGTAGTCCATCAACCGAGCGATGTGAACATCGTTTTGATAAATAAAGTCATGCCGCGAACTGTGAGTGAGTGTCTGGTCGACAAAGCGACTGGCGCCGGCAATTTCGCGATCGCCCAAACGACTAGAAGGTGTATAGGGTGAGTGGTTTGCTGGCGACGCAAAGTATAGGAAGAACGGTTTCGCCATTGGTACAGTTGCACGCAAGAAGCCAAGAGCTTCGCGGTCGAGTACTTCGCCGACTTGGTCGTGGCGATAGGAGCCATCCAGAAGCTTGCCCTGTTCGGTTGCGCCGACTACCGTTTGATTGTGAATCCAGCCTGGACCGATGGATTGGTCTGGCGAGTTTTTATTCATCCCATCTGGCCCCGATGTACCATGGCTACGCGACATGCCGTAGAAAAAATCGAAACCGTGGTCGATTGGGCCATCCGCGATGGGCTGCGACAAATCAGCATCATTCCAATCGTCAGCTGGGCTGCCATCGCTCTTGCGGTACCTCAGCCCCAAATGCCATTTGCCAACCATACCAGTGCGATAGCCGGCATCGCGGAGGAATTCTGGCAATGTAAGCCGCGAACGATCCAGGAGCGGATCCCCTTGGACGCCAAACAGCACCCAGTGCTTCAAGCGTGTCCGCCAGCAATATCGTCCGGTCATTAACGCGTAGCGAGTCGTGGTACAGCGACTGTGCGGAGAATGAGCATCGGTAAAGCGCACACCCATACGGGCCAATTTCTCCATCGCCGGCGTGTGCAGTTGCACATCAGGCGAGTTACCAGACCAGTCCATGTAGGCGCTCGTATCCCCCATACCCATGTCATCCGCTAAGACGATGATAATGTTCGGCGGTTGACCCGCACACGCCGGCAGTGCATTGCAGGCAGTGGCACATACCACGAACAGATTGAACACGGTCAGAATTGCTGTGGAAATGCAGCCTGTAGCCAAGCTGGCTCGCTGGCAAGAGCGCAGATTCATGGGACATCCCGTAGTTAGGCCACTTTGTTGACGGATTTGAGTTTATAATTACGTTCCTTCCATTATGCCCCATCCAAGAACTCTGGTCTGCCTACCATGCATCGTTTAGCTGCAATTCACACGTTGTTGGCTGTTTCCATAATATTTGTTTTTTCTTTCGACTCGCAGGGTCTTAGCGCGGAAACGATCGACTTCAATCGCGATATTAGGCCAATTCTGTCGGATAATTGCTACGCTTGTCATGGGCCCGATGGCGCGCAAAGGCAGGGAGGGGGCGAACATGGATTGCGTCTCGATGTGGAGGAGCAGGCATTTGCCGACCTAGGCGGTCACTTTGCAATCGTTCCCGGCGATGTTGAGGCTAGTGAATTAATTCAGCGTATTCACTCAACTGACGACGATTTCGTTATGCCTCCGCGCGATCATCGCAAATC
This sequence comes from Pirellulaceae bacterium, assembly GCA_041736515.1. GTDB lineage: Bacteria > Planctomycetota > Planctomycetia > Pirellulales > Pirellulaceae > Aureliella. The sequence goes on from JBGSTP010000102.1 coordinate 33,568, forward strand.
TCTAACTGCCACACAGAAAAAATTACTCAGCCAATGGGTGGAACAGGGGGCTGAATGGTCGCGGCATTGGGCCTATGTGGCTCCACGGAAGCAGGCACGGCCAAGTGTGCGGCGCGCCGGAGGTAATTGGATTGATGCTTACATAACGCAGCAACTCGAGGCGCAGGCGGTTGAGCCGCTGCCGCAGGCAGACAAGCGAGTCCTCTTGCGGCGGGTCTATTTCGATCTTGTGGGATTACCGCCATCGGTGGAGGACATCGAGACATTTGTGTCGGACAGTTCCACACATGCATGGGAAACTGTGGTGGATAGGCTGCTGGCCTCCCCGCATTTTGGTGAACGCTTGGCCGTCTACTGGTTGGACCTGGTGCGCTACGCGGATACGGTTGGTTACCACGGTGACCAAGACGTCAGCGTTTCGCCGTTCCGGGATTATGTAATCAACGCGTTCAACGCGAATAAGCCATTCGACCAATTTACGAAGGAGCAGTTAGCTGGCGACCTTTTGCCGAGCCCGACTCAGGAACAGTTGATTGCGTCGGGTTACAACAAACTGGGAATGATGTCTGCGGAAGGGGGCGCGCAACCCAAAGAATATCTTGCGAAATATGCTTCGGATCGAGTGCGTACCGCGTCGACGGTCTGGCTGGGGGCAACGCTGGGGTGTGCCGAATGTCACAATCATAAATTTGATCCGTTCACGCAGAAGGATTTTTATCGATTTGCTGCCTTCTTCGCTGATATTGAAGAACGCGGACTCTATTCAGGAGCAAATAGCGACAGCAATTGGGGGCCGACGATAAGAGTGCCCGATGAGGAACTAGCGGGGCTACTACAGCCAATCGACAAACAAATCGAAGCGCTCACTCAGGCCTACGAGCAAGTCGATGTCAGTAGTGCACAGTCCGCTTGGGAGACACAGATGCTCAATTCAGATGAGACTTGGAAGTACCTGTCGCCTGATGAGGCTATAGCCAAGCACGAAACGATGCTGAAGAGCTTGGAGGATTCATCTTTGCTAGCCACTGGACCCAACGCTGATACCAACACCTACACGTTCAAGACGACTGTCGATCTAAACGGTGTTACCGGCTTCAGGTTGGAAGTATTGCCACACGAGTCGCTTCCCGCACAAGGTCCGGGCCGATCAAGCAATGGGAATTTTGTGTTGAGCGAATTCAAAGCCTCGGTCCTGAGTGATACCGAAGACGCTCGGCCGCTTAGTTTTTCAAAGGCTCAGGCAACGTTTGAGCAAAAGGATACAGATAAGAGGAATCCTTTGAAAGGCTTTAGGGCAGAAGCTGCGATCGACGGAGACGAGAAGGGCAATTCATTGGGTTGGGCTGTCTTACCCGAAGTTGGACAAACCCATCAATTGGTTGTACAGCTGAATGAGAAAGTAGGGATGGAAGGCAGGGTTCAACTGCAGATCGAACTCGTACAGAACTATAAGAGATCGGTAGGGCATACCATCGGTCGATTTCGTTTGTCTGCCACTAGAGAAACGCCGCAGATAAATCCGCTCGAACTGCTGCCAAAAGGGATTCGAGAGTTGTTGTTAATCGATAGCAGCAAGCGAAATACCGATCAAAAGAATCAGCTGTCCGGTTATTTCCGCTCGGTGGCTCCCGAACTGAGTGAACTGCGGTCTCAGCTCGAAGCTGCCAAGCAGAAGCGGGAAACGGTAGAGGCAGCGCATACACGACTAACGCTTATTACAAGACGTGTAGAGCCGAGAGAGATGCGAGTTCTGAATCGCGGGAATTGGATGGACACTAGCGGAGAAGTGGTTGAACCGGGTGTGCCTCATTTTCTGCATCAGATCGTCGAACGTTCTGATACAAAATTGCTCAGTACTCATACTCGTGCAACCCGCTTGGATTTAGCAAACTGGCTCACGTCGCCGGAAAACCCTCTGACTGCGCGAGTGTTCGTCAACCGACTTTGGAAAATGCTGTTTGGTGTGGGGCTTTCCAAAGTGCTTGACGATCTTGGGTCACAGGGAGAGTTCCCGACACATCCAGCGTTGCTCGACGCGTTGGCGCTCGAGTTTGTGGAAAGCGGGTGGAACATTAAGCAACTGGTCAAATTGATGGTAATGTCGCAAACATATCGTCAGTCCTCAATTGCCACACCGAAGCTAATTGAATTGGACCCATTCAACCGCCTATTCGCGCGCCAATCGAGATTTCGTATCGATGCCGAGTTAATTCGCGATAATGCTTTAGCAGTCAGCGGTTTATTGGTCCGCGAGTTGGGGGGACGAAGCGTGAAACCCTATCAGCCCGACGGCTTGCTGAGGCACTTGAATTTTCCGGTACGAACTTACCAACACGACCATGGCTCCAATCAGTATCGCCGTGGAGTTTACACGCATTGGCAACGCCAATTTTTACATCCCGCGCTGCAGTCGTTCGATGCACCGGCGCGAGAGGAATGCACGGCAGAACGATCCCGCTCCAATACACCGCTAGCGGCATTGGTGCTGCTGAACGATCCATCGTACGTCGAGGCCGCCCGAGTCTTCGCCGAACGAATTCTTGAAAGTGATGCGAAGACCGATGAAGAGCGATTTCTTCGTATTTTTCTCCAAGCACTCAGCCGAGAACCCGTAGATGAAGAGCAAGAGGTTTTGTCAAAGCTGCTGGTGGACCAACGCATGCGATATCTGGCTGATCCCGACGCCGCCAAGCTGGTCGTGTCTGTCGGTGATTGGCCGACATCCGCTCGCCTGAATGAGGTTGAGTTGGCAAGTTGGTTAGCTGTAACGCGGGCTGTGTTTAATATGCACGAATTTATCACTCGGAATTAATTATGAATTTTCTACCATCGGAACTCTGCCGGCGGACTTTTTTAAGGCAAAACTCGTATGGCGTCGGTGCCGCCGCGCTATCGAATCTGCTTAGCCGGTCTGCAAACGCTTCTGAGGGTTCGAGCGCTGCAGACTGGAAGGGTGTCTATTCTGTAAAACCGGGCACGCAGAAAATCAAACGCGTGATCCATTTGTGTATGGCGGGTGGACCATCGCATTTGGAAACCTTGGATTACAAACCCAAGTTAGCAGAGATGGACGGCAAACCGATGCCGAAATCCTACACCGAGGGCAAGCAGATAGCTCAGCTACAGGGGCAAGAGAACAGCTTAAAATGCCTCGGCCCGCAACATGCCTTCCAGCGATTCGGAGAATCGGGCCAACTGATCAGTTCGCTTTTACCAGAGATAGGTTCGGTTGCGGATGAGATTTGTATCGTGCGATCGATGCAGACGGATCAAATAAATCATGATCCAGCCCATACTTTGATGAACACCGGTGGTTCCGTACCAGGACGACCGTCGATGGGCTCGTGGTTGTTGTATGGTCTGGGCGCCCAGTGCGATAATTTACCGGGCTATGTTGTATTAACGTCAGTCGGCGGAGGCCAATCGCAGCCGATCGCCGCTCGACAGTGGCATAGTGGCTTTCTGCCAAGTCGCTTCCAAGGGGTGGAGTTTCGCTCGCAGGGAGACCCGGTACTTTATGTGAACAGTCCGCCCGGAGTTGCGATCGCAGATCAACGGGATTTGATCGATACCGTACAGTCCCTCAATCGCATGGGCAATCAAACATTCCAGGATCCAGAAATTGCCACGCGAATTGCGCAGTATGAATTGGCGTTCAAGATGCAAACCTCAACGCCCGAGTTGATGGACCTGTCGAGTGAACCATCGCATATTTTTGAACTCTACGGAACCAAGGGAGGCGATGGCTCATTCGCATCGAACTGCCTATTGGCGCGTCGTCTGGCTGAACGTGGAGTCCGCTTTATACAGCTCTATCATCGCGGCTGGGATCACCACGGCGGTATCAAAGATGGTGCCAAGGTCACGGCTGGCTTGGTCGATCGCGGTACCGCTGCGCTGATCAAAGATCTCAAGCAGCGCGGTATGCTGGAGGACACCCTAGTAATTTGGGGCGGCGAATTTGGAAGAACGCCCATGGCTCAGGGAAATGGACGCGACCATCACATAATGGGATTCTCGTGCTGGTTGGCTGGAGGAGGTGTTAAGCCAGGCTACCACTGGGGAGCAACTGATGAACTTGGGTATGAAGCGGTCGAGAACAAAGTGCATGTACACGACCTGCACGCAACGATGTTGCATTTGTTCGGTATCGATCACACCCTGTTAACGCACCGCTTTCAGGGACGCGATTTCCGATTAACCGACGTGGGGGGACGCGTTGTCCACGAGATTTTAACCTAAGCCATTTTCACCAATGGAGTGGCGCGAAATGCGTTTGTCAAGCTTGCTAGTGGCTACTGCGATACAGTGTTCAGTGTTGGCGCATGGCTCGGCCGCTGAATTTATTCGACAAATGGAGTTGCTCGATCGAGGGATGGTAGCGATCCAACAGCCTACCGGAGAAGTATTCTTGAGTTGGCGCTGGCTCGGCAACGAATCAGCGGAGACGGGCTACAACGTCTATCAACGGGCCCATGGAATCACGACCAAGCTAAATTACGCGCCGTTGGTCGACCGAACCAATTTCGTTGTAAAGGATGCTAGTGCAAAAGCGAACTATTTTGTCCGAGCTGTGTGCGCAGGGCGGGAGCAAGAAGCATCGAAGGCAGTGCAGGTATGGTCCGAAGGCTATCTTGATATTCCAATCAAGCCGATCCCAGGTTATCGAGCAGGAGACGCTTCGGTGGCTGATCTGGACGGCGATGGCGAATACGAAATCGTCTTGCATCAAACGTCTCGTCCGCGAGACAATTCACACGCGGGGATCTCTGGATCGCCTATTCTGGACGCATACAAGTTAAACGGCGAACATCTTTGGCGCATCGATCTCGGTAGGAATATTCGCGATGGTGAACATTACACCCAGTTCATGATCTACGACTTGGATGGCGACGGCCGGGCGGAAATCGCCTGCAAGACCGCAGATGGAACGATTGATGGCCGTGGTGTGGCGATTGGTGATATCACTAAAGACTACCGCAATCTTGACGAACGGGATAAGCGTTATGGACGCGTCCTCGAGGGGCCAGAATACTTTACGATTTTCGATGGGCTCTCGGGCGCGGCTCTAAGAACGGTGGAGTATCTACCCGGCCGCGATCCGATCGATGGTTGGGGCGGTATCGGTGGCAATGGCGGAAACGATAACTATGGAAATCGCTGCGACCGCTTTCTCGCTTGCATTGCCTATCTCGACGGTGAACGTCCGAGCGTTGTTATGTGTCGTGGTGTCTACGGAAGAATCGCGCTTGTAGCTTGGGATTGGCGCGATTCGAATTTGTCTCAGCGCTGGTTATTCGATTCTGGTATTAGCAAGCCACCATACGACGATGCTTCGCCATTTTCTGGCATGGGTGGGCATTCGCTATCGGTCGCTGATGTTGACGGCGACAGTCGGGACGAAATTGTTTATCAAGCGATGGTCGTCGATGATACAGGGGTTGGACTGTACTCGACTGGACTTCGGCACGGGGACGCGATGCACATCGGCGATATGATCCCAGATCGTCCAGGGCTGGAGGTCTTCACAGTGCAAGAAAACGAAGAGTCTACGGTTCGGTTTAAAACCCCGGGCGTCGCCCTGCGCGATGCAAGGACTGGAGAAATCCTTTGGAGCCACAGCCCTGGAGTCGATGTAGGCAGCGGCCTAGCGGCTGACATCGATCCCCGCTTCCCTGGCTATGAGGCTTGGGGTGGGCCAGGGGGACTGCGAACAGCCACAGGTGAAGAGATTGGTCCACGACCAAGATCGAGCGACTTCGCGATTTGGTGGGACGGAGATCTGTTGCGTGAATTGGTCTCGCGGTCCGCAGTTATCAACAAGTGGGATTGGGAAAACGGACGAGAAGTCTCTATCTATGAAGCAAGCGGTCGGGGGGCTGCGCGTGGACCGAATCTCGTGGCAGATTTGCTCGGAGATTGGCGTGAAGAACTTCTATTGACCGCGCCAGATGGAAATTCACTACGTTTGATTTCCACTACGGTACCCAGCGAGTTCCGCATTCGCACCTTGATGCATGACCCGCAATACAGATTGGGGATCGCCTGGCAGAATGTCGTCTACAACAAATCTGCGCACCCAAGTTTTTTTCTCGGCGAGCACATGTCGCCAATTCCGCAATGGAAGTTTCGATATACGGGGAGAGACTAGTTGGACAGCGTCCAGCCAGAGTAGGCGCGCCAGCTCAAGAAATCCTGTGATTTGCATCCCAAGTTAACACCTAGCATCGCTCCGCGACTAAAAAAATAACGCAACTTCAAAACTGCCAGGCGGTGTTTAGCCACCCGTATTCACATTCCAATTCCAGGTGTGTGCAGGGTCGGGAAATTCGCCACAATGACGAACTCAACCGCTCGAACCACGCGTGAGCCTCGATGTAGAATGCTGCGTTCGTCTCCGAGTCATCTTTGTAAACTGGAGTGCATGTCATGAGAAACGGTCGTTTGATGGGCGAATCCTTGCGGGTCGGGTTTTGGCTTGGCGGAGTTTTGATCTTGAGCGGAATTGCAGTCGCTGAGGACCATCCTGCATTTCAGCCGGTTAAAGAGCTGTTTGCCGCGATGTCCAAGCACGATGGCAAGGCAATGCAGGAAACTTCAACCGAGGACTTCCAATTGCTCGAGCACGGTGAAGACTGGACGATGCAGATGCTCGTGGATGCAGTCCAGCCCAAGGGCCAACCGTATGAACGCAAGAACTACTTCAAGCAGATTCGAGCTCGGCAGGAAGGCAACGTGGCCTGGTTGAGCTATTGGAACAAGGCTGAGATCAGCCGTGTTAGTGGGCTGCGGACCGTCGTTTGGCTCGAAAGTGCCGTTGTTGTAAAAGAGGGCGGCCGCTGGAAAGTCCAGCTTTTGCATTCGACCCGTTTGGAAGCGGATAAATACCCGGAAAATATTGAATGGGTTCAGTTTGAAGCGACACCGTAAGGCTGAAGAGGAACCAATCGTTCAGCTACAGGGACTTTCGTTGCCAACACTGCAAGTAAAACACTGAAGGGCTGCCTTATGTCTGCGGATCGACATTTGTTGTTTGGATTGTTGGCATTGCAGAATGATTTTATCGACAAAGCTGCGTTAGTAGCCGCCTTTGGTATCTGGGTTGCCGACCGTCAGAAATCGCTTGATCGCATTTTGGTCGAACAATCTGCACTGTCGGAAGATTTGCGATTGCTTTTGGAAAAGCTGGTCGATCAACACGTTCGAGCCCGGGGTGGTGATCTTCATGCAAGCTTGAACTCCATTAGCGGAAACAACTCGGTCCGCGCCGAGCTTGAGAAGCTGGCCGACGAGGATCTTCACGCAAGTATAGCACAGCTCAAGCCACATGATCCTTATGCAACCGCAACGGTCGGCCAAAACACTTCACAGGGTACTCGTTTTCAAATTAGACGGCCACTGGATCGCGGAGGACTGGGAGTTGTCTCCGTTGCGATCGACAGAGAGCTCAATCGTGAAGTTGCTTTGAAAGAGATTCGGACGGATTGCGCTGAGCTATCGCCAAAAGTTCTTATTCGAAGCAGAAGTCACAGGTGGCCTCGAACATCCCAACATTGTACCCGTTTATGGCTTGGGAACTTATTCTGACGGCAGACCCTATTATGCGATGCGATTAATCCAGGGAGACAACCTGCGCGAACACATTAAGATGTTTCACGAGGAAGTCAAGCAAAAACGGATTCAGTATGATGGTCCAACGTTGCGCAAACTGTTGCGACGTTTCCTGGATATTTGCTAAGCTATCGACTACGCACATGCCCGTGGCATACTGCATCGCGATCTGAAGCCTGGTAACGTGATGCTAGGCAAGTACGGGGAAACGCTTGTCGTTGACTGGGGGCTAGCCAAGTCGGTGCGAACAGAAGCCAGCCAATCAGATGTGACCAATAAAGGAACAAGCAGCCTTCCCTACGATTTAGAATCGCCTCTTATTCCCAGTGGTACGAGTGGAGACGAAACTAAGCAGGGAACGATTATTGGCACTGCGGCTTATGCTCCACCTGAGCAACTGTCGGGTAAAGTCCAGGACGTCGGGGTTCGTTCGGATGTCTATGGGCTTGGTGCAATTCTCTACGAGTTGTTGACGGGGCAACCGCCTGGACCAGGCAAGACGCTCGAGGAGATTATGAGGAACGTGCTCCGGGGACGGATCACGCCACCGCGGACGGTACTGCCGCAAGTCCCTGAACCACTTAAGGCTATTTGCCTCAAGGCAATATCACTGGCACCACGCGATCGCTATGCGAGCGCGTCTGATCTTCGGCAGGACGTGGAGCGCTGGCTCGACGATTTGCCTGTAGAAGTCTATCGAGAGCCAGTTGCAGTTCGAGTGTTACGTTGGATTCGTTCACATCGAACCATTGCAGCCACCGCAACAGCTGTTGTCTTGATGTTAATCGCCGGACTAACCTTGTTTTCAAGCCTCGTGGGGCGCAGCAATTTTCGACTTGCGTCGCTCAATCATGATCTCGATATCAAGAACACACAACTCATTGAATCCAATGCGCGCGAACGACGGGTAGCTAATGAACTGGAGGTGCGTCGCAGGGAGTTGGAGCGCGAACGTCTGGAGTTGAAACTGCACAATGCCTATCTCGATTGTGAGAATGGACGATTTGAGATAGGCCTGACAACCATGGTTCAGGTGCTACGCAACGCCGTCGCGAGCAACGACGTAGCTCTCGAACGAAGAATTCGAAGATTGATCGCCGCTTGGAGTTCAGAAGCAGCATTTTGCTTTCCTATCGCTACGACTACCAGTAAATTTGTGCAGGGACTCCCTTTTCTTGCAAACTACAACGCTATATCAGCTGACAGTCGCTACATGGCCTGTGAAAGCTTTGATTCCGCATCTGATAAAAGCTTTATACGCCTTTTTGGGCTTGAGTTGCAGAATGTTGAAGCAAACGGACCCGAACTCAAATTCTTGCGGGAGTGGGAGGTTGGCACATTGCGCAGCAATTTGGAAATATTCGGTACCAACAAGACACTCGCCTTTGCAGATGACCGTCAACTTACTTTCATTGATTTGGCCGATCAGACGTCAATGACGATCGAGATGCCGCCAGAGCTGCGCCCAGAAGAAGATGAAATAGTCTTTATCAAATACCATGTAACTCGCGAGCGACTGGTGGTGGTGACACAGGGGCAGATCCAAGAACTCAATCTATCGGATAGGACATGGTTGCCAGTAACACAAGAAAAGCTTGCTTGGGGCGAACCCATAGCGTTTGCCCTTTCGCAATCAGAGCCTCTTGGAATTGCAGTGGCATCCGACCAAGGCGTTTTCTATTGGGAGCCAAAATCGGAACAGGGTTTAGTGAAGATTGTCAACGAAAATGAAGTCTTCTCGCTCGACTTCGATGCCCAAGGTACGCGATTGTTTGCTGGAGGTGCGGGAGACAAAGATGACAGTAAGCCAAATGAAACCGGCTGGTATCACGGATGGGACGTTTCAAAACAGGTTGGACAGCAGGGGCAAGCTGGTTTCTTTGGCGAGATCATGAAGCGACGGAACACTGTTGGGCACGTATCGGTGGTAAGAACAATGCCATATAGCCATGCGATTCTGGTTGCCTCAGGGGAAAACCTATTTCATGAATCGCCCAACCAGTTACAGGTGGCGTCGATTGAAAAGGACTCTTTAGTACGCTCCGTCACCACCTTGGAGGCAAGTACGGCGCTTCTTGCTTCTAGTGTTGGAGTCGTGCAGCGTGGACACTACACAACGATGGCGATTGGCGGAGAAAACGGTGCAAAGCTGTGGCGCATGGGCGTTCGCACTCGCTTGCTCGTAGAACAGCAGCTAAGTGGCGACATTTCATGCGCGACGTTCGACTCTACAGGTGAGACACTTTTTATCGGATTAAACTCAGTCAGCGAGGGTAAAACAACTTTGCAATGGAGAAGCAAGTCTGACCTCAAACCAAACGCTTCCCTAACCAACCGCCGACTCGGGCATATTCGAGCTGTATTGTTTGAACCAGTGAGCCAGCAATTATTTTGGACAGGAGAATCAACCGGTTCATACAACGTTGAAGACAAGAAGCTAACCGTCCTTTCTAGAAATGCTCAATCGAAACAGAACAGCGCGATTGCCTTGGTAAATCAGGGCCAAGAACTGGCAATCCTTGTGGATGAAGACGCCTCCTGGATCTTGGGGAGCACGCCGACAGGAAAGGTGTCAATTAGTGACCTGGTAAGTGGCAGGACTCAAAGAAAACTGGAATTACCCAAAACGATACTCCAGAGTCTGGCAGGCGGCCCTTCCGGGGCTCTGATCACTGGTTGCAGCGACCATACAGTTCGGCATTGGGATACAGCCACTGGTCAAGAAAACGCTCCCCCTGAGCGATTCGTCGCTCCCATAAAATCGGTTATTGCGAACGAAACCTCCCCCTTGTTTGGCGTTGTTACCGCCGACGGAGCCTTGCATCTCTTACGCTGGAATGAAAAATCATCGCACGCGACGGTGCTGCAACACCAGTCCTTTATCGAGTGTGCTTGTCTCAGCAGAGACGGTACATTGGTCGCTACGGGATGCGCTGATGGGACTGCACTGCTTTGGGATACTCAGACGGGCGAACGCATCGGCCCAGCCATGATGCATAAGAGTCCCGTAAAGGCACTAGCCATTTCGCCCGACGCACGGACGCTGTTTACTGCAGCTGGCGACAGGGCAATGATTTGGGAAATCCCCAGCGAAGGAACTGAGTCTGTGGCTACTTTGGTGAATCGTCTGGAGATTCTCACTGGCATTTCCATCAATGATAAAGGTGTGGAATACAATCTTGCGGTCGAGGAGAGGTTAAAAAAAATTGAGTTGGAAATGTCCGCCAATGGCACTCCACTTCTCTGGCCCGAGTAGGCTAAGGTTCTCACGATATAAAAACTATGTGGAGGATGGCACGATACTTGGCAACAAAGTCACAGAAAACGCAGAGATGAACTGTTGAAACTTATTTTCCAAGCAGTACACCCAGTGAAGCTTTCGTTACGCCATGCCAAAAGATTTTGGGGGTTGGGATAGATCTTCCAGTGTAAGAACACAAGGGACCTGAGTTTGTGCTCGGCGTTAGGCCACAATCTCGCGAATCACTTTGCCAAACTCTTTTTCGAGCCGCTTTCGTCCTGGCACGGCCATTTCATGGGCGTCTAGGCCGAGCTGCGACAGAATAGTTGCATGAATATCTGTGACGTAATGCCGATGTTCGACTGCATGAAAACCGATCTCATCTGTTGCACCATGTGCCATACCGCCGCGTATTCCACCGCCGGCTAGCCATACGCTGAATCCGTAGGGATGATGATCGCGGCCATCTCCGTGTTGTGAGCCGGGGGTCCGTCCGAACTCTGTAGCCCAGACGACGATCGTTTCCTCCAGCAGACCACGTTGCTTCAGGTCCTTGAGCAAGCCAGCGATAGGCTGGTCGATTTGGCCACAAAGTTTGGAATGGCTGGCCCTTAAGCCCTTGTGACCGTCCCACTGCCCTGCTCCGCCGTTACTACCGTGATAGACCTGGATGAATCGAACTCCACGCTCGACGAGTCTTCGGGCGGCGAGCATCTGCTGGCCAAAATGTTTGGTTTCGTTGCGATCAAGTCCATAGAGACTGTGCGTTGCTGCCGATTCGTCTTCAAAGCGGACGATTTCGGGCACTGCTGTCTGCATGCGAAATGCAAGCTCGTAGGCTCGCACCCGGGCTCGCAACGATTCGTCGTCAGGATACTCTGCAGCGGAAAGTTGATTTAGTTTGCGGAGCAGTTCAAACTCACCGATTTGCTCCTCTTGATAGACGCCGGCAACGGGATTGGCGTAAGGCAGAGCGTTAACTGGATCGACAATTAAGGGGATGCCGTCGAATTGTGGTCCAAGGTAATTCGCGCGATGACACTCCATCCCTCCACAGCAATCTGCGACAGGAGTTCCCATCACAACAAATTTGGGTAGGTTGTCATTTAAGGAGCCCAAGCCATAGTTTGCCCAGGAACCGATCGTAGGAAAAAAACCATCGACACGATGTCGGCCGGTATGAAATTGGAGCTGAGCACCGTGATTACTATCCTCTGTCCACATCGACCGTACAACGCACAGATCGTCGGCGCAGTCACCCAAATGTGGGAACCAATCGCTGACTTCCAGGCCGCTGGCACCGCGACGCTTAAAGCCAACCTGCAAAGGGAAGATTTCATTGCGGATAAAGCCATTGTTCGGATCGAAGGCGACGACGCGTTCATTGGCGAGAAAGGGTGACTTCAACGCGCCGGCAAAAGGTGTTTCTTCGATCGTTTTGCCAGCGTATCGATTCAAAGCGGGTTTAGGATCAAACGTTTCCATGTGACTGGCGCCGCCGATCATAAACAGCCAAATCACACTTTTGGCTTTGGACACGGCGTTGAGTGTTCGCGCCGCTCCAGCCTCTTCCTGAAGCATCGACGCGAGTGCGAGGCTGCCAAATCCAAGCCCCATCTCGCTCAAAAATTGGCGTCTAACCGATGAATCTAAATTGCTGGAGCGCATAGTCGTGGCTGGTCCTTCTTCTCAACGAATTGTCACAAAGTCATTGTGGTTCATGAGCACATGTATCAGATTCTCACGCGCTCGCTGCCGCGGATCGGTCGAAGCGGCCACAGTTGCCTGGGAGAGTCCAGGCAACATTGAGAGCGAGTCATCCGCTGCGAGTCGTTGGGATTGTTCGAGGAGGAATTGGCTGCATTCGAGCATCTCTTCCTGCTTGCTGGTGCGGCTCAGAACTGTCACAAAGGCGGCCTCGATAAAGGCTTGGTTGCTTAGCAAAATGTCTCCAGCTTGGGAATTCACCGCTTCGCTCAGCTTAGCGGCCAATAGGCGGGCTTGATCGAACGATAAAGGGCTATTGGCAAGCGCGAGAGCTTGCTGGGGAATAATACTTGGGTTTCGACGGTAGCACTCGGTGGGCGCAGCAGCGTCAAAGAGTACCAACATCGACATCTGCTTTTCGTAGGCATGCCGAAAATACACACTTCTGCGATTCACTTTCTCACCGAGATTGAAATCGATGTCGGGGCCATGAACGGTTCTGTCGAGGTTGCCTGCAGTGTGGAACATACTGTCGCGAATGGTCTCCGCTTCCAGGCGGCGTACATTGGCTCGCCACAACAGATGATTGTCGGAATCTCGTTGGGAATTTCGTTGCAGCGATACAGGACTCTCGGCCGAACTAGCGCGTCGATAGACTTGCGATGTGGCGATCAAACGGTGCAGATGTTTAAAGCTCCAACGGTGCTCGATGAACTCGACTGCCAACCAATCGAGCAGCTCACGATGAATTGGTTCCGGTGAGCGGAGGCCAAAATCAAATACGTTTTCGACAAGCGGTTCGCCGAAGTGGTGCAGCCACACATAGTTGACAGCAACACGGGCCGCCAGCGGACTTTGGGGGCCAACGATCCAGCGGGCTAAGGCCAATCGTCTTCCGCTACTCTGCTTGGGATAACTATCGCCTACCGAGGTGTATTTCAAGGCATCGGGCGTGGAATCTTCGAGTTTCTTTTGGGCTTGCGCAAGTGCGGCCAAAGCATCATCGACCTGCTTCTGCTTGGCTGTTTTTTCTGATGATTTAGCAACCGCTAAGTCCCGCGCTGCTTTAGCGTGGTTCAGTTTGGCCAATTCCATATTGCTGCGCAGTTCGGCAAATCCAGCAGCCACGCGCAGTTGTTCGACAGACTCTGGCGAAGTGCTTGGGGGTAATTCCACACCGAACTTCGCGCAATCTGCCTGCCAGCGCGCCCTCAAGGCAAGCAACGCGACTTCCGCAGCGATCACGGCTTGGGTTGCAATCTCATATGCGGAAGCGGGTTGTTCGATGGCGGTCTTGGCAAGCGTATTCCTTGCTTGCTCAAGTCGACGTTCGGCGTCAGCGATATCTTCTTTATAAACGTACTCACGTAACGCGGGGAAAGCAGATACGCTCGGCAATTCAACTGGCATCACCTGCAGCGGTGAATCAAAGACGGCTGGTACGGCGGGTGGTATGATCTGGGATTTGTCGGGTTGCTTTTCATTTCCAGCGACGTACAGGTAAGTCGGCTCGTCGAGTTGCGAATCGTAAACTCTGGCGAGACCATCCAATTTCAAGTTCGCTTGCCCGGGCACACGTTCCGTGCGCACGTTGTAGGGCTCAAAGATTGCGCGGAACGAATAATACTCGCGCTGCGTGAATGGATCGTACTTATGATCGTGGCAACGAGCACAATTAATGGTTAGACTCAGAAACGCTTTGGCCGTGTGTTCGACTGCGGCATCTAGAAATATATCCCGATTTCGATTGTGATAATTTCGTGCGAGAAATCCCGTGGCACTCAGCGCGCGGTCGTCTGTGGGGAAGAGTTCGTCGCCAGCCAACATTTCGAGGATCATGGCGTCGTAGCCTTTGTCGGAGTTGAGTGAATCTATGATCCAATCACGCCAGCGCCAAATGTGACGCTGGCTACTACGAAGTTCGTCTTTGTAACCGTCCCAATCGCTGTATCGCCATACATCCATCCAGTGTCGAGCCCAGCGTTCTCCATGCGCCGCATCGTTGAGCAGCCGATCGACAACTTGTGTCCATGACTCAGCGGAAGGATCCTCCAAGAAGGCAGCTTGTTCGTTCGGTGTGGGGGGCAAACCAATTAAGTCGATGGTGACACGTTGCAGAAGGGTGCGGTGGTCCGCCTGCGGCAGCGGTTCGATCCCTGCTTCAATTAGCTTTGAATCAATAAATGCGTCGATCGGATTGGCAGAGTTCGCAACCACAGGCAGCGCGGGTCTGATTAACGGTTGCCAAGCCCAATGTTCTTTGGGGCCCACTGGAATCTTTTCATTGTCAGGCGAAGTCGCCCCAGCAGCGATCCAGTTTAGAAGTGTCTGTGCTTGTTGTTCCGTCAGCGGCGTGCCTTCATGCTCTGGTGGCATTCGAAGGCTGAGATCGTTAGTTACAACCCGATTTATCAATTCGCTTTGTTCGGGCCTGCTCAAATCGACAATTGACTTGCTTTCGCTGCCTTTGCGCAGCAGTTGACCATGATCGAGCCTCAAGCCAGATTCTTGGCGAATGGCACCGTGGCAAGCTATACATTTTTCCGCGAACAGCGGCTTGACGTCGCGTTCATAATTGACCTGCGCGTTAGCCTGGCGAGGAAGCAGTAGAAGTGTCCAGCCAATGGAACCAAGCCACAAGGCAATGCGATGATTGAACAAGCGTCACCGTACCTTTGAAGTGTGAGGAGGGGTGGGATATCTGGCGGAATTGTCGACGGCGGGCAGTATTGGACGTCAGCGGGTGCGCTGCTTTGTTAGAATTGGGCTAGTAGTTACTTAACATTTTAACAAATAAAAACTTCAGTGGCTGCAGTTTTTTCGACACTTCATGCAGACGCCACCAGCTAGTTTTTCTACTTTCTATTCGCTACCTACGACGCTCTTCCTGCAACTGTTTTTCGATCCAGGGCGAAATTTTTTCAAACCATCGCCTCGCGTGCTCACGCAGCCCTTGTTCGCTAAAATGCACTCCTTGTCCGTTGCGTTCGCGGAATTTTTCAGTTAGAGCGTCGCTATCTGGGCCTTCTAGGGCGACACCGTCGCGCCAAAGAGATGCCTGTGCCTCCCGAATTTCTGGTGACGCTTCATCGCCTGGGACATGGTAGCTGACTTGCGCTACGAACCAGGGAGCCTCCCATGCTATTTCGCGGCGCGATTCGCGGATCAAGTCCTCTAGATACTGACGGTACAGACCGCCGGCCAGCGTACGCGAAGTATCCTTCTGGTTTGCGTCGCTTTCGCCCTGATGCCACAGTACAGCTCGAAATGAGTTGGGGCCGTTGGATTTCATTCGCGACACGAACGATTGGAAGGCAGATCCCAAACTGGCCCATTCGCCGTTTGGTAACTTCTGTACCCGCGATTCAATTGTGGGAGGATTCGGAAACTTTGCGCCGGCAGGAAGCCACTCGCGCACGCTGGTTGCACCAATACCGCAGGCAATAAATCCAATGGGTACGTCGAACTTTTTCGACAATTCGTCGCCTAGATCCGGCATGAAGCTGCCGCCTTTTCCGCTAGCTCCAGGTTGCGGATCGTTGGCGATTTGCCAGTAGTGCCCATCAAACGCAGCCACACGCCCAGTAATCGTGCTGCGTTTTTTTTCACCGTGGTTAGCTGAATTCGATTGGCCAGCTACGACAAATACCTCACCGACTCCCACATGCTCTACCGCTGCGCTACTAATAAGTGTGTCACCCAGCCGGGCGCGAACTTGGAGTTGATACCAACCTCCCGCAGGCGCCTCCAGAACTCCCGCGAACGCGGCAGCTGTGTACTGAACTTTAACGGGCTTCCAATCCTCCGTATCCGCTAACCCTTCGGATCTCAGTCGCGCTTCTATTAGCGCACCCGTTGGAGCTGTGCCCCTGATCGGGATGTGCCCGACTGAGGCTCTAGAGCGCTGTACAACTTGGTAGTCCTGTGGCAATGTCAGTTGAAGGGAGCTTGACGCAGTTTTCTGCAGCAAGGTCAGCATGCCCCTTCCAAGCGCCTCGCCGACCAAGAAAATTGTTTCGGCATTTCCGAATTCGTGATGTCCGTGTCCAGGGTTAGGCGAATTGTTTGGCTCGCGTACAAAATTGCGTGTGGGAACGAATTCAACGTTTCCATGAAACTCGGGAATCGAGGTTGTAGCCGATTGAGCGGAGCGGAGTTTTTCCCATTCGGGAGGCGCGTTGACCCAGGGTCCAGTCAATTCGCCGATGACAACTGGCAAATCTGGAATTGCGAACTCCCTGCGAAAATCGCGTATCAAGTTGACAAGATTTCGTTCGTACTGCGGTACAGCCGTGTGAGGTTGGACACCATCATTCCAGCCTTGATACCAAACCAGTCCCGACAACTCGGGGCGATAACCCCGCAATGTTGGAAAGTCGACATGGATGTTCGCCAACGCTTCCTTCACTTGAGAGACCATTAAAGAATAGTATTTGCCGGTTGCTCCACCAGACGAAGGAGGTCGAAAGTCTTCGTAGAGACTCTTGCCTCCCCAGGCTGTCTTTACCAATAGCACGGGGCAATCGAAATAGTCTCCCAACACATGTCCGAATTGCAATTCAGGACCAAAATGTTGCTTGTCTTCGTAGGCGGTGAAGCCGAAGTCCAGTGGACCTTTCTTCACATCTCTGTTCTCGGGTTGATAACGCACGAAGACATCATGCCGAGGCTTGCCCTGTCCGTAGTCACTAGATAGATGAGCGAATCTGGAAGCAGTGGATTGATCTTTCAGTAGGGCTCCCAGGGTACCTTTACCGTCGTTGTAGTCTTTGCCACTGAGCCAAACAACGGCTTGACCTTCCATATTCGACTGTCCGGCCAGAACGAAAACCTTCACCCTGTCGTCGCTGTATACGCACGTTGACAATAACACAGCGGTCGTTACGACTACGAGAGCCAGTTGATAACACAGAGACTTAAATTCCTGGTTCATGCGAAGCGATTTCCCAGCGATAAAACCATTGGCAAAGCATACTGGCCGCTATCTTACCAGCTTAGCGCTTCCAATGGTTCGCGGCGTCAGTCTATGCTGTCTCTGCTTTATTGATTCCAGCATCAAAGTCCCCAGCATCAGAGTCGCCAGCATCAACGGATACGGCGGCCTGTGTTTCTTGGTACGGCCAAAGAACTCAATTCCTAAAAGCGTCGACGGATGGGCTGCCGATATCGATACACTGGACGTCGGACCACAGTCGCTCCGAAGACGGGCGCACCGACGTAGGAATAGCCGACTCCATAAGGGCTTGGGTGTATCGGACCATAGCCACCATAGGGCCGATACGCGCCATAGCCATAAGGACGAACGCCGGCATAACCATAGTTATAACCGCTGCTGAAGCCAACTCCTCGACCAACGCTCAAGCTGACACCCGAACTGTAGGTTGGTACATACCCGGAACCAAAGCCGATTCCATATCCAACTTGGGCGGACGCATTTTCTGCCAGACCGAAGGTGGCGATTAACGCCAACCCAAGACCACCTTTCCAACGTTTCATTGCAATTGCTCCCTGAATGTGCCATGTTCGAAACGCACCGCTTAGATCCTGAGGTTCGTCAGTGCGCTCGCAAAACAAAATGTCCGAACACTTGCGTGTCTTTGTGATACCTGCCTCAGTCCGAGATGGCAAGCGAGCAAAAGCCGTGCCAGACATTCGGTGACACAGCTAGTTGCCTACCGTGATAATCCGTCACAATGACAATCAGCCAATTGGGCAATCCGATTGGCCCCTCTCTCCGTGCCTGAGTGCCTGCGTGAGAAACCGATTGCACCAGACGTGACACTTAACGCTCCGCAGTTGCAGGGCGTTTCTTTTCGGTCCGCATTCCTAGCATCGGGCGGCCAGATTTCGAGCGGATGGTTCGCGACGAGCATCTCGACTACCTCACCGCCGCTGCCATGTTGGGCCGATTCGGTGCAAGAACGGGGCTGATTTGCTTGAGCCTCGGCTCGATCCCGATACCACGGGCTCGTGGGGGCCACCTAGTTTCTTGGAATCATGGACATCGCCCCTGGGTAGCGCCAGCAGGTTGGTCGTTGGGCACGCAGTTTGACTGGCCACCTGTCATTCAATTGCTTGTTCAGCCGATCGGCACAACGATTGCAATAAATCATCGACCAAGAAAAAAATTACAGGCATCCAGCTTGGTACGTGAGCGACGCGATCGCCGAAGTGTAGGCATGCGACGTCTGTCCGCATAACGATACCACGCTTAAAGGACTCAGGAACTCGGGGATATAGGGTAAGGGACGTAATGAGTCTTCTCGACAAGGAAAACCACCTTAAAATCACTTTGATCAGTCTGCATGGTTTGATTCGTGCAAATGACCCAGAATACGGTCGCGATGCTGACACAGGAGGTCAAGTCAAATATGTGTTGGAGCTTGCGAAAGAGCTCGCAGCTCAACCCGAGGTTCGCGAGGTCGAGTTGCTGACTCGGCAAATCTTGGATGCGAAGATCGGTGCCTGCTACGGACAGTTGGAGGAGCCGATCGCCACCAAAGCCAAGATTGTACGCATACCGTTTGGCCCGAA
The DNA here is from genome assembly GCA_041736515.1 of Pirellulaceae bacterium. Lineage (GTDB taxonomy): Bacteria > Planctomycetota > Planctomycetia > Pirellulales > Pirellulaceae > Aureliella. Next base: position 52,661 of record JBGSTP010000102.1, read on the forward strand.
ACGTTATTTGCGAAAGGAAGCGCTTTGGCCCTATATAGAGATGTTCATCGACCAAACATTAGTTCACTTTCGCCGGCAGGAGCTGCCCGATATTATTCATGGTCACTATGCTGATGCTGGCCTGGCCGGTGCCCAGCTTTCGCGGTTACTACGTATTCCATATGTATTTACGGGGCATTCTTTGGGCCGAGTGAAACTCCAGCGGATGTCTATGGGTAAATCCAACCCCGAGGCATTGGAGCGGCGTTACCGTTTTCGCGCGCGGAACGAAGCGGAGGAGATAGCGCTGGAGACCGCTGCCATGGTGGTAACTAGCACTAGCCAAGAAGTCGAGCAGCAATACTCGGTCTACGAACATTATGTTCCTGAACGCATGGAAGTAATACCTCCGGGCGTGGACTTGCAGCAGTTTTCTCCACCGCCTGAGAACTGGCAAGCCTCAGGAGTATCGGCTCAGTTCGATCGCTTTCTGCGCGAGCCCCACAAGCCGATAATTTTGACTCTGGCTCGTCCTGACGAACGCAAGAACCTTGAGAAGTTGGTTGAGGTGTACGGACAAAGCGAGAAGCTGCAGGAGCTGGCGAACCTTGTTTTGGTGATGGGGGCGCGCGAGGACCTGGACGAACTACGGCCAGGCCAACGCACTGTCATAGAGAATGTGATTCGGCTGGTCGACAAATATGATCTCTACGGCAAGGTGGCCTACCCTAAGTCGCACTCGGACGTGCCCGACTTGTTTCGCTTAGCGGTGATTAGAAAGGGCGTCTTCGTCAATCCAGCCCTGACCGAGCCGTTCGGTCTAACGCTGTTGGAAGCGGGGGCTACCGGCCTGCCCATCGTTGCGACTAACGATGGTGGCCCGCGCGACATCATCGCAAACTGTGACAATGGTTTGCTCATCGATCCATTCGATGGGAGCGCTATCGAGCGCGCGCTTTTGAGGGTCTTGATGGAACCCAAACAGTGGGAGGCTTGGTCCAAGGCGGGCATCGTAGGAACAAGGAAGCACTATTCATGGTCCAACCACGCCCGTCGTTACCTGCGCGACTTAAATGATATCCTCAGTCATTCACCCAAGCCCGTCCTGCGCGAGGGGCCACGCATGCGTCGTCTCCCCGAGTTTGATCGCTTAATTATCACCGATCTCGACAACACTTTGACGGGAGACGTCCAAGCCCTACGCGAGTTCGTCGACATGATTCAAGAGCACGAAAACGTCGGCTTTGGCATTGCGACTGGGCGTCGTTTGGACAGCGCCATGAACCTAATCGAGGAACTCGGATTGCCGCGTCCGGATTTGATTGACACCGACTTGGGGACACAACTGCATTACGGCGATAATCTTACGCTGGACCGATCTTGGCAGCATCAGATCGCCGAGGGCTGGCAACCAGAGGAAATTCGCAAAGTGTTGGATGAGTTACCCGGTTTTTACCCGCAGAGCGAAGAGCATCAGTCCGACTTTAAGATCAGCTACGATATTGACCCCGACACATCGCCCAGCGTTGCCGAAATTAGAAAAATGCTCCGTGCAGCCGGGTTGCGTGCTAAAGTAATTCTATCGCTCAGAATGTTCTTGGATGTAGTTCCGGTGCGGGGCGGCAGCGAACTTTCCATGCGGCATTTGCTGTGGAAGTGGGGGTTTTCTCCAGAACACGTTTTGGTTGCTGGCGATTCCGGCAATGATGTTGGGATGCTGCTCGGTCGCACTTTGGGGGTGGTCGTGGCCAATCACGGACCTGAAATGGAAAAGTTACGCAGTCGTCCCCGAATTTATTTTTCCAACGGTGAACACGCGCGTGGGATCCTTGAGGGAATCGAGTACTACAACTTTCTAGAGAATATCGTCATTCCCAATGATCGCATCGAATCCTAATGGAGCGACTTCGCGCGGAACTAGTTCAAGCGATGCCAGTCTTCAGTTCGAAGCTGATATTTCGCTCAAGCGACTTCGGCCACGGCTGGGACAAGTTTGGCAAAGATTGAATGTCGAGCAGTCCGTCGCGCGTGCATTCGACCTTCGACTCGAAGAGCACTGGCAATCCTTGTTTTGTCTGCTCATGCAGTTATATGGCAGCCGTTACGATTTCTTTTATCACTTAGAGCAAATCTTAGTCACAACGGCGGAAGCCTGGGCAGCACGCCAGCCCGCGCTCCGCGATCAGGATGAACGCCGACTCAACGAGCCAGATTGGTTCACGACGCAGCGCGTCGTCGGAGGTGCTTTGTATGTCGATCTTTTCAGCGAGAATCTGGGAAAACTGCGAGATTCGATCGGATATTTCAAGGATCTGGGGCTAACTTATCTGCATTTGATGCCTCTGTTTGCCGTACGTCCTGGTGACAATGATGGCGGCTATGCAATCAGCAACTACCGAAGCGTTGACCCTCGACTTGGAACTGTGGATGATCTGCGTCAGCTCGCCGACGAACTGCATGCAGCGGGCATCGTGTTGGTCTTAGACTTCGTATTCAACCACACATCAGAGGATCATGAGTGGGCGCTTCAGGCACAGGCAGGCGATCCAGAGTATCAACGCTTTTATTACATCTTTCCGAATCGCGTTGTGCCCAATCAGTACGAGCAAACATTGCGCGAGATATTTCCGACGGTTCGCAAAGGGAACTTTACATGGCATGATGGAATGCGGCAGTGGGTTTGGACAACATTCAATAGTTTTCAGTGGGACTTGAACTACAGCAACCCAGCAGTTTTTCGTGCAATGTTGGAAGAGATGTTCTTCATTGTGAATACGGGCGTGGATATGCTTCGCTTGGATGCCGTGGCCTTCATATGGAAACAGATGGGCACGAGCTGCGAGAATCTTCCCGAAGCTCACATACTCATTCAAGCATTTAACCGGTTGGCTCGAATCGCCACGCCGGGTCTGTTGTTCAAGTCAGAAGCGATCGTGCATCCAGACGACGTGGTCAAATACATTGGTGAAGACGAGTGCCAGATTTCCTATAACCCTACTTTAATGGCACTGCTGTGGGAATCGCTCGCTACTCGCAACGTTAAATTGTTGGCACGCTCGTTGAGTCATCGACATAAGTTGCCGCCCAATACGGCTTGGGTTAATTATTTGCGATGTCACGACGATATCGGATGGACCTTTGACGATGCCGATGCCGCCGCGGTTGGCATCAACGGCTACGACCACCGCAATTTTCTAAACCGCTTTTACACAGGGCAATTCGAAGGATCATTTGCGCGCGGTGTTCCATTTCAGGAAAACATTCAAACGGGTGACATGCGAATTTCCGGCACGTTGGCCTCCTTAGCAGGGCTCGAACAGGCGATCGAAGAAAATTCGGATGAATTGAAAGAGTTAGCCATTTCCCGAATATTGCTCCTGCAAGGCGTTTCGCTGAGCATTGGTGGCATACCTCTCCTTTATCTGGGTGAAGAGTGGGGGATGCTCAACGACTACGATTTCGTAAAGGATCCCGCCAAAGCGGGTGACACACGCTGGATTCATCGCCCCAAGATGCAATGGCAATACCTTGCCGAACTGGATGACCACCTCGCTTCCGGCTCTGGTTCAATCCGCACCCGCATTTTTCTGGCTTCGAAGAGTATGATTGCTTTACGCAAATCAATACCGGCTTTCTCGGGTCAACAGATGGAGTTGGTGGACCTAGGAAATTCGCACGTGCTGTGCTTTGTGCGTACCCTGGATGCCCATCGTGTTATCGTGCTGGCCAATTTCAGCGAGAGTCCACAGCAAGTCAAAGGGAATCATTTGCGAACCGCTGGCCTGGGGAGATTCTTTGAAGACGTTCTCGCCGGCGAAACGATCCAGACGAGCGAACCCTGCGATCTGGAACCATATCAAATTATGTGGTTGCAGCGAGTTTAAGCAGCGATCCGCAACTCAAGGACCTAGACGCGTCATGAATGACAAACCAACGGTACTGGCAACGGATCTCGATGGGACATTGATCCCACTGGACAACGATCCGATGCAGCACAGCGACTTGCTTCAGCTGAAGGGTCATTTTGAGTCCCAGTCTGATACGCTGGTTTTTGTAACGGGGCGACACTTGGCTTCGACATTGCAAGCCATCCTCGAATACGATTTACCACAACCGCACTGGATCATTTGCGACGTGGGAACGTCACTCTATCGCTGCGAACAGGACGGCAGTGTTGCTCGAGTGCGCGAGTACTTTGAATTGCTCTCCAACATCGCTGCGAGCAGTTTGTTTGAATCGGTGAAGTCGCGTTTGGCCCTGCATGATGAACTTCGATTGCAGGAAGCGGAAAAGCAAGGCGCGTTCAAACTCAGTTACTACACGAACGGAAGCCAAGTTCAAGCGGTGGCGGAACTACTGCAAGCCGAGCTTAAAAACGAGCCATTTCAAATTATCTCTAGTCTTGATCCTGTTCATGGTCACGGACTCCTTGATGTATTGCCTCGAGACGCTTCCAAGGCCTTTGCGCTTCGCTGGTGGTCACGCATTACAGGTATTGATTCCAACAAAATTGTCTATGCAGGGGACTCCGGAAATGATTTGGCTGCGTTGACAGCCGGGTATCGGGCAATTGTCGTGGGAAACGCCGACCAACAGGTGAAAGACCAAGTTCGTTCTGCTCACTGGGCTGCTAGATGGGAAAGGCAACTCTATATTGCCAAAGCAGTAGCATCTAGCGGAGTACTGGAAGGCTGTCGGTACTACGGCTTGCTGAAACACCCGTGACGATCTGAATGGTTTCGTTTCTTGTGGTGGCAGCACCGGATGCAAGCCGCTGGCAGTTTGGGGCAATTTAGGAGACACTACCATTGAATAGGAAATTTACAGGTGGAGTTGCCCAAATTCACTCCGTCGAGCGATAATACTTGCAAATAATCACAACTCACAGTTGCCAGTGATACAGTTACCAGTGCTCATATGGTAGAAGGCAGACCTTGGCGAATCTAAATCCAGTCGACAATTATCTGCATGGAAGCTGGGAGGCGCTCGGCAATGGGGCGCCGATGTTGGTCGCTTTGGCGCAACTTTGTTCTGAGCGATGGGTACTGCGATCGGCCGGACAGCTTGAAGTTGAACTGTCGAGTCTATCGGACGAATCTCGGGCCATACTTTTTGCGGCCAAGGATCGCGGTATCATCGAAATCCGCGCCGTGAACTCGGCGTTTGACGCGGCGGCTAGATTGTTGGCGGTCTACGTCGAACTGAGCGATGAGCGGACAATTGCGTTTCGAGATCCAGGCAAGCCCGAGGTGACGCTGCGTTTCATCGAAGGGTTTCGAGAACTGTGCGATCGTGGACTAGTCATGCACCACATTTACCGGGATTTTTCGCTATCACCCCAAGGGCTCGCTTTAGCGAAAAAGATTCAGCTCGTCACAGTGCAACATTTTTTGGATAAGGCAACAGAGTTTGGCTTGCACGACTAAAAACCACCCATTGCGATTCTCGATAGGCATGCTGGGTGTCATGCTCTGCGTGGTAAGCTATGCCGGTTGGAAATCGCAGTCCTCGTCGACGCAGAACACTCGCAATGCCTCTCTCGTGGGAGTCGTGTCCACGCGAGTTCCAATCGCTCACCGTGATGTCGATGACACCACGGGAGCCAGCCAGGCATCGATTCCCACCCTGTTGCAATTGGCGAATGCGATGCTGTTGAATATGCGTGACAATATTCATGACTATCGAGCGGTGCTGGTGAAACGCGAACGCATCCAAGGGAAGCTGGCTGACGAAGCGAGAATGGAGATTAAAGTCCGCAATCGTCCGACAGAAAACCAACACACCACTACTCAGCTGGGGCTAGCGGCATACTTGAAGTTTCACGAGCCCCAGTCGGCGCGAGGACGCGAGGTGATATGGGTAGAAAATAAGTACGAAAACAAAATCATCGCGCATGAAAGTGGTTTCTTAAACTTGCTCCGCGTTAGTTTGGATCCGCATGGCTCGATGGCAATGATGGGCAATAAATATCCTATTACCGAAATCGGGCTGATGCGGTTGATCGAAAAATTAATCGAAAAATGCAATCGGGTCGACGATTTAAGCCAATGGAAAGTAGAGATTGTCGAAGATCAAATAGTGGGTGATCGAAAATGCAGAATGGTTCAAGTGACTCAACCAAAGTCCGTGCCTGGGGCCGATTTCTATATCGCTCAGGTTTTCATCGATGTCGATCGACAGGTACCCTTGCGATATGCTGCATTCATGTGGCCCCAGTCGGCAGTCGAGCCTGCGCAGTTGGAAGAGGAATACACGTATCTAGACCTTGAATTAAATGTGGGGTTGACCGACGAAGACTTTGATCCGGACAACGCAGCCTACAACTACCCTTAATTCTTAATTCGAAAAGGCTCCGATTTGATGCTAGACGCAGCCCTAGCGGTAGTAGCTCCTCAAATTCCACTTGGTATCGACGCTGGCACGTCAGCGGCTGGCGACGCTATTGCTCAACAGATTGCGACCAGCGAGTGGCTGGGACCGCTCGCTCCGGTGGCACTTTCGCCCTTTTTCGGATTAACTGTGCTATCTGGCATTGCAACCTATGGCCCCGACTGGCTGCAAGAACGCAGCCAGTTGTTCAGCGACGGCAGTATGCTCAATAGTCCAGCACTGTTTTGGACGATGGCCGCGCTTTCCCTGTTAACGAGCTTGCCGCGGCTTTCCAAAGTAAGCAAGCCACTCGCGTTGGCAGCGGAGAACTTAGAAGCTTACTCCGCTGTCATAATTCTATTTGCAGTGCGGATGTTTTCTGCTGGTGGCTCTCCAGCTAACGAGGCAAGCCTTGCATTCTCAAATGGCGGTTTCGAAGCACAGATGGTGTCGGCAGGATTTGCTGGGTTCACCGTTGATTTATTGATGTCTGCCGTAGCTGCATTGAATGTAATCGTCATTAATGGAGTCAAGCTATTCTTCGAATTCTTCGTTTGGTTGATCCCTTTTCCCACTGTGGATGCAATGGTCGAGACTGCCAACAAACTGGCATGCGCGGCCTTGATGAGCTTGTACTGTTTCAGTCCAACGGCAGCCACGGCGGTCAATATTTTTATGCTCGTCGCTTGTGCGATGGTTTTTGGCTGGACGTATCGCCGAGTTAGATTTTACCGCCATGTCATCGTGGGACCGGTCCTGGCTTGGCTGGCACCGCAGTGGTTTGCGCACCGTGGCACTACAATACCAGGCTTTTGTGACGAGCCGACCGGTGGATTGCCGAGGTACACACCTGTGCTGATCGAGAGGCGTGCGGATACGTCCTACCTTGTTCGTGGACGCTGGTGGTGGCGTACACTGCGGCTCGATTTATCGCCCTGCCAAACGACCACAGAATTGGGAGTGATCGCAAATCAATTGCGACTGATGGGGCCCGATGGTCGTGCCTATGTCTTTGTGCACCGGCGCTGGGTGTCGGGAGACGCAAGTTTCATGGGCTATGCCGAAGCGTCACAGTTGGCGTAGTTCGCTCCTTGCGGGCTAGGTGCGCAATAATGAAACTGAGAACGCCTTGTGTCGCTTCATCGAGCCTACGAACCCGAGCGGCAATGTCGTGAGAATCTCGCGGCGGTGGACAGCTCAGTCGCTGTATCAACATAGCGACTCTTGCTGATTCTCGTGCCACTAACGATAAAAAAATAAGTCCATCGGTAGAAGCGGGCGCAAAGGGACCGACATCTCCGGTAACCGCGACCCCAAGGTCTGCTTCAGGCGTGTGCGTCAACGCGGCATGTGCGAGTAGATTGCTCGTTTGCTGACCTACCGTCCCAATCGACGGATTGTGCAACGTTTTCTCTGGAATTCCCAACCAGCTCGATTTGCTAAGTGCTCGATACACAACGAAACTGCCGCAGTAGAAGTTAGAAATACCCGGTATCGACGCGAGTTGCGCTGAAACTCGCCCGGCTGTACAACTCTCTACCAGTACCAGTTTCCTGTTTTGCTCTCGCAATAGTTCTGCTAATCGCTCTGCTAGCTCGCAAAGATTGTCGTCCATTGTGAATATTCGATTTGTTGTGAGGAAGTAGGCCGAAAACATGAAAAGCTTCGACTAAAGGAGAAACTGCACCATCGTGGTGACTGTCCTTTAGAAACGTGGTAGACCTTGGAATATTGAAAACCCCAATTTCTCCACAAAAGGAAACTATTGTCATGCGATTTAT
>JBGSTP010000106.1:0-11591 GCA_041736515.1 Pirellulaceae bacterium
ACCCTGGGTCTATCATGTGTATAGTACAGGTTACACCAATTCCTAAATAAAACGCCGCTTCATCGATTAATTGCAATGCAAATCCGTCTCCTCCCAGAGCGGCTAAATGAACATCCTTGGCCGTGATCGCTCGCGGGCCCTCGTAGTTGTCGCTGGAATCATTATCGCTGATGACAGCTGCCAAACTGCTCTTGATTCCGGACTGGATGCCCAAGTTGGCTTGAGCCGCAACGGCACTGGCGCTTGCGTAAGCCTCTAGGTGCCCCCTACCGCCGCCCCACACACATAAGCGTGCGTCCGGTCGGCTGTCGACCACGATGTGCCCAATTTCGCTGCCAAAGCTGTTAATGCCGTTGATTAGCTGCCCTTCCGAGATCAAGCCACCACCTACACCAGTTCCCAAAGTAAAGAAGGCAAGGCTTTTTTCGTTGACGCCAGCACCGATCCAGAGTTCGCCCAGCGCCGCAGCGTTCGCATCGTTGATGAAGCTAACTGGTAGGTCCAGCGCATTCTCTAGAGCGCGACGTACGGGGAAGTTATGCCAGGCTGGTAAGTTGGTGGGATTTAGCAGGATGCCATCGCCCAAGGACAGGGGGCCCGGAGTACCCAACCCAGCTCTGGCAATACTCGACCAATCGACCGCAGCCAGCATGGCTAAGCGTCGACAGGCTTCGCCGCTACGCTTTATCGCTGAAAAAGCGCCCTCAGACTCGTTGGTGGGAATGCTTTCAAAAGCCAACGTCTTGCCACGATCGTTGAGCAAACCGATTTTGATGTTGGTGCCGCCTACGTCAACTCCTAGGAAATTCGGTCCAAGGCGGTCATCGCTCGTCTTTGAGGACATAACGGCAATTCTAAAACTTGCGATCAATCTTGTTGGAAAACCGTTATTACGTTATTATAGGTTAGGCCGAAGTTTGGTAACAGACGATCTCCGCTATGCTTGAACGTTGAAACACACACGATGGGATTACGGATCAGAGGGACTATTGTGCCCTCCGTTGGAACTGTGCGCAGAATAATTAATCGGCTTCCAGGGAAATTTGCCGTGGTTAGATTCGGGCAGGGCTGTTTTGCGTTATCTTCCGTGTGCTGGCTAACAATCGCGATTGTTCGTGCTGAAAATTTTTCAGTGGACGCGCAACCAGCTACAAAGTTCGGTGTTCATGAAATTGTGCTGAGCGGCAATGGTTCCGTCGAGAAGGCTTTCGATAAGCAAGCGAGCGTGAAATTCACTCCGCCGACAGGGGAACTGCATGCCAAGACGGTGCATGCCTTCTACGATGGCAACAACACGTGGCGCGCCAGAGTGTATGTCAGCCAAGTGGGACGCTGGCGATGGACCTCGTCCTGCGCGAATGATGCAGCCTTGGACGGTAGGTCCGGAGCGTTCGATGCCGCTGATTCGAGTTTGCGCGGGCGTCTTCTGCGTCATCCCAATAATCCACGGCAGTGGATTACTGAGGATGGTCGTTGGTTCTTGAACTTGAGCGACACAGCCTATTTCTTGTTGTGCGCCCATGATGGCAACGGCGAGCCTGTGACTGACGATCAAGCACGTCGGTATGTCCACGATGATGCTTCACGAGGCATCACTTCTCTGCGCTGTTTCCTTGCGAGTCGACGCGAGGGGTTTAGCGAAACGCCCGGGCAGTGGAACGCCTGGCACTTTGACGCAGGTTCATTCGACCGACTGCGGCTTGAAACGATGCAGACGGCCGACCATAGGTTGCAGATGCTGCTGGATGAGTTCCCACATATCGCGGTGCAACTCATTCTGTTCCCGCTGGAGGGATACGGCCGTGATGACCGCACTTGGACTGGGCTTTCTGTCACCCAGCGAGAACGACTTTTACGCAATCTCGTCGCCAGGTTCGCCGCTTACCCGCAGATATACTGGCTGATAACAAACGATGCGCACTATGGAGATAAATTCCCCAACAACAATTCGATGGTCCGCGAAGTCGGAAATTACTTGCACAAGCACGACGAATGGCAGCATCCGCGATCAACGGGCCATGCGCGTCGTCTGCCATTTCACTTTGGCGGCGAATCATGGGTTGACTATGTTCATGTTGAGCACGAGCATGACTTGGGGGCTCTTCAGTATGGCCAATACCACTCGTTGGCAAAGCCAGTATTTCTGGGGGAAGATCGATACGAGCAGGACCGAGGGTCAAAGTTGGATCCAACCAACATGCGCTATTGGCAACGACGCCTTTTCTGGACCTGGTTGCTCTCGGGAGGTTTCGCGAATTACGGCGGCCGCTGGTCGACTGTACACCCCTACAGCGAAACCGGCATTCGGACAGCCGTCTATCTCAAACGCTCCGATGTCGTCTTTGACAAGCCATTAACGGGACTCGACTCGGTACAAGCCATAAAGGAATACTTCGAACAACGGAATGTTGAATTGGGAGGTTTCGAGCCGGCTCATGTTCTGGTCGAAGATCAAGATGGCCGCACCGGCGTGCAAGCACCGCGTCTCATGCAACGCGGAAAGGATGAGTTCCTCATCTATCACCCCCATGCGGAATTGGACGGGCAGGCAGCTTGCGTTGACGATGATCGACCGGCACGTATTCGCCTCAACCTGTTAGATACTAGCGGATCTTTTTCGGTCGAGTGGTTTCGTGCTGAAGATGGTCGCATACAAACTGGAGAACGCATAAACGGCGGTGATTGGTGCGAACTAACGGCACCCTGGAAAGGCGCCGATGTGGTAGTCCGACTGCTTCGCAATTTGTGACGCTGAGTCAATCTGCCGGCAAAAGTTTCAAAACGCAATTAACACCTAGATTTCCGTATTGGCGATGGTTGCTGCATTTGATACCATCCGCCCAGTCAACTTATGGCAACCAACGTCGCCTTTTTACTTCTGCGAGCTTTAATTGCAATCATTCAATTGCGGAGGAATCCACATGCCACTGGCGGAGAGCAGTAAATCCTGTGTTCATATTCGCTGGATGATTCGCCGCGACATGCCTTCAGTGCTAGCCATTGAAGAGGCTAGTTTCGAATTCCCCTGGAGCGAAGAGGAGTTCATCCGCTGCTTACGTCAACGCAACTGTATCGGTATGGTCGCCGAACGCGATGACGAAGTCGTGGGATTTATGATTTACGAGCTCCATAAGAACCGCTTGCACTTGCTGAATTTTTCGGTCTCTCCAACTTGCCGGCGCTCCGCAATTGGTCGCACGATGATCGAAAAGCTGTCGAGCAAACTTTCCTACGATCGACGCAATCGAATCACACTTGAAGTTCGAGAGACTAATTTGGGAGCTCAGTTGTTCTTCAAAGAGCTCGGCTTTAGAGCTATTTCCGTATTGCGAGACTTTTATGAAGACACGACAGAAGACGCTTACCTGATGCAGTTTCGCTACCAACCCTTGGCCGACGAGTTGTCGCCACTGGAAGGACAGCGGCGCATGGCCGGTTGAATTACTTGATGGATCAAAATGTCTAGTGCAGGCGACTACAAACTCGAGATCCAGACTCTCCTGACCGCTCAACGTTTTCGGGTTGAACGCGTCACACAACGGTTTTCAGACAAACGAAGCTTTACTCGCGATATTGTCCGGCATCCTGGCGCGGTGGTTATCATTCCGATTCTTGACGATGGCCGCATCTGCCTTATTCGCAATTATCGCGTGGCCGTAGATCGGGAGCTTTTGGAATTGCCTGCCGGCACACTGGAGCCCAATGAGCCGCCAATGGAGACGGCCTTCCGCGAACTAATCGAAGAGACCGGCTTTCGTGCAGCAAAAATGACTCCGCTCATGGAGTTTTACATGTCGCCCGGAATTCTGGATGAGCGGATGATCGCCTTTGTCGCAACCGAATTGACAGCAGGTTCTCCAGAACGCGAGACAGGCGAGCAAATTGAAAATTTCCTGGTCACGCCGGGTGAGCTGGATTCATTGCTGACATCGCAAGCCATTCAGGACTCTAAGTCTCTTTCTGCATTGCTTTACTATTTGCGTCAGCAGGATCTCCAAGCCGACGTAGCCTAGCATCACTGCGTGGGTTGCATGTCCTGCCTGGGGTTTTACTTTCTAAATTCTTCCTACGTTTCTCTTCATCCTGAAGAAGTGCGGAGGACCCAGCTGGAAGCCCAGGCTACTACACAGTTCGGAGGACCCAGGCTACTTCACAGAGTCTATCGGTGCTGTCTGTTGGCTCGAATTCCACCGGACCGCCCGCCGCGCAGTCGGCGCGACTCACGTTTTAGTCGGCGCAAATTTCGACGTAAGGTAGATTGCTCGACGTCGGTCTGGGCAAGGTCCCTTCCTTCGCCTCTAAGCTCGCGTGGCTGTCATGAATCCGCGATCTCCGATTGTCGGTTCGTAGGTGCCAGGGATGAAGCCGACTTGCGCTAGCATCTCACGGTATTCTCCGATGGAATAGCACTTGCCTTGAGTGATGTTCATCAGCAGGGCGGAATACTCGGCCACCGGTAGCGGTCCAGACTTCTCTTCATTGACAAATGCGTCGTGAATAACCAACAGCCCTCCTGCTGGCAGGTTGTCCCACGATCGCTTGAGCAATTGAAGAACTTCGGCGGCGTCCCAGTCGTGCAAGACATTGGAGAACAGATGGATATCAGCGTTCTCTGGCCACGCACCGACGAACATATCAGCCGACATCACATTGACTCTCGCCTCCAAGCGATGTCGACCAATTTCAGCTCTTGCAATTTCGTCCACGGGTGATTGTTCCAGCACGGTTGCACACAGTTGAGGAATCGCGCTAACCATTGTGGCTGAGTAGATTCCGGAACCTCCGGCAATATCCAACAAGTGCGTGCGCTGGCCAAGCTGAATTTTCAGCTTTCGAGCCAGCGATTGTCCGAAGGCTAACCCGCGGCAGTTCATCAGGTTGGTGAAATCGCGAGCGAAATTTGGGTTCCGCATCGAGGCATGCCAATCCGCTCCTTCATTTTTTGCTTGCCAATTCGCTGGTTTGCCCGACTCCAATACTTGAACAAAATTCCGATAAATTGGCGTGTCTTGTATGGGCTTGTAGTAGGGTCCAAGAAACCAAGCCGAATCGCTAGTCAAATGTTCGCCGCCCAAATCCGTTAGCCTGAGCTTCGCGCGCTCGTCGAGTGCTACAAACCCGTTCGCTCGGCACAGCGTAATCAACACGTCGACTGGCCGTTGGGATAATTGGAATTGGCTGCAGATCATTGGGATGTCTGCCTCCGCGTGATCTCGAATCCAAGTAAACAAATCGAAATGCAGGATAGCCACGGCGAGAAGTTCCGCAGCGTATTGCCGATCGCGATACCTTAAAATCATGAATGGGTCGGTTTTCGGTAGATGCGATAAATCAAACTCTCCGCTGGGCACTGCACAGACCTTTAAAGGGAAATAGGACGAATTTTCTTTCAATTTGTAGGCACTTCCAGGAATACCTGACCTTCCTCTTTGAGTCGACTTTTCAACACGGAGTACGGCAAGTCCTGCAGACTACTTTCGCGTTGGATAGCCAATGCTGCAGCAGTCCCAGCGGAGTGGCCAATAACCATAAAGACCGGCTCCATGCGGATTGAGCCATAGGCTGAATGAGTACTTGAGAGGCAGACTGGCACCAGCAGATTTTGACATTGCCCCTTACTTGGGATGATCGAACGGTAGGAAATTGCATAGGCGCGCGGCTTCTCTCCCAAAGCTCCGTCGACATACAGCTCCCCTTGTTCGTCAACGTAATAGCCCACTTGATGAGAATCCACCATATAGCTCCCGATCGCAATGCCATCTTCAGCCTGTCGGGTGCCGGTTCTGAGGACGTTATGTTCCGTCATCACGTAATCGCTAGTCATGCGTCGAGCCTCGCGGACGTACAGCTGCGTTGGAAAGTTTCCATTGTCTTCAAATTCGTCTAACGGTAGGCCATATTTGGAAAGCTCTTCCCGGACAACTTGTGGTACACGGGCGTCGGTCACCAAGAAGTACAATTTCCCGAGCGCGAAATCACGATGGCGCTGGCTGACTTGTGATCTTAGCGCGTAATCGCCGTCGGGCCATTCATAGTTTGCGCCAGGCAGATTAGACATGTTGACGTCAACCTTTCGATTTGGCAGTGGTGCCATACTCATGAGGCTGCGCAGTGTTAATTGCGGATTGGCGGCGATGGTTCTTCCTAGCACTTCGAACCACAGTGGATTGTAGTTTTCCGGCTTCTCGATAGCGCGACGATTCCCAGGGTCGTCTGTCAGCGTGTAACGAAAGCAATAGGTTTGTACACCATGGTCGGCATCTCCGTTAGCTCCACGAGGGCCTACGGCTATAAACGGGAGCAAACCCGACTGGGGCTGTCCGGGAGAGATAAATGGATCAACATGAATTGGTCCTGTGGAGGCTGCGTAAGTATCTCCATACCGTCGACCACGCACGCCGTTGAATTGTTCGTCGTATGCGTTATTCGCCTCGCGGCCCACGATATAACTCACCTGCGACAACGCCATCAGGTCACCTTCGTAGGTCGCATCAATGAACATTTTAGCCGCGTAGATCTGACCCTCTTCTGTGCGAATTGACTGCAGTCGCTGCTGGTGCATGTCGATCGTCTGTTGTCTGTCCAAGCGTTGTTTGTGTACGACAGTCACACCAGCCTCATCGAGTAGCTTCTCAAAAATGTGCTCAGCCACGTGAGGCTCAAAGACCCATTGCATTCTTGAGGGGTCATGTTTTCCAGTAAAGACTCGGTGGATCGAACGCTCGAAATACTGCTCCCTGGTCTCACAGCGCCAAGCTTCGGGAAGCTGGTAATGCGCATAGACACGTTGGAAAAAACTCTTGGCTCGACCGCCAATGCGGCTGTGCGAATTCATGTCGGTAGCGCAGAGGCCCGAGCTCATCACACCACCCAGGCGTTGATGAGGCTCGATAAGGATCGTCCTTTGGCCGTTCTCGGAGGCTGAGATGGCTGCCATGATCCCTGCGGGCGTGCCTCCGTAGACCAACACGTCACAGCTCCTACGTTCCGCTGCGCATACATAGCTGCTATGCAAACAATGCATCGCCAGCAGTAAGCACTTTAAGAAAGCACTCAAAGAGTCGGCGAACCTAATGCGCAGTGGCCTAAGGAGTAAGTCACAGATCACCATGGCAGCCCGCTGGTAGTCACATTTCATTTCAACACTCGATTTTCATCGTGGCTGGGTGTGCATTGCCCGACCGGTCTATTTCATGAGTTCCGCAAGCTTAGGACCGATTGCGTCCGCCCAAATTTGATATCCGGCTGCAGAGAGATGCAGAAAGTCAGGCATGATATCTTTTGATAGAGTTCCATCCGACTGCAGGAATTTGTCCCCAATGTCGAGATAGTGAACGTTTTGACCATCATCCAGTTTGGAAATGGCAGCGTTCACAAGTTTGATTTTTTCTCGGCTCGGATTGTCGGTAGCCAAATGGCCACGAGGGAAAACAGCCAGCAGGAGTATTTTGGCCTGCGGCTGCAGTTCACGAATGGTTTCTACGATTTTCGTTATGCCACTGGCGATCCCTTCAGCCGAATCGTCCCGGGTGTTATTGGTGCCAATCATCAATACGACAGCCTTCGGTTTGACGCCCTCCAATTCCCCATTGGTAATGCGCCACAAAACGTGTTGGGTGCGATCGCCGCCGATGCCAAAATTGGCTGGTTGATAAGCTGAGAATGCCTTCTCCCAAATATCTTGTTTGCCACCCCAACCAGCGGTAATAGAGTCACCCAGGAAAATTAACTGGGCTTTGCCCTCCTTTGCAATTGATACAAACTTTTCATGAGACTTTACGAAGCCAGAATTCAAGCTTCCATCCGCAGCAACTTTGGGCGCAGCCACATCGGGCTGCTGTGCAGCTTGTTTGCCGGCTGGGGCAGTTGTCGCCTGAGCGAGAATTGCCACATTCATAGCTAGAGTTAACACTACTGCTAAACGCATCGATTTCAACATTTTCATTTCTTTCCTGTGAGGATTACTCAGTGTGGCAGCGGTTGTCCCAACCGCTTGCTAGTAACAGTGAACATTTCAAAAGCCATTTAATGTCGTCCACAGTGTAGCAGCGGTTATCCCAACTGCTTTATGGGTGCATTCTAAATCCAGTACCGTTCAGTTCAGATCGCATTGCTCTAGGCACGTCGGTCCCAACTCGCATCGAAGACTTCAATTTCGAGCCGGAATTACGATTATTGCGTTTAGAGACTGATTTCATAGTTGTTTCATGAATCGAAGGTAATGCGACCAGTCCCATGCATTGATGTCATGCTTTCCATCGCGAAGGTGGTATCCCAATCGCATAACTGGAGCGTCCGACGAGCCACTTTTTGCCGTCGGAAAACGTTGGTAGACCTCGGCTGCCAGGCTCAAGGACAGAAACTCGCCATGTGGATCCGCCCATAGGTCCTGCGATGCGCTAGCCACATAGATTGGTCTAGGCGCAACCGCAGCCAATAATTGATGCTGGTCGATTGGCAGGCTGTTCTCGTTAAGATTGTACTGCTTGAAATTCGGACAGAACCAATGTGGAAAGGAAGTATTGATCCTTCCAACTGTTTCCCCTATAGCCCGGCGGCTGAGCGCAGCGCCACCACAGCCGGAGTCATTGGAAATTACTAAGGCAAACCTGCGATCTGTGGCTCCGGCCCAAAGTGCAGTTTTCCCTAGACGAGAATGGCCGATGACAGCTACTCTTGCTGCGTCAACTTCCTTGATTTGCATTGACATGCAGTCGAGCAATCGAGAAAGTCCCCATGACCAAGCTGCAATCGATCCCCAGCGATCTGGATGTTCCGCTGAGGGCCGGTGTTCCGGGAACAAGGCATGCACTCCATTTGTGAATTCATCGTCAAAGTCGGGATCAATATCGCCGTAATAAGCAGTCGCAACGCCCATGCCTTCAGCCAGGATCTGCTCGATCGGCCATCGTGAGGTAGCGGCACCACGCCCGGATTCACTGGCTTGATTATTGTTGCTGACACCATTGACTTTATTTTCGCGAATCCAGGATGTCGTGAGTGGAATCTCCTTATCGGTTGTGATCGTGTGATTGCCTCCAAAGTTCAATCCCAAAAAGCAGGGAACTGGCCCGTTGGCGTTGCTTGGAGTAAAGACGAGCAAATCTATCGGCAGCTGGCCATGCTGAGTCGAAATCCAAACTCGCCATTGCTGACGCAGGCCCAGCCCGCTGCAGCAATTGGCGGATTCAATTTTCTCAAACTTCAGCTCGTACGCGGAAGTTGGCGAGGTGCCATACATTTGTTTGGCGAAGATGTCCATTAGCTCTGTACGCCTCAGTTCCCACGCGGATGCAAAGTCTTTTGCCGCAGCGGTTTTCGCGTCGATCAGCACTGGCAGCTCGTATTGTGGAACTTTTGCTTCGTCGTAGTTCGCTTCAAACTTCTGCGCAAGCAAACCAGATTTCCAGTTGCTGGAAAGGACAACACCGACGAAGACTACACCCAGTAGAGCTTGTTTTGGCAGCGACCGGTAACTACTCAGCATAATATGCTCCTATTCAATTTCGTCGAAATCTGCTTAACAGAATGGCTAGGTTGAATACATTAAACCACCTTTGAGGTTGAGAATAGGCTATACTGCTCCTTCAGGTTGACTGAATTGCTTAGAAAAAACTAGATATTTAAAATGTTTTTCGGAGAACAGGTATGTTGCGTGTTGCGAGAATTCTGTTTGGAATCGTGTTCGTAGTTTCCGCCTCGTCCGATTTGCTGAGCGGCGCAGAAATCAAGCTGGAGAAAAAAGACGATCGAGTTACGGTACGTATCGATGACGAAGTTTTCACAGAGTACATCTTCAAGGGATACGAGAAGCCAATACTTTATCCTGTCATAGGACCCGACAAAATCAGCATGACACGCAACTGGCCAATGCAGGAGGGAGTTGCGGACGAAGCGCACGACCATCCGCACCATAAGTCGATATGGTTTGGACATATGGAAGTCAATGGTGAGAGCTTCTGGCACTCGGGGGAAACTGCAGGGACCACTGTGCAGAAAGATCTGAAGATCGATGGCACGACTATTCGCGTCACCAATGATCTAATTGGCCGCGATGGAAAACTGGTGGCAACCGATTCGAGAGAGATTGGCTTTGCTGCAGACGGAGATACAAGATTCATCGACTATTCCGTAACATACCACGCTAGCGAAGGTGATGTAGTCTTCGGCGACAACAAGGACGGCCAAATGGGAATACGAATGAATCCGCATTTGCGTACCAAGGGGCCCGTAGCAAACGGACAGGCAGTCAACGCAGAAGGCGTAACGACGAAAGACATTTGGGGAAAGCGAGCGAATTGGATCGATTATTGGGGAACGGTCGATGGTAAGGTGGTTGGAATTGCCATGTTCGATCATCCGTCCAATTTTCGCTATCCAACCTGGTGGCATGCCCGCGACTACGGGCTACTGTCTGCAAATCCTTGGGGACGCAAAGACTTTGAGGGCGAGACTGCGGAGCCTGGCGATTACAAACTAGCCAAAGGTGAATCGCTCACTTTTGTACACCGCTTTGTTTTCCATCGTGGCGATGCGGAAGCAGCGAAAATTGGCCAACTCTATCAAGCGTGGGTGGCAGCTAAAAAGTAAGCCAAATCGCTCTTCAGGGGCTCTTTCGAATCGTAGCCATGAAATTCAGCCAAAATTTCTGCTTAACATGTCTGCTGTGGCTGATTGCTGGCGTCGTTCCATGGGGTCTATCTCCAGCGGCGCCACCAAAGCTGAAGGAGCGCCGCTACGAGTCGGGGCCGCTCAAGTTTAGCGAGTTTCTTGGTACGGCATTGCCCGACAATAGCACGCGAGCGAACACGACGACGCGTAGTCGAATGAAGTATGAGTTGTCAGTTCGTCAAGTCGGCACGCAGATTGTGGTTTCGGTAAAGTCCATCGAACTCCGCGCAGTGTTTCTGCCGGAAGAGTCTTGGTGGGGACCAGATGCCGACCAAAGCCTGCTTGATCATGAGCAGGGGCATTTTGATATCGCCGAAATTTCCGCTCGGCAAATGCAGTTCCTGGTGATGGAGGCGCAGGCGAACGGCTCAGTGATTTCTGCGACTATGAATACGAAGCAGGAAGCGCAGGAAGCTGTATTGCAAAGGCTCAGCGACCTAAGTGCAGCGGTCGACAAGAAAATTGCAGAGGCTAACGTCGAATACGACCGTCTCACGCGACATGGACTGGACCCCGCTGGACAGCATGAAGCGCGGCGTATTCAGCAGCTGACTCTCGAGCAGTTGAAGCAAAAAATCCGCAAATTGAAATCCAGCCCATCGCTGCGATGACCAATCGCCTGCCCGCCCATTGGTTGGCTGGTTTCAACCTGGTAGACGCAGCAGTTCCTAGGGGGAGCTGCGAGGGATCGGGAGGAGCACTCCTGGCGTCGCCAAACCCCATCACCAAGTGCTGTGACCGCGTTCCTTCGTCCGCGTTCCTTCGTTCAGTACCAGCTTAAGTAGGCCGAAAACATGAAAAGCTTCGACTAAAGGAGAAACTGCACCATCGTGGTGACTGTCCTTTAGAAACGTGGTAGACCTTGGAATATTGAAAACCCCAATTTCTCCACAAAAGGAAACTATTGTCATGCGATTTAT
>JBGSTP010000119.1:0-15969 GCA_041736515.1 Pirellulaceae bacterium
ATCAACTTCGCGATGAGTTCCATACTCTGCGCTGGAGCTCGCACCAGCAAAGCGTTCGCTGACGCGTCGGATGTCACGACAACGCCTGACAGAATTCCGCTGGCTACTGTTGCCTTGCCGTTTTCACCGACAATCGTAATCTTGCCGCTCGGCGGTGTAGATGTTCCAGTTCCCTGACCGGCCGTATCGGTCGGCCCAGCGAGAACTTCTTGGATGACAGTCTGCAAGTCGTCGGACAAAGTGTTCTTGAGTCGGAAGACTCGCAAGCCACTCTCGGCCGTCGTACTTTCGACATCGAGCTGGTCGATGAGTTTTTCAACTTCCACCATCTCACGTGGCGCGGCTTGAATTACTAATGAATTAGTGCGATAGTCCGACAGTACCCGCACCCGCGTGGCCAAGCCCGTTGGCGTGCCTCCGTCGCCGGTGTTGGCCACGAAGAATTCACTTATCCGAGCTTGAAGGTCTTCGCTGGATGCGTACTTCAGCGGAATCACTTTCAGCTGATTTTGCGGATCGAGCGGCTGGTCGATTTTATCGACCAGCTCCTTGACCGATTTCACAACTTCAGCGCGTCCAATAATGAGCAGAGCATTAGGTTGCACCAGCGCGGTAATACTTACTGTACCTTGTCGTGGCGCGTACACCGCGTCATACAGTTGGGTTACCAGCGTGGCAACTGCTTCGCCATTGGCGTGCTTCAAATGATGCACTTCGATTTCTGGCTGAGTATTCTTGGCTTGACTCTTGATCTCTTCGATGACCTTCAACGTGCGTTCGACGTCGCGTTTGTTACCCCGAATAATCACCAAGTCAATCTCTTCGATGAACTCGATCTGCACGTCCCCGAACAAGCCACTGTCGCTGCCGAGCGAATCGATGGATCCCATGGCCATGGCGCGCTCTTCGGCCCCCAGTTCCACGCGCGCCTCTGTTTGTCCGCCCGCTTGTCCCCCTGCTTGATCCTGCATGGTTGTCGCCACCAATTGCATCGCCTTGCGAACCCGACGAGGTTCCGCGGGAGCTAAGGGAACAACCTGAGTCAGTTTCTGCGGATCAGCCTGTCCCTGATCTAAACTCTGGATAACTTGCGTCCAACCAGCCAATGCCGCCCCCGCCCCGAGCATGGTAACTTTGTTTTGACGTCGGTCGATTTGAATCACGTCCTGGCCACCCACGCTGTTGGCCAATTGCAGATTCGCCAATTCTCCGTTGCGTTCGGTCGTAAGCCGCAAGCGACTGCCAGCCAATTTCTGGATTGAGTCTTCCAGCTCGCGCCAACTAAGATTCTTCAACGCGTAGCTTTGTTGGCTGTACGAAACCAAATTGACACCGCTCTTGCCAACCGGCGTTTTAAATTGCCGCATGAACAAGTCGATTTGCGCGCCAATCTCCCGGTGTGTGGAGACGGGTGCCATGACCATCAGACGACCACTATGGGGTTCCGTGGTCACGTGAAAATCGGGAATGTTGTGGTAGTGAACTTGTAACTGGGCTCCAACCTGCCCAATAAACTCCGCTGGCACATCGTAGGCCTTTAGCGATGGTGCATCGGCGACTGGGGCTGCAGGGGCAGACGGCTGACCGTAGGTGGGCAGCGGAGGTAATGCCAATGGAGTCTGGGCAAATGAGTCAAGCGGTGAAGCAAAGACGCTCCCCAAGACTCCGCCGAAAAGGACCGCTCGTGCCCAACAACGTTTGCTCTGCTTCGACTCGCTCTTTGTGCGCAACATCCTGCCGTCTCCTAAGACCATCCTGGATTGCAATGCTTCAAGGGAGCGGCGAGATAGCCCGGCCCCTTTCCAGTCTTCCCATCGGCACAACCCGCATAATCCTACTCTGAAAAGTACGGTTATGACGAAGGTGTAATTAACTCCGCACGACAACTCTACGCAGTCGACCCAAACTAACAACGAAGGATATCAGAGCCGAAATCGGTGTCGCATCGAAGCCGCGAAGTTGCTACTACCTGTTCGGAATAGGAAATCCAAGAACTTTGGGAGTCAATGTCATGCCTGCTCGCCCCCCGCACACAGCCTTCGCAACCAGTCTGTTACTTTTGCTATTGCTGAGTAACATCAGCGTTTTGCTGGCAGAACCGCCTTCGATCTTCAAGATATTTCGGCCCAAACAATCGCTCTCTGATGAATCGCTCGAGTTGAAAGTAGAGCACGGTCCATGGATGATTCTGGCGTACACGATCCCAGGTGCGGACGCAAAAGCCAAAGCGGTCGCCTTAGCCAAAGAAATTCGCAGCGACCTGAACCTGCCGAGCTTTGTGATGGAGAAGACGACAGGGGTAGCGACGACGCTAGCCAAGCGCGAACGCATCCGCAATGATCGAAATGGGAATCCTGTTCCCTATGATCTTGAGCTACGCTATGCCAATGGCGGCGAAGAAAGCGTTTTCGTCGTACTCGCTGGCGAGTTTACTTCCAACGAAGATCCACGAATCAAGGATTCTCTAGCGGCAATTCGGTCGGCTCACCCGAAGACGCTGGCCACCGGCAACACCAAAACTGCAGAGGCGGACACGAAGAACGGACTCGTGCAAAAAACTCGCGAAATGATTTGGTCTCGCACGGACCGCAAGGACGATCTGGGTCCGATGGGCGCTTCGTTTCTGACTCGCAATCCCTTACTTCCCGACGACTACTTTGAAGCCCCCAAGGTAGATGAGTTTGTTGCGAACTTGAACAAAAATGTCGAGCACTCGCTATTGGAATGTCCCGGCAAATTCACCGTTCAAGTTGCTTCCTTCACCGGACGCCAAGTAACCGACTTTGGCGGAGTCTCGCAGGCGTCCAAACTCAAAGAAACCACCGATGCCTTGGATCGCGCCGCCTTGAGCGCGCACGAATTGACGACGGCTCTGAGAAAGGAAGGCGAAGAAGCCTACGAGTTCCATGACCGCTTTGGCAGCTACGTAATGATTGGCAGCTTTGATAGCTTGGGCCAAGAGCTTTCCTCTGGTCAATTCCAGTACAATCCCGCCATGGTACAAGTGATTGCCAAACGCTGCGGCTACGAAGTTGTTGAGGCTCGCGATCCGACCACCGGGGCAGTGGGTAAGACTACCTCGCTGAAATCGCTCAACAAGATTCCATTCGACGCCGAAGGCAAACCCATGGCAGTTCCCCGCGCCAGCACTTCGAAACTTTACCCCGGTGCTCTGCTTGGCGGAAAATAAGCTACGTAGCCACCCGCTGCCAAGCGGTGGTCCGGGTAGCCACCCGCTGCCAAGCGGTGGTCCGGGTAGCACCCGCTGCCAAGCGGTGGACCGGGTAGCCACCCGCTGCCAAGCGGTGGACCGGAACTAAACTCAACGCCCCAACGTCTGGCGACAGTGGCTACGGTTGATGAAAAATGGGCCTAGCGAAAGCTAGGCCCATCTAAAAATTAGCACTTGCTTTCTGGCGACTATCTACGGCGACGAACAAATCCCAACATAGCGACAAACGCAGCCAGCCCCAAAGTTGAGGGCTCGGGCACCGCTGTAACGGTGATATTGTCAATAATGGTTACATTCAATAGCGACCTGTTGGGATCGGATGAAATGCCAGCGTTCGAATCGCTGTGCCCGAAGAAAATGTTCCCACCTCCGAGGTTTAGGCCGTTAAGACTTACCGTCGCTATCGAAAGTCCATCGATGGACCAGTTCGCCGTATTTGCGGTGGTATCCACATCAATGACGACATTTCGCCATGCAAAAGCGATTTCACCCACGTCGGTGATTCCAGTTTGCCCGGGAAACAATCCCACCTGAGCGGCCGGGGCGGCCGTGCCGGTGAAGCCGCTGTAATAGGCGTTGCTGTTGTTTATACCGCCCCCAGGGGCGCTGTATACAGCGTTACCAGCTGCATAGCTGGCTTGAGCCGCAGAACTGTAGGCGCGATAGTCCGACGCGCTGCCTCCATCGTGGCCGCGAAACCGACGCTTTCAGACCAAACCCCCGGATAGATTCCGGTCGCGCCAGAGGTACCAACGCCAAATGTTGATAGCTGCGTCGTTCCACTGCCGCCAGGTCCAATCGGTCCCACATAATTCTGCCAAAGGTTGAACTCGACGCGATAACTCCCCGAAAAATTTTGACCTGTGGGCGACACGCTAAAGCCACCGAATACACCATTGGCATTGTTAGCTGTCATTCTCAATCCACGCGTGCTGGCACCGCCCGGTGCAGCCGGTACGCCGATGGCGGAATAGTCGTAGAAGTAGTCGACCGTAATATCAGTGACACCCGGATCATTGGTCGTCCAATTGGCTGCGTTGTTTACGTCGAAGTTCTCCGAGTAAAGTACCGCAGCTCTCGCACTGCTCGGAACCCAAGCAAATACAGCCCAAAACGCCAGGTGGGTAAAGAATCGTTTCAATGGAATCTCCCTAAAATAGTTCGGACGAATTAGGCGAGGGATAATTCGTCAGGTTAATTTGCTCAATCCTCGCATGCTCTCACTTGCTGAAACCGTTGGGGGAGATAAGCTGCGTCCAAAACGCACCATCACATCTTAACCCACACCACAACAAGAAAAATAGACAACATAGGCAGCTTAAGAAGTTTGTAGCGATTATTCCTGAGGCAATCATGTCACTTCCACTTGGGAACGGTTCACCGCAAAAACTAGTTTTGGGAACACACAATTCCAAAAAATGCAGTGAATTACGCGGACTACTCCACCCATTAGGGCTAAACCTTTATTCACTGGCAGAGATCCCCAACCCCATCGAAGTCGATGAAACCGGCTCGACTTTTATAGAGAACGCACGCCTCAAAGCCACGCAACAAGCTTTGCATTTGGGCGAGTGGACCGTGGGCGAGGATAGCGGCCTGTGCGTGCCAGCGCTGGATGGAGCCCCTGGCGTCTACTCGGCTCGCTTTGCAGGCATCAATGCAACGGACGAGGAAAACAACGATAAGCTCCTGCGACTTCTGGAAGGAAAAGCTGGAGCCAATCGCCGCGCTTTTTATATTTGCACCATCGCGCTGTCCAATCCAAATGGCCAGTTGCTCATCGAAGCCGAGGGACGGTGTTGGGGGAGGATTCTTCCACAACGGCGCGGAGTAGGTGGCTTCGGATACGACCCGCTCTTTGAAATCCCCGAGTACCGACAAACTTTTGCTGAACTCGGTACGGCGGTAAAATCCGTGCTTAGCCATCGCGCCCGAGCGTTAGAAAAATTCATTCGCCAACTCAAACGACTGCAGGTTCGAGATTAGCGAGACGCAGTCGTCTGTTCATCCACCTTCCGACGGTGTCGATGTGCGTGTGCTGGAGTGAAAATGGTAATTGCACCGTCAGCCAGTGTCTGCTGCAAGCGGTTGGCATACGGCAATTCCACCCCGTCGGCTGCCAAGATTACGTAGGCATCATCCTCGTAGACGAATCGCCAACGTTTGACAGTCGGTTGTCTGTGTGCCTCAGTTGCTTGGCGAAATATCTCAAGCTTGGGACGTATTTCGGCTTGTTGATTGATTAGAGCTGCATCACTTCCGTATTTGTCGAGCACCGTTTCCCATCCGGGCGCTCCGGTGGCAAATTGGTGGAATGATTCAATTACGTCATCGGGATACGCGACTTCGTAACGGCCATCCAAGCTCACCTTCACCATGGGAAAGAGCTCCCACGAGACAAATGCCCCCTGGTTGAATTGCGTTAACAAATTGCCTTGGAAACCGTTGTCGCGCAGGTACTCAACGGCACTGATCGGTTGGCACGTACTTGACTGAGTTGGCAAAGCGGGCAGTGTTGGCAACCAGAATTGGTTGAAACTGGCGGCAGTCAAACACCCTCCGGCGATCAACTGGCTGCCGAGAATTGCCTGCGCGCGTCGCGAGTCGATAGCTTTGATCAGCCTTCTTCCAAGCGGCGTATGCGACAGCCAAGCTGGCAAATAGGCAATCCAGACTGTCGAATAAATCGAACCGTGACGAATGTGTTTCAATGTTTCGACCGCGCAGACCAGCAGAAAGGGCGCTCCCCGCAATCGCGACCAGCGTCGTTGTCCAGCGGCGTACATCACCAGCGCGATACTCAGCGCGAACAAGGGCAGGGTGATCGCGGGCGCGAAAGTGTGCCACAGCGGATGCCATTCTAGAATGAGAGGACGCGGCATACTGACTGCATGCAGTAAGTATGGGAGGTACTCCCAACCATAGGGATTGAGCGGAAAGGCCAACGGAATAAAGGCCAGTGTCCCAAGTAAATGCCAAGTTTGGCTGGCAGCACCCTTTAGAGTTCCCGATCGATTCCATGCAATTAGAAAACTTTCTGCGCAATGAAATCCGAACATGCCCAGTCCAACCAGAAACCCAGCGTGAATATTTAGCCAGGCAACAAACATGACCCACCAACCGACTACCCACATTCTGCGTCCATGGCGATCGCATTCCTGCATCCACATTTGTGCAGCGAGAAACACCAGCGTGAACAACTGTGCCCGCAACATGGAGAACCCGACCCAAAACATGGGAAAGGCAATCAGCGAGACCAAAGCAAATACGGTCGGGTGTGCTCCGCGCGAACGGGCTACTCGATACATGAGCCACCACAGAATCGCTATCAGCGAGAGACGCAGAGCTGAGAGTCCAAACAATCCCAATCCACTGCCAACGGTTGCAAAATAGAGTATCGCGCCCATACCCCATTCATGATGTACGGCAGGGTTGCGAGTAGGTGTAAAGGCAAATACATCGTGTTGTGGAAATTCGCCCTGAACGAGTGCCTCGCGAAAAAGTGCCATTTCGTGAAACACATCATGGGTGATTTCGCCTAAACGCGACACGTAGGCCAAGAAGCAACAACCCAACGCAGCTAACATCCAGCCAGCAACTTTAACTCGTTGGCAGCTGCCGGTCTGCCGCCCTCGACACAGCCAGTTTTCGACGACGGTACGCAGCTTGGTAGTAAGGTTCGATGATTGCACGATTTGCCTCGAAACTGGGGTAACGAGCAAATCTAGCACCGGCGCAACCTGGATGAACCGCAAACGAGGCGATCCGGACCAACCTACCGCGAACCGTGTGAAATTCTGCAAGGAATAATGACTACAACGATTTTAACGCGAGGGTGCGACCATGGCAACAGAATGTTATACTGTGAAAGAGGTGCATGAACGATGACCTTCGTGCTATGGAACGGAAACGTGGAACACGTCGAAGAACATGGACTGACAGTCGAAGACGTCGAGCATGTACTAGCCAATCCGGTACGCAAGGGTTTTAGCCGTTCGTCCGGGCTACCATGCGTTTTCGGCTATACTCCGGACGATCTCTTCATCATCGTCGTTTACGAAGCAATTGACGACGACACAATTTACCCAGTCACCGCCTACGAAGTCGACGGAGGTTGAGTTATGAATCGCAAGACAGCACGCAAGTTAACGGCGGAGGATGAAAAACTCTACGCTAAGCTGCGCAAACTGGCAGAGCAGGACTATCCACCCAAAGCCTCGCCGCCCAAGAAAATCGCGGCGGGTTCGATTGCAGATCAACTGCGCAGTGCACGAGAGGCACAGGGGTTGACTTGGTACGCGGTAGCTAAGTCGGCTGGCATTCCGAATTCCGGAACCATTCGAGATATGGAAGCGGGCAGCGATGCTAAGCTGTCGAACGTCGAAGCGGTGGCCAAAGTGCTAGGTTTGCGTCTAGATCTACACGCAATCGACGCCCCCTAGACGATAGTCACTGCAGAACCTGCACCACATGGAGGTGCCGACAGCGCAGCAAATGAAAAAAGCCCAAGAAACTTTGGTGAAACTGCAAGTTTCCCAACGAGTTCGGGCTCTCAAGCGGAGAGGACAGGATTCGAACCTGCGGACCAGTTTGACCCGGTCGCATCATTAGCAATGATGTGCTTTCGACCACTCAGCCACCTCTCCGGATGGTGTGATTTCCACATTGTTGGCCGATGGCCAAACCAAGGTGCGTCGAATTTTCAGGAAGCCGAAAAACGGTTTGTCCTATGGCGTATATCTAACCAATTTCAGCCGTTTATTGCAACACGGTCATTGCGAGAAACGCGACTTTTTTCACTGTTATTGGAACGGATCCACAGCTTTAACGTGCGTGTTGGCTATTTGCCTACCCACCCGGGATCGACAGTACGGTTTGAATTTCAGGCATTTGCCAGAGTTTAGTCGTTCGCCGTCCTAAGCCCACGGAGATTCAGGGTAATATTGTAGTAGGCCTTAGGTATGAATTGGTCCGACTGCCTACAAACCGCTTGAAACTTGCTTGCACGTGATTCGGAATTTCCTCGTTCCCCAATCTAGGACGGAAAATGGGCTTATTGGTAATTTTGCCTGTGGCCATGTGGGCTGCATTTGCTCAAACTGAAATCTCGCCAACCGATAGACCTCCATTTGTTGCGTCCGTGCTGGAAATATCTGAAGCAGCTGTGGAAATTTCCGTTGGTAGTCAGCTTTCGCAATTACCTGTCGAGCAACTGAGAAAAATTGAGTTCGGAGCGTCTCCGCCGCCCGTCGATCGAAATCGAAAAGGGGCTGTCATGCTCATCGACGGTAGCACATTCCTGTGCTCCGATTTCAAGTTAGTTGATGCGCAAGCGGTTTTCACGACTGGGTTTGGTGAAATTACCGTATCCGCTTCTAAACTGCAGCACATCCAATTACAAATGCTCAACGCGGCTCAATTGGTGCAGTGGCAAGCCATTTCCAAGTCGCGGACGAGCGGCGACGCGTTAGTGTTGATTCGTTCCGAGGAAGCACTGGAGAAGTTGGAAGGCATCGTTGGCGGAATCTCTTCCGCGGCCGTAGCCTTTGACTTTGGCGGCCAACAAATCAATGCGCCGCTGACCAGATTGGCAGGCATCCGCTTCTACCTCAGCGGAGAAACGCCAACTGAACGCGCTGCAGACAAACTGGCGGCAATCGTGCGCGACGAGTTCGATGGGCACTGGAATGCCTCGACGGTCCAACTGGCCCGCGGCAGTAAAACAGCTGAGCTGACACTGCTGTGCGGCGCATTGATTTCGATCCCAGTGGAGAACCTTCGCGTCGTGGACTTTTCATCGGGCAGCATGCAATTCTTAGCGGACCTGCAACCTCTTTCAAGCGAAGCGACCCAATTGATGGAACTGGGACTCAAGATCCCCGGAGCCAGTTCGCTCATGGGAGCTCGCAAACGTGACCTGCGAACACTTGAAGAGGTTTCCCTCGGTCCCAGTCTCGAATTTCTCGGCAGCGGCACTGTCACTTATCGAATTCCGCCCGGATTTTCGCGACTTGTTGGCGAAGCGGAACTGCGGCCCGCGGGCAATCGATTTACGCCTTGCCGCGTTACCGTTCGCGTGGAAAACAAACTGATGTGGGAACAACGTCTAAAGGAACCTGGCCAGCGCTTGACCTTTGATATTCCAATTCAAGCAGATGCTCGGTTGGAAGTTTCGGTCCAGGCCGACGCAGGGTTCCCAGTCGGTAACATAGTCCTCTTTCGCGACATCCGGTTTCTAAAGTAGTCTCAATCGCAACTAGAATTGGACCAAATCATGCAGAATGAAGCCAAACAGCTTGCCCTGATGCGTTGGTTGGGAGCGGCTTGCCTCGCACTGCTGTTCGAGACACTGCATGCAGACGAACAACAAAATGCTGCACCGGTCGTCGATGGTTTCGCCAACGTTTTGCAGGCACAACAGCAACGTGTCGACATTATGCAGCAGGCCGCGCGAGCTACCGTTGCAATTTTTGGACTTGACGGTGGAGGCGGTGGCAGCGGGGTGATCGTCACGCCCGATGGCTACACGCTTACCAACTATCACGTATCGAGCGCCTGCGGTGACCATATGCGCTGCGGCCTGAACGATGGAAAAGTCTACGATGCAGTCATCGTCGGCGTCGATGCGACGGGGGACGTATCCTTAATCAAGCTGTTAGGCCGAGACGACTTCCCAACAGCCCCCCTAGCCGACAGCGATCAAGTGCGCGTGGGTCAGTGGTGCTTCGCAGGTGGTAACCCGTTTGTGTTGGCGACCAATCTTCAGCCATCAATGAGCCTTGGCATCGTTAGCGGCGTGAATCGTTATCAATACCCTGCTAAAACCTTGCTCGAATACGCCGACTGCATTCAAACCGATGCGGCTATTAACCCAGGTAATTCCGGCGGCCCGCTCTTTAACATGGACGGGCAAGTCATTGGTATCAATGGACGTTGCTCTTTTGAAAAACGGGGCCGAGTCAACGTGGGGGTAGGGTATGCTATTAGCTCGAATCAGATCAAGTATTTCCTGGGCATGCTCCGCAGCGGTCGTTTGGTGGACCACGCTACGTTGGGAGCAACCGTTGCCACAGATCCGTCGGGGCGTGTTCTCGTCAGCAATATCTTAAGTAACTCGGACGCCTATCGTCGTGGCCTGCGCTACGGCGATGAGATCACATCGCTTGCTGATCGCGAAATTCGCTCCACGAATACATTCAAGAACGTGCTCGGGACGCTTCCGAAAGACTGGCGAGTTCCCTTGACTATTCGCCGCGAGGGCAAATACCAAACATTGCTGGTCAGACTCGAAGGAGTGCATTCTGAAAAACAGCTCAGCGATCTCGTGAATTCCGAAGTCGATCCTGCCCATGGCGAGCAGCCGCCAACGGAACCATTGGAGGAGCACGATGCCGAGGGCGGAGAGCATGACAAAGAAACAGACGCGGCAGATGAACTCGCCATCGATGCTCCCTACGAATCGGGGCGACCGAACAAAAAACTTGTCGAATCGATGTTAGCCAAGCGTCCTGGCTTCGCCAACTACTACTTCAACCAGACTTGGCAAACAGCGATCTGGCAACAGTTGTGTCAATCGGCGGACTTCACAACAGCTACAGGCGACTGGAAATTACAGGGCACAATCGCAGGCGAAACGACTCCGCTCGAAATTCGACTTGCCGTTGACAGCGGTGAGATCCGTGTTGGTTCGCGAATACTCAAAGCCGACTTGACCGACCGCATGTCCGATGTCGTGGCGCAACGCCGCGAAACGGGCGTTTTGGTGGCTCTACACGCCCTGCGACAACTCCTGCAACTAGGACCGGCCAGAATTGGGGACACAACCGTACTGGGGGAAATGCCTGTCTACATGGGAGCATCGACCCTGCTGGCCGAACAACCTCGGCACGTTGTCATGCAATCATTGTGGTACGACGCCAAGGTGCGGTTCAGTTATGACGCGGTGCAAAAACAGATTTCCTTGATCGAGGTTTTTGGAGATGCAGGGCAGGATCCGATCGAATTGTTTGTCGACCGCTATGCCGAAATCGCTGTCGAAAAAAGCGATTCGCCCAAACGTATGTTCCCTTCCAGACTCCGCTTGCAATACGGCACAGAGCCTTTTCTTCTGCTCGATGTGACTCTGCTAAACATTGCATCCGCGTCCCCTTCGGTCGGCGAGCCTCCAGCTGGTGCACCACCCAACAGCCCCGCACAGAATAATTCGCAGCAGAATAGTCCAGCGGCCGCCCCCGCAGCAGTTCCCAGCCCGCAGGGAGATGCGACATGAGCTCAATCAGGCGTCCGCAACGCGCACACACCAACTTGGTACTGGCGTTCCTTGCCGTCAGTTTCACCGCTCAAGCCATCGGTGCGGAACCGACAAGCGATGGCTCAATTCACTCCGTGGCAGTTGCTACGGAACAGAAGATGGTAAAAATCTTTGGTGCGGGTGGCGTTGCTGGACTCGATGCATTCCAAAGCGGATTCTTTATTTCTGCCGAAGGACACATTCTAACTTCGTGGAGCACGGTGCTCGACGTCGAAACCGTAATTGCAGTCACCAGCGATGGCGGACGGCTTGAATCCAAAGTCTTGGGAATCGATCCTAATCTAGAGATTGCCATCTTAAGTACTGGACAACCAACAAGCCACTTTTTTGATCTTGCTCAATCCGTAGAGCCATCAGTTGGCGGCCGTGTCCTGGCTTTCAGCAATCTTTACGGTATCGCTACCGGCAGCGAAATGTCGAGTGTGCAAAAAGGCATTATCATGGCCAAGACCGAATTGAACGCGCGCCGCGGCTCGTTTGAGTCGGTTTACCAGGGGCCGGTCTACATAATTGACGCGATGACGAACAACCCTGGCGCTGCAGGCGGAGCACTGACTACTTTCGACGGACAACTCATCGGGTTACTCGGGAAAGAACTACGCGATGCCAGCGTTAACACGTGGTTGAATTATGCGATTCCGATTGGGCAATTGCGGGAGTCGATCGTTGGCATACTCTCCAACAAACCGGTAAGTCGCACTGCATCGACCAAACGCATCATCGATCGTCCGGCCAATTTAGCTGCACTGGGAATCATCCTCATCCCCAACGTGCTTCCCAAGACCCCTGCCTACGTTGACCTGGTCGAAGCCCAATCACCCGCCAAGGCAGCTGGTTTGCAGAGCGATGATCTAATTCTGTTCATCAACTCAACCCGCGTAACTTCGCAAGCGGCTTTGCTGGAAGAGTTAAAGACGATCGATCGCGCCGACTCAGTAACGCTGCTTGTTCAGCGGGGGACAGAACTCAAGGAAATTGTGATTGCGCCGTGAAAACAACTAACATCCAACTTCGCCGAATCGGTAGAACCTCCACCGCAAGCAAACATCCCGGGCCAGCGTGCTGTTACTGTTTTCGTGGTCTGATCCTGGCGGTCCTGGCCCTTGCGATCCTGGTTAACGTTGGATCGCGGCCAGCCAGGTGCCAATCGCCCGCGATATTGATTGACGAGGAGACGGCTTTCCAACGCGCCGTACAGGCCGTAGCTGAAAGCATAGTACAAATCGAAACTTTCGGCGGATTGGAACGCGTTGGAGAGGAGCTAATCGCCGAGGGCCCGACGACTGGCACGATCGTCGATCCCGATGGCTGGATCATCTCCAGCTTGTTTAGCTTTCGACAACAGCCCGCGTCAATTCTCGTTACGCTTCCCAACGGAAAGCGATCGGCAGCCAGGATCGCGGCTCGCGACATGAGTCGAGAGTTGGTACTTCTGAAAGTAGAGGTAGATGAAAAACTACCGGTGGCTAAGTTTGCACGGCAGTCGGACATTGCGGTCGGGCAATGGACGGTAGCGCTAGGCAAGACGTACGATAAGCAGGTCGTTTCGCAATCGGTCGGGATCGTAAGCGCCATTGGTCGCGCCTACAACAAAGCCATTCAAACCGATGCAAAAGTGTCCCCCATCAATTACGGTGGACCATTGGTAGATATTTCCGGACGAATCCTTGGCATACTCTCGCCGATTTCTCCTGGAACATTTCTAGAGGGAGACAGCTCGCAACTTTATGACTCGGGCATTGGCTTTGCCATTCCGATCGAAGACATCGTCGCGCGGTTACCAACATTGCAAAATGGGCGGGACGTTCACAGCGGAAAACTTGGTATCGTTTCGACCAACCAAAACGAATTAATCGGTCCGGTACGCATTTCTGGTTGCGTTCCCGGTTCGCCTGCAGCCAAAGCTGGCATCCAATCGGGCGATGTTGTCGTCGAGATCAACGGTCAAACCATTGCACTGCTGGCCCACTTGAAACACGTCCTGGGACCCATCGACGCTGATACGGCAGTCGAGCTTGTGGTCGATCGCCAAGGCCAACGTGTCACTTTGCAGCCCACACTTGTCGACAGTATTCCCGTGTATCGACGACGCTACTTGGGTATCCGAGCGCGTCAAACCGAGCAGGGCCTTGAAATTACCGCCATCGAAGCCGAATCTCCAGCCGCCAAAGCTTCGTTGGCTAGCGGAGAAGTCCTCCTGAGCTGCAATGGACAAGAGCTGAAGTCAATTTCGGACTTGGTCAGCCTCATCGCTGTAGCCGAACTCGATAAGCCACTATCGCTGACCGTTCTCCCTGCCGCTCCCCAAATCCAAAGTCCGCAGGAAACCAAATCCGTGGCCCCGGCCATCCCCCCCGCAGAACCGCGGACAGTAGAAATCACTGCAGTACCGTGGCCCAAAGGTCTTGGAGACCAACTGCCGCCGATCGACTCGATGATCGAAGAAAGTTTGCAAACTGAAATCGTAGAGGTCGTGCTGGGTGACTTCCCCAATAAATCGTTTGCAATTATCCCGCCGCTGTCCGATGCGCGGCAACTGGGACTGTTGGTTGTGTTTCCGGAGCCCGGAGAAGTTGATCGCACCAAAACGCAGAACTACTGGGCTGATTTTTGCCGCGACTATGGTTGGATTGTTGCAGTCATTGGTTCCGGCGATCCACGCACCTGGAGTCGCGAAGATGTCGAATTGGCGGGGCGAGTCATAGGTCGACTCGACAAACAATACAAACTCGACAAGCGGCGAACTGTGGTGGCCGGCCTTGGTAGCGGTGGCCGCATCGCAATGGGGGCGGCACTGATGGAGATTCAGCGAGTTAGCGCAGCGCTGGCGATCGGAACTGAGTTCTCTCGGTTCGGTTGGCCTCGCAACAATGCCCCGATGCAGTCGATCGACTTTCTCTTCGTAGGCGACGCCAAGCAATTGACACCTGTCGCTGATCGACTTAACGACATGGGCTATTCGGCCGAAACGAGCCCAGCCACCAATCTGGATTTGACCAAGTGGGAGACGTTTCCTTCGCAGAACATCAGATCTTGGCTAGAAGGACTGGGACGCTTGTAGCCCCTCGCCTCAGGTCTCAAGTCCGATTAGTGATGGAAATACTTGAATGACGAGTCCCCAAAAAAATCTTCGTTCCGCAGAACTGCAATGGCAACGAGTGCTCTTGGCATTTTTCGCCATTTTGTTTTTGGCATTGGGTCTCGGGCTCGACACTATTCCCGGCATCGACGCCAGCAGTCGAAAGTATGCAGCCGGCACTTTTTTGAAAGTCGGAGTGGTCCTGGGGCTTGTTTGGATTGCTGCACCACAACTCGACAGGTTCGGTTGGCAACGACTGAAAGGCTCGCTGCTAGTCGTGGTGATCTTGGTTTGCGGGTTGATCGCTGTGCGTCCCAAATTTGGAGCCATTGTCGGCGCAATCTTTGTCGTGGGCTCGCTAGCGTTCAGCCTAGTGGGTTGGGTTCGTCAATTCACGCGGCCACCGAAGTAGCCACCCGCTGCCAAGCCGCCAAGCGGTAGACCAAGCGGTGGAATGGGACGCAGCGCTGCAAGAACCGGTTGGGACAACCGGTACCACACTACGGTGGCTACGGCTTTCGTAGCCATCCGCTGCCAAGCGGTGGAAAGGGGCGCAGCGCTGCAAAGAACCGGTTGGGACAACCGGTACCACACTACGGTGGCTACGGCTTTCGTAGCCATCCGCTGCCAAGCGGTGGAAAGGGACGCAGCGCTGCAAAGAACCGGTTGGGACAACCGGTACCACACTACAGCGTCCACGTCTGACGAGCGGCGTTACAACCGGCAAGGTTTATGTAGATTTCCCCTGCGCTTTTGCAGGGCGTGCGGCGAGGACTATTTTTTGTGTTTAGACCCTTAAAATTGGAAAAAACGTTACCAAAGTAATCGGTCCGCTGCCGAAAACTATCCCCGGATGAATTGCTATTCGTGGCAAAATGAAGCCCGACTACCGCTTTGGGTGTTGGATTTCGAGCTTACAGAGTAGCAGGTCCTACTGCGATCAAGGGGGGAATCTTGTCGCAATGGGGCACGTCGTCAGCTCGCTCAACCGCTCAGTCCATCCGACTGCTGCGGCTGTGGGAGTTCGACGTTCGGTGTCTCTATTGCTCGGATACTTTCATTGCCGCAGTTCCCAGTGACTTACATTCTCCTGGGCTGCGTGAGCCACACGTTATTACGCGGTCTTGGAGATACCACTATCTCCCGCAACCCTTCTGCCGCTTGGCATAGAGCCAGGCACAGGCAGGAAGCCAGATTGTGGACACTCGACAGTGATTCGTAGGAGGGTTTCCAATGCGACGATTTCTGTTTGGCGTGGTAATCGCTTCGGTCACCGCCGCAATGCCTGCTTGGGCGTTCGGTGGGGATCGTGAAATTGCCCAGTCTGTAATGGCCGAGCTACAGCAG
>JBGSTP010000130.1:0-27599 GCA_041736515.1 Pirellulaceae bacterium
GAATAAAGGAAAGCGTCGCATTCCCAACCGGAGTTTCACCCATACTTGTTAAAGTGCCTTCGATCGGAACTCGGTTGATTCCATCGCCACAGCCCACGAGAGCCATCGGAAGAAACAACATGAGCCACAATGCTTTTGACATTTTCATGATATTGTCTCGACAATTCAGCAGGTTGCTGTCCTTGATCTAATGCGTCTTGAAATACAGGGTGCGCAGACATAGTTTCTGCCATCAGCCAAATGGCGAATCGGTACGCTCGCACCGTTTACTAGTGCGAGCGTTTACCTACGAGAGTCGAAGTGATGGAAGCTACTGGTTAAGACTTGCAACTTGACCATCGGCAATTGAGGAAAGATAAGTCAAAGTTGGGATATCGACCGACTGCGACACGAAATGTACGGAACCGTCGCCCATGACAAACTGTGCTCCACCAGTATGTAGGCTGGCCACGTTATACCAACTGGCTCGACGCCCAGGGACCTTGTTCAAGGCGCTTGCGTTGTTGTTGTAATTCCAAATATTGATGCCCTGTGCTGGAAATGTTGTATTGAAGTTACCCACTGGGTCCAATCCGACCGACACCCAGCCTGCGTAGGACCAGCCCGAAGTCCGACCATTAAACAACTCCAACGTTTGCTCGGCCAACGCAAAAGAGTTGCTCGTGCCGTCAGTAATTGACCCCATCGTGGCATAACTATTTTCGCCAAACATGTAGCGCGTGGCTACCGAGGCGTATCGATAATGGTTGCCAAAACGAAATGTATTCTGAGAGCTCACAAAATCGTAGCAGGTCTTATAGAAGTCAAGTTTCAATACACCGCTATCCGCCAAGTAAACCGCATTCTCGCTAGAGGCAATGATAGGGCTGCCACCATCGGAAGGACAGTAAAAGGTAGATGGTCCCTGCTTAGAAGCGAGTAGCGCATTTCCGTTGACGGCTGCCGACAAACCAATCGGTAGCGGACTCGCCGGAGCCCCCCCCCCCAAGGAAAAACTAGTGTTGATAAAATCCCCGTAGGCGCCGGAGTGATTGAACTGGTTGTAAAGATTGGTCTGCTCCATAAACGGCAGAACGGTTACAAGTCCGTGCCCATTCTTGCTCAATGGATCTGTAATGTAGGTAGTTGGAGTTCCACGTCGATTGCTTCCCAGGCTCATGCGTCCAGTGGGCAGTTTTTTGTAAGTGCTTTCATAATTATGCAGCGTCAATCCTAGTTGCTTGAGATTGTTCGAGCACTGCATGCGTCGCGCCGCTTCGCGGGCCGCCTGAACGGCGGGCAACAGCAGCCCCACCAGTATTCCAATAATAGCAATTACCACCAACAATTCGACTAATGTAAAACCCAATCGACGCTTCATGATTCTGACCCCACTACAAAAAGAAATGGAACAACGCAGGAGACCAAGCTCGCTTGACACGCATTAATTGTGCCAACATTTACGGCTTCAACTGTTCGCCGTTCCATGTGCCATAGCTGCCCGCTAAGGCGGATGCAGCCACATTAGGAAAAACTCTGCAACAAGTCTGTTGCATTGTTAGGCACCGCCTGCACTATTTCAGGCAATTCGTGAAGCAATCTCGCATGCTGGTCGAAACAATAACCGGCTGCAAACATTAAGAAATCCAGAGCTTGGGCGGCCAACCTATGTCACTCATTCTGGCCAATGCCCCTAGCTGCCTGCATGGCTTAATCCGATCCTGAATTAGCGGATCCCTGCTAGTGCAGCAGCACTTTGCGAAGTGCTGCGATATTGTTTAGCAGAGGCTTGGCGTTGCCCGCGCGATC
This sequence comes from Pirellulaceae bacterium, assembly GCA_041736515.1. Classification (GTDB taxonomy): domain Bacteria; phylum Planctomycetota; class Planctomycetia; order Pirellulales; family Pirellulaceae; genus Aureliella. The sequence goes on from JBGSTP010000130.1 coordinate 1,789, forward strand.
CCAAAGCCCGCGCGAGCGGTTGCCGTCCGACTGCATTTCGCTCCATACCAGCGCGTGAACTGAAGGTTTCGACAGCAACAGGCGAATCAGACTTTCCGGCGGAACGAGGCCGGACAACTCGCGCGATGTCTGCCAACTTGATACTTGCCCCGACTCGTTCTCGGTCGGGGCATTTAGAATGATCATCAGCGGCAACCCTAGCATGGACCAGCGATCGATCAATCGATTTACTTCGATCGGATCGCGAGGGAAAGTTCCATTCGGGTACGTATCCATGCTAAAGTCCAGGGCCAGACCACTCAAACCAAGATCAGCTCGAATCAACGCATCTGCAAAATGCAGTGGCGATATGCCATTGGCCTCGCCCCGTAGATACTCGCTCCACGGCTCATCGATGGTGAGCAATACTGGACAGCGATCATCGGCGCGACGCACCGTTTCGATCAGCGAGACGGCCATTCGCAGCACTTCTTCGTCCGACCATCTCAGCTCACCGGGAACATTGAGACCTGCAGCACAATTCCAGATATGCGTCTTTCCTCGGTAGCGCTCTACGGTCGAGCGAGTGTACTCACAGGCAGTCTTCAGTATGTTTTCGAATCCCTCGTCCAGCAGCACCATCCACTGTGGCAAGCCGCCTTTGCGAAAGTTGACGAGCGGCCCCAGACAAACTTTCTTGTTCGCCTGCATGGCCCAATCCACTTGTCGATCGCAGAAACTGTAATCCGGTTTACCGGAGGAGGATTCGACTGCCCCCAAATCGGCAGCGACACAGACTACGTTAAACGCTTTTGCGATGGCATCTTGATAGCTCCCCAAGGACCAGTCCTGAGGAAGCGAGACACCAACCAAAGTAGACAGTCTACCTTCGCTCTGACGCCGTGCTTCTAAAGACTGCGCGGCGAATGTGTTGCACAACAACACTGCGGCTTCGACTGAAAAATCGATCGACTTCTGAGCATGCGTCAACTGCTTGTCTGGATCAGAAGCGGTGGTCAGTGCGCGCAACAATTGGCTGAGCGCATCTTCAGCCAAAGGAAAAAACTTATCGGGCAATCGCAGTCCGACTCGCTGCCATTCTGCGGTCTGATTGCGCAGCCGACTCACAGTCCCACGCGCAATTTCAACAGCCAGACTGTAGGCTGTTGCAGAGGGCCTCAGACTGGTAGTTGACAGACAAATGTTACCAAAGTTTTTTGTCGGCCACAGGATGTTGAGTTTACCTGACTCGTCAATCTCTCGGCCGATGCTAAACTGTTGGCCAGCTAATGTATGATGGCAGAACCACGGGATCCCTTCGATTCCGGTAATATATGCAGTTTCCCAGACTCGCGGATCAAAATCCTGAGCTTGCGGTACCGTGAATCGCAGGTCACCCATTCAATGTCGGCTTTCAATGCATCGTTAATTCGCGGGACTGTGATTCAATTTAGGATTCAATAAGGATTCGATGAACGATCCCATGACCGATCCGAATGAGCGTTCGGAAAAACGCGATCCCGAAGCCCCAGGCCTGCTCGGAAACTGAACAATTTCCAACCTAGTTTCTTGAAGCAGCGAATCTACCCCAAGATGTCCAATCCTTCAATCAAGCTTTCGTTGCAGTTGACGATTTTGAACCAGTTGCAATCGATAAGAGGTCACTAAATTGTCAGCTTATAGCCCAGCTCTCCTCCAAACATCACTATCTTATTGTAAACGCCAGGGAAAAGTTCGCGATGTCTACGATCTTGGCAACGAACTGTTAATTGTCAGTACGGACCGAATCAGCGCTTTTGACTGGATTCTGCCGAACGGGATTCCTGGCAAAGGCATCGTACTGACCCAGCTCAGCAAGTTCTGGTTTGATCGTTTAAGGGTAAACCACCACCTATTATCGACAGAAATCCCTTCAGCATTGGCGATTGCCGAAGAAGAACGCGTCCAACTTGCCGGTCGCACCATGCTGACTCGCAAAGCCGAAGTAGTGCCCTTTGAGTGCGTTGTGCGTGGCTATCTCGAGGGCTCAGGCTGGCGGGAGTACCAGCATAACCGACAGATCTGCGGAATCGCTTTACCTGACGGATTGCGTCAATGCGATCGCCTGCCGGAGCCGATTTTTACACCCGCCACCAAAGCGGCACAAGGACACGATATCAACGTCAGTTTCGAGACCATGGCAGATCAACTGGGCGTGGAACTTGCCAATCAATTGCGCGAAAAAAGTTTGGACGTATATCGCCAGGGCGCATTGTGGTCTGAGGCACATGGAATCATCATTGCGGATACCAAGTTCGAATGGGGCTGGCATGAGGGCGAACTGATCTTGATCGATGAAGTCCTGACGCCCGATAGCTCCCGTTTTTGGCCCTTGGATCGTTACCAGCCTGGTAGTTCACAACCCTCGTTCGACAAGCAATTTGTTCGCGAATGGTTAATGGCTAGTTCGTGGGACCGCAATAGTCCGCCCCCCTGTTTGCCAGATGCTGTTGTCGCTCAAACTCAGAGCAAGTATCAGGACGTTTACCTTCGTTTGACTGAAACAACTCCACCGAAAGCCGTCGTATGAGCTCTCCGCGCCGCGCGGCGATAATTTTCATCTTTGTAACAGTTGTGCTAGACGTACTATCACTGGGTGTGACGATTCCCGTCGCGCCCAAACTGATCGAAGGTATGGTCCTGAATCAGCAGTTGAACGCTGTAGGTAGCGTTCAGCCAGAAATTCCAGTGGAAATAGCGTCGGAAGTAATCGAGGCGATTCGAAAGTCGCCCGACCGTGCGGCTGCCGATGCAGCGCTTCAAAGTAAGTTCAGCCTTTCCGCCGGACAGCGAGAAAGCGTCCTCGATGTTCCCATGGATGAGATCACAGCCAGCGCTTCCCACTACTACGGTTTGTTCGGAACCATCTGGGCTTTAATGCAATTCATCTTTTCGCCTGTGATGGGCGCACTTTCCGATCGCTTCGGTCGCAGACGCGTGATACTGGTATCCTGCTTCGGACTGGGGCTGGACTATATCCTCATGGCTCTTGCCCCCAATCTTATTTGGCTGTTTATCGGGCGTATCCTTTCCGGCATAACAGCCGCCAGCTTTGCTACAGCTGGAGCCTACATAGCTGACGTCACTCCACCCGAAAAACGAGCAGCCAGCTATGGGCTATTCGGAGCAGCGTGGGGCATTGGCTTCGTGTTTGGTCCTGGGCTGGGGGGAGTATTGGGCGATCTTGCGCTCCGACTTCCGTTTTGGGTCGCTGGCGGATTGACTTTGCTTAATGCCGCATACGGCTATTTCATTCTGCCGGAATCGCTTGCAGAGGAAAATCGTTCCAAATTCTCTTTAAAGAAAGCCAACCCGCTGGGCTCTTTGAGACTACTACGCTCACATCCGGAACTCCTGGGACTAGCCAGCATCTTGTTGATTTATCAACTGGCACATCAAGTCCTCCAAAGCGTGTTCGTACTGTACGCTGGACATCGCTATGGCTGGGGGCCGCGCACGGTGGGCATTACGTTAATGGTTGTAGGAATTTTTGGCGTATTGATGCAGGGCTTTATCGTTCGCCGCACGGCGGCTACCCTGGGTGAACGAAGCATGCTATTTATCGCACTTGTCTTTGGTGCGCTGGGCTACTTAATTTATGGCGTAGCCAACACGGGCTGGCTCTTCTGGTCAGCGATACCGGTATTCTCGCTGGTTGGATTCTTCAACCCAGCCATGCAGGGCTTAATGACTCGCCGGGTGAGCCCGCGCGAGCAAGGCCAATTGCAAGGCGCCAACAGCTCGCTCATGGGTATTGCCGGTATGGTTGGACCACTAGTCTTCACTGGTGTTTTCTCCGCTGCTATCAGCGACAATTTGCCAGTCAAAATCCCAGGTGCTCCTTTTCTTCTCGCCACTTTACTGCATATCCTCGCCATCATCGTGGCGTTGTTCGTGATCGGAAAAACGGCCCCCAAAGAACAAAACTTACCAGCCAACTAGCTTCCGCGTTAAATTTTAGGTTTTACGATGTTTGCGCTCCGGCGAAGGCACCGCCAAGACACTCCACACATCAACTCTCGGTTTTAAGCCACAGCGGTTCCCCGCTCAGGTCCCGACATCCAGTTTGGCCCATGGTCGCGTGGATAGTTTTTTCAATGCTTCGGCGGTGATGTTCGCATTTTCCTTGAAGGTTAACGTCTGCAATTTTGGCATCGCCAACAACTTGTCGATCGCAGCATCGCTAATATCTGCTGAACGAATGGAAAGTTCTTTAAGGTTAGGCAGCGCGGAGATGACATCAATGGTGGCGTCGGTCATCTGCGGCACGTTCCAGATGTCCAATAGTTCTAGTGAGTTCAAGGCTGCCAGTTGGGACAGGCCACTGTCGCTGATTGACCCCAGTTCATGCAGATAGAGCCGACGAAGTTTGGGTAGTTCCGTGAACACTTCCAGCGCTTGGTCATCGACACTTGGCAAATCCCGCAGTGTGAGACGATCGAGATCGAGTCCTTTCAATGCTAACACTCCCTCGCTTCCAAACCCGGGACAGCGAAAGATTTCTAGCTGCTTCAGCTTTCGCAACTTCGCCAAATGTTCTCCCGTTTGGCTCGAGATCGCAAAATCCTGCACCAAGAGGTTTTCCAACATCGTATTCTTAGTCAAATGTTCCATACCGAAATCGGAAACGGCAGTGCTGCGATGTTTGAATGACGTCAATTTGGCAAGTCCAGAAATCGATTCCAGCGTCATATCGCCAGCTTCCATATTGCCGCGAAGATCGAGGGCACGTAAATCCTCGAGTTTGGCCAGCCGCCGCGTGGTAATGTCATTGAAGCCGGTCTGAATCAGCGTCAGTTTTTGCAGCTTGCTGATCTCGCAGATCTGCTTCAGTGCTTCGGCAGTCAAGTTTGTATTCGACGACAAATCCAACTCATTGAGTTTCGGGAAGGACTTCGCAATCAATTCAACACTCGCATCGTTGATCACAGTATTCACCAGCGCGAGGCTTTGCAGCTCCTTTAATCCAAGCAATTGCTTTGCCATTTCATCGTTGAACGGGCGACAATTATAGATTTGCAACTTCTTCAGGTCCGTTAGTCGCCCGAACAGGGCGATGTCCTCCTCACTGAGACTCGATCCATCCTGTATGACGATTTCAGCGAGCAGGCCCTGCGCGAGCGCGAACTTGGCTGCAGGTCCGAGTTCAGCCAAGCGTTTTTTCGCAGCCGCGACAGCTTCTGGGTTTGCTGTGCCAACAATTTCTTGCTGTGAAACCTGGCTCGACGGTTCCGACTTCGTGGCCACCGGAGAAACCGAATTCTGACTGGTGCATCCAAGCAAACTTACCCCAAGCCCCGCGCAGGTAGCAATCAAATAGGATCGATATCGATAACACATACTTAATTCCGCATTAAAAAAGAAACAGGGGTGAGCGAACAACACCCCTGCATTTGTTTTAGACCGGTCCCTATGGATCGAACTGACAATTAATCCATGCGATAACCATCACGGTACGTGGGCTTGATCAAATCCGCAACTCTCGGTGTCTTGAGCGATGCCAAGTTAGTGACTTGAAGATTTTTCGCATCCCACTCCACTTTCTCGCCCCACTCGCCCATTTCACCGTCGGCTCCACCCTTGGCGGCGGCCCAAACGGCTAGATTTCCCAACAGGATTGTTTCGGTTAGCGGACCAGCACGGTCGATGAAATTCGAGTGACAGATCTTTGGATCGCCCGCTTCTTTGGCTCGGAACAACTCGTACATATTGTTGACGTCGTTGCTGCCCTTGTTCACAGCACTTTCAAAATCGACGTTCGCCTTCTCAACTCCCCGCAGTTCGTACTTGCCGCAATAGTCGTCCGAGCTATAAAAGGCACCCTTCTCACCAATAATGAAGACGCCGCTATTGGAGACCTTGTCGATTCCCCATTTGGAGAAGACCTCTGCTGGTGGTTTATTGCCGAGCCGGTCGTACCACCAGAATGGAATCGCGGGACGTTCCGACGTTTCTGGGAACTCGAACTTGATGACCGAACTTGCGGGGAAACTATCGAAATCGTGCCCGGTAGTCTTTGCAACCACCGAAATTGGATCTCGCAAGCCGCAGGAGGCGAAAGGCACTGTCAGTTGGTGGCAGGCCATATCGCCCAAGGCACCCGTTCCAAAATCCCACCAGCCGCGGAATTGGAAGCTGTGGTATAAGCCAGGCCAATACTCGCGGTCTGGAGCAACCCCAATCCAGTTCTTCCAGTCCAGCCGTTCGAGCGCTCGCGCGATTTCCTTTTGCTTTGCCTCGATAATCTTGTCCGCCTCAGCTGGGTCTTCCTTACGTGCTTGCGCTGCAAACTTGGCCATATCCACTCTGCGGTCTGGTCCTTGCTTCCAAACTGGACGATTCGACCAGGCGTACACTTCCTTCAACGTTCCCAATACTCCAGACTTCAATTGCGCAATGGCTTCGCGGGAGGAATCAAGCGCTGTACCTTGGTTTCCCATCTGGGTACAAACGCCGGTTTCCTCAGCCACTTTCGCTAGGAGACGAGCTTCGTAAATTGTTCGCGTTAGCGGTTTTTGCGTGTAACAGCTTGCACCCAAGCGCATGGCGGCCAGCGTGATTGGGCCGTGCATATGATCCGGTGTGCTCACCGTAACAATATCAAGTTCTTTGCCATACTTCGCAAATAGTTCGCGAAAGTCAGTAAATTGCTCGGCGTTGCCAAACCCTTCCGATTTGCCTTTGCTTTCGAGTCGATCGCGATCCACATCGCAAATCGCTACAACGTTTCCGAACATGGCAGCGTGCTTAGAATCACCGTCTCCTTTGCCGCCCACACCGATACATGCCACATTAGGCTTCTGATTGGGCGATTGGCTAAGCGCAGGTCTCGCTCCAGCCGTCGCAAAATAGCCAGCTCCAATTACGGAGGCATTCTGAATAAACTTGCGGCGTGTTGTCATTGACATGGTTGGTCCCATTGGGTGGAAGTTATTGAAGCTGATCAAGGAAAGGTGCAAACATGCGTACGACACCCGGAGCAGGCAGGTTCCCGACCGATCGTGTCCCGAACGAACTGTGACAATCACAACAATCGTTTCGGTCACATCAAAATCGTTGTGAAAGCAACGGCGGCGATATCCAGATAGGCCACCGATCAAACGGCTGGGGTAACTTGGCAGGCATTCGCTCGATTTGTCGAACCGGTATTATACTGAACAGGTATTTGCCAAGCAACAATGCCCAAATCAGAGTGAGTTTATGGTGCAGGTGGAACTGCCCGTGGCCACCAACTTCCCGTGGTGGTCCACAATCCGCACTTCCACGAATCCAATCCGCAGGCCGCGGCCAATCAGCTTCGCGGTCGCATGCAGCCGCGTTTGCTTGACAGGTCGCACGAAGCTGGTTTTCATTTCGATCGTGGCGAAGCTGTGCTTGTCATCCAGCGTCCGACCAAACGCGATGCCCATCGCTGCATCGGCTAATAAGGCAATCACCCCTCCATGAACAAACCCCATTGGATTGTGCATGCGCTGGTCAACATCTAAAAACACTTCCGCTTCGCCAACATCGCCAGGAAGAATCTCGAGCCCAATTAACTGACTGATCGGAGCCCAACCAAAAGGATCGCTCATCAACCTTGACCTTGCTGTGCTTCAGTGTGCTGCGGAATTGGGCGCTGTTTGTCGAGGAGCATATCCAGAAGAAAATTCTGCCTTGCCATTGCATTTTGCTCTGCGGACGCAGACCACTTGAGCAACAACGCCTAGTAGCGCAATTGAAAACCTAACCCCAGCGAACTAATCCAATAGTTGTGCTCACGGAAGTTGAGGGTCGGATCTAAGCGACCAGTGAGCGGATCATTCAAATTGACGGCAAGATTGTCGTTGATTTGATGCCCCACATGAGCGACTTTGGGAATCCACATGTGATTGTAGCCAATATTGAAATCTAACCCGGGGCGAATCGTCGTCGCAAAATTTAGCCCAAGCTCCGGGACAACCACGAAAGTATCGTCCTCGAAGGGCTGATCGTTGGTGTTTCGCGCCAACAGCCCCTGCGAACTCAATAGTGAAGTTCCGTTTGCCGTCGTGGTGGTAGAGCCATTGATATTCACCTTGCGTCGCAGGTTACCGAGCCCCAGACGCAGAAGCGATTCCATCTTCCAGCAAGCAAACTGACGAGAGCCCATCAGACCGTAGGCCATACCATTGAAGTCGTTCTCGGTTCGAAAGCGGTCAGAAACCGATATTGCGTTACCTTGCAGACCCGGCAAATTTCCGGTGACCGTCGTATTACTCGATATATTCAATCCTTCGTTGATAGACACATGCTGATAACCATACAGCCAGTCAATACGAGTAAAGCGGTCTCTGTAAACCATTCGCTTCAACGTCAGTTCCAAGCCCTCGACTTCGGAAATTGCCTCCACAGAAATGTTGCCAATGCTGTCCCCGGGGAATGCCACTAGCTGGGTATTCTGCACTGCCGTATTCGCCGACGTATCCAGGAATGGACGAGCCAGGATGGGGAACTCATTGGAACTAAAGTTTAGCGTTTCCTCTTGATCGCCCGCATTCCAGTAGCGGAACATCAAGCTATACCTCTGTTCGGCATCAAGCCAAGTGCTAAGCGTCAAACGCACACCGGCGTTGACCGTATCGTTGATCGCCCCGTTTCCTAGAAGTATTCTTGTCGTCGACTGGCCAAGCTCACCTGCCAGATCCGGATCGGTACCATCGGGCGCCGTTGTTACCAAGGCGGGTGTTCCCTGCGAAGGTCGCCAGTACAAGGGCACTTCGGCACGGACGCTCATCCGACACCACAGCGACATAAGCGGTCCACAGCCTGGAGCGCAAACCATGGATGTACAGGCAGGCGCGAGATCGGAGTATCCACTCGCGCACGACGCGCATTCGGGATTATTGCAAATGCAATCGGAGTAGCCGGGAATGCTCGAACCGACGCCAAAGGAATCCCCGAAACCATCCCCACAATCGTCGCACGCCCCCTCAACCGAGGATGCTTGGGCGACGGCTACTTGGTGGTTTTCAGCTCCGGAGCTCACAACAATCGCAGCCCGTTCGCCGCTCGCCTGACGCACCTGGCTGCTTCGCGTGGCTGACGAAGTGGAAATTCCAGGTTGCCGCGGCGACGAAGCTCTTTCGCTAGTAGAAGTCTGGTCGCTATACAGCAAGCGAGCTGTTCGACCGCTGCGAAGCTGGGCGTGTGCGGTGCCACTAACCAGGCAATAGGTAAGTAGGCTGAGAAGTATCAAAGCCGACCTGCCGACGAGACTCGGAGTTGTCGTAGCATGCGAAAAAATCTTGGCGTTGAGACATTCCATCGCGACTCGCTCCCCTGGTCTGAGCTTTTGATAGCATTTAACGGAGATCTGCTCTCCTGGCGCACATCGCCCACATCAAATGTCGGCTCTACCAGTCCCGAAGATTGAGCAATCCTGGCAAGATTTTCCGGCGAGGCCGAGTTTGCCGACAGTCTCTAGTGCCGAATTGAGTCTGCTGCCATCCGGTAGAAATTTACGACCGCAATTCGAATGCGAGAACTAATCCCGGCGCAGCATGCCGTCCAGGTTGGACTGCCAAATTTTGCCCGATCGCATGTCGAGCGCGGTTAGCCAGCCGCCTCCATAGCAATAGGTGTCGATGCACACCAAATAGCCCAGATCAACGATCTCTCCGTCTCGATCGCGCGTGTGCCCCACCACCGCTTTTTTGCCATTCCGATGGGCGCCGGGAGTATAGTCGGTGAGCTTCTGCCAACGGAGCAGTTGCCGAGGCTGTTCCGCTAATGACAGCTCTGGATCGTAGTTCGCGTGGACGAAGAAGTGCTCGTCCGTCTCGTAGTAATCCCGCATGGCGGCAAAAAACGAGTGATGCTCGTCAGGAATAACGCTCATGTCACCAGCAAAACGGTAGGAGTCGAGCGTCTCTACGCCACCATACTGCAGCCAACGGTACGGAGGCTGACCAGCCCGAACCACGTCGAGCATCATTTCTTCGTGATTCCCATGCAATGCTACCAGCTGGCACTTTTCTCCCAGAGCAATCAAACGGTCGATCACCCCCTTGGTATCCGGGCCACGATCTACGTAGTCGCCCAAGGTTACAATAGTGTCGTCCTGTTTGGGATCGATAGCCGCTAGAATTGCATCGAGAGCTGCAGAGCATCCATGAATGTCTCCGATGGCGATTAGGCGTCCGCTCATGCGCTATTATTGATAATCTGTAGTTGTTTTGGGGAAATTGGAACTGAGATTGTGGCTGTTTGCTCAAAAATGAGCAAGCTCGATTGGACGTTTCCAATATCAACAGCTCTCGGATGCATACTTTAACCTGATCGAGTTGCGCAAATAGGCCGTTAAACGAGAAAAACCAGAATGAACGACTCCTTATTCTGTGCAACTGCCATTGCCAGTGGCTTAACCAACCCGCAACAAATCGACTACAGCCTACGCATCGCCAAACATAGGCAAAGCCAGCAGGGGATTCCACCCGATTCACCTCTACCAGATCGGCTATTGGCAGACATACTCATCGAACAAGAAGTTTTAACACCCTACCAGGCAGACCAGCTATTGGAGGGACGGAAGAAACTAAGCCTTGGCCCCTACGTGATTACAGATTGGATTGGCCAAGGTGGAATGGGGCAAGTCTTCAAAGCAGTACACCAAGTGATGGGCCGTGTATGTGCGGTAAAGGTACTTCCGTTGTCGCGTGCCACTGCGATTGCTCGCGAGAACTTTCGTCGCGAAATCAGAATGCAGGCGGGACTTGACTGCCCGTACTTGGTGCGCGCATTCGATGCCGGCCAAGACGGAAATGTGCATTATCTAGTGACGGAATATGTTCCAGGGATGGACCTGCGGCGACTAGTCAAATCGCATGGCGCTCTGCCGATTCAACAGGCAGCTAAGATCATCATGCAAGCCGCATTGGGTCTCAACTACGCTCACGAAAAAGGACTGGTCCATCGCGATGTGAAACCAGGAAACATCTTAGTAACCCCCGGCGGTGAGGCCAAAGTCTCCGATGTTGGGCTCGCTGGTTTCGCAAAAGATTTAATCAACGACCCTCGCGCCGGAAAAATTGTGGGGACTACTGACTACATTTCTCCGGAACAAATCCGTACACCGCTAGAAATACAATCCGCCTCGGACATTTACTCGCTTGGTTGCACACTGTACTACGCCGTATGTGGCAAGGTTCCATTTCCGGGAGGTGACACGACTTCCAAGCTGCGAAGGCACCTGGAAGAAGATCCCTGGCATCCGCGACGTTTTGCGAGCGATATTCCTGAGGACTTTGCGGATATCATCGCGGATATGATGGAAAAAAATCCTACCAAACGAATTGCAAATGCAGCCGAGGTTGCATCGAGGCTCGAACCATGGATTGGGGATGTCGTTGGTGTGGGTGGCATGCTGGCCGTGCGTTCGCCGTGGATGGCTCCTCCACCACCATCGCATGATCATGAGAAAGAAAAATCAGTCGATGAACTCGCCGATACCAGCCACTCGGACTTTGCCCATCAAACGTGGAGTTCTGCCAGCATCAATGGTGCCATCGGCGGTCCTCTACAAATTGAAGGCGATGCTTCAGATGATCCTTCCTATGAAAAACAACCCATCCCCGAATTTGGATTGCAGCCCAGTCCCGATGGATTGGTCGCAGCTAGAGCAATTACCCCAATAGCAGCATCCCGGCCAATGAGCATAGGCATGGTTATTGCGCTAACGATAGCGATTGCAGTACCACCCACGTTGTTGATCGGGGCGATCCTCGGTTATCTAGCAGCTCAATAAAACCGGATGAGTACAACTTGATCGCCTTACGACAGTACCATCTGTATAACCGTCCTGTTAGTGTGTTTCCAGCAGACATCCTGGAACTACCTGGCCTTACGCTAAGGAGACTAAATTGCGAGGGACTGTCCAGTAGCCATTTCGACGTTTCATTTGAGCAAGCCGTCGCATCTCTCTACCAACTCGAACGCATGTTTGTCGAAATGGATGGCTCCTTCGTTTGGACTGGTCAAAATGCGTCGCAGAATTGGCAGTTGGATGGCATGCTCTATGATCGACAGGAGTGGCTGCATCGCGTTGAATTAAACGGCAGCTGTCCGCGTAGCTGTTGGGAAAAATTTCTTCCCGCCTTTGGCTGGCCGCAGCAGTCGATTATTGTTCACCTTATCGAGCTGCACTGCTTTGTAGAATTGAACGAACTGTTAGAGTTTTTTGAATGACGTTTCGACACGACAATGAATTGCAGGCCTTGGCGGAAAACCGTCAGGCCTGGAACCAAATGGCCAGCAATCGACACGTACTGACTAGGCCCGCCAGCGACGAAGAGCTGCAACATCCTCTCCGTACGATCGACCCAGTGGGGTGGCTCAAACCAGGTATCCAGGGCTGGAATGTATTGTGTCTGGCTGCCGGCGGTGGCCGGCACGGTCCACTCTATGCCGCAGCCGGTGGCAATGTCACGGTTGTCGATTTGAGCCCAGCCATGTTGCAGATCGATCGCGACGTCGCGGCGGCAAGACGACTCGAAGTACGAACTTTCGAAACGTCTATGGATCAGCTGAGTATGCTGCGCGACGAGGAATTCGACCTCGTGATTCACCCTGTCAGCACATGCTATCTCCCAAGTCTCGAGCGTCTCTTTCCGGAAGTGGCACGGGTTACACGTCCGGGCGGGATCTACATCAGCCAGCATAAGCAACCCATCAATCTACAGGCCTCGTTGCAAAGTTATACGGGCCAATATGTGGTCGAACATGCCTACTACGATCGTTCTGCTGTTCCCAAAGCCATAGAGCCGAGCAAACTGCGCGAGCCCAATGCGCGCGAATATGCCCATAGCTGGCAAGCCATACTAGGCGGGATCTGCCGCAGCGGCTTCGTCATTGAAGATTTTACCGAACCCAATCACGCCCAACCCGACGCATTGCCCGGCAGCTTCGGCCATCGCTGCTACTACATCGCGCCCTATTTGCGAATCAAGGCGGTCAAGCGGAATCAAACTTCGAAACTGTTGATTACCACATAGATCCAGCAGCAAACCTTCGATTTGCGTTGTGCCGCGTTAATGGGAAGTCTACATTGCTGCCCAGGGATTTTGCCAATCTCCCCACTGCTCTAGATATTGACGATAAGCGGGGTGCTCTGCGGATTGAGAAACCAACATTTGTTTGGCCTCCTCGACACGCTCGTGCTCTTGTTCGAGTGTCAATTTCCCCATCAGCAACATCGTCCGCAGAAAAACAAAGTAGGTATCCAGCACATCGCAGCGGCAATACTCATTGATATCAGCGACTTTGCCCGCGCGAAACAAATCATAGACCATATCGCCCTGCACGTGCATTTTTCCAGGCTTGCCTAGCAGGCTGGCGGCCAGGTTCAACCCACCGCGAAACCAGGTGCTGCCATAATTGGTCAGGATCTCTTGCAAGTCTATGTGTGAATTCAAGTTGTAGCGGTTTCTATTTTGCTCGTAAGCACGCTGATCGAGGTTGAACCAGCGTGGAACGGCGATTCCAAATCGAAACGCTGCATGCTCCATGAGTGGTAGGTCAAACGTCCTGCCGTTGAACGTCACCCAGGTGGGATACTCGTAGGCTTCCCAACCGGTCCAAAAATGCTTGGCCATCACGTGCGGTCGATGCTCTGGAAAATCCAGCGAGACAATTTCTTTAAGCGAAAAATCGGCACGTACTTTGGCGACTACAATCGCCACGGGCAGATGGAACGTATACGGAATAAAATCTCGACCGGACGCACTCAACAAATCCTGACGAAACCTAAGTACGGCCTCTTCCGCAGAATAACGGCAACTCGGATAACGCGTCTTGGCAATCAAATCGCCATCCGCCACACTCTCTACATCGAATATGAGATATCGTACATCCTGAGTCACTGTGCCTGCCTCACTACCGCTATTTGCAAATCCTCGAGTCCGCTCAGCCTGGGAAGTATGCAGCTAGATACGATCCACCGCAACTAGGCTAGCCGCGACTAGCGGCGAGTAAATGCTACGGGACATCGCGAAATCTCGAAAACAACTCTCACTACCAAAGAGTGCCCATGCAAACATATATCAACTCGGAACGACTGCTGAACCGATTCCTGCGCTATGTCCGGGTGGACACGACGGCCAACCCCGAGAGTAACACATACCCGAGTAGCCCCGGCCAGCTCGAACTGGGACGCCTTCTCGCGGTTGAATTGCGAGACATGGGCGCCATCCACGTAGAGCAGGATTCCAATGGGCTCGTTTGGGCTACAATACCTGCGACTGTTGCTGGCGCAATCCCCACTGTCCTATTCAACGCACATCTCGACACATCTCCAGAAGCGCCCGGAAAGGATGTCCGACCACAAGTCATCGAAGCGTACACTGGCGGCGACATCCAGCTGTGCGAAGGTCGAATCATTTCTGTCGCAGCCTGCCCTGCCCTGAATGAACTTCACGGACACTGCTTGATCACCACGGATGGATCAACGCTGCTGGGCGGCGATGACAAAGCGGGAGTGGCTGCGATTATGGAACTCTGCCAACACCTGCTTGAAAATCCCTATCTACCTCACGGCGAAGTCCGCGTCTTATTCACTTGCGACGAAGAAATTGGTCGCGGCGCTAAATACATGAGCTTAGAAAAAGCGTCCGCAATGGTCGGTTACACATTGGACGGTAGCGGAGAATGCGAAGTCGAGTCCGAGAACTTTTCGGCTGATCAGTTAACAGTGCGTGCCCTAGGCAACAACATTCATCCGTCTATCGGCAAAGGTCGTATGATCAATGCAGTGCGCGGACTGGCTCTGCTGTTAGCCGAGTTGCCGATCGACCACCTCGCTCCCGAATCGACGGATGGTCGGGACGGTTTCTTGCACCCGTACTCTGTTAGCGGAGGCGTCTATGCGGCCGAAGCCAAAATATTGCTCCGGGACTTCCAGACAGGCAAACTCGATGAATACGAACAGCTCGTGCGCGATGTGGCCGAGCAAGCCGCGGGCAAGCTTCCAGGATTGACGTTTGAGATTGTGCGCACGCGACAGTATCGTAATATGTCCGACTCGATACGCCAAACTCCTCAGGTTGTCGACTTTGCAGTCCAGGCATTTGAAAGACTTGGGAAAACCAGCCACATCGGTTCCATTCGCGGTGGTACTGACGGCGCCATGTTTAGCGAAATGGGCTTACCCACCCCCAACCTGTCAGTGGGGCAACATAACATCCACAGCGTGTTGGAATTTGCATCGCTGAATCAAATCGTTGTCGCCATCCAACACGCCATTCAGCTACTCGACGTTTGGCAGTCCCAAGGCAAATACTAGGCGGTGATTACGTTACAGCAACTAGCGCTGCGTTTTTTTCATTGCCGGCCGCGAAAGCGACAGACCCTCGCGAGCATCGTAACGCAAATAGAGAGTACGTGGTCCCCCGCAACGCCGGATGATACTTCTGAAGACGCCGTGCTCTTCCGGCCATGGATACGCATAAATCATGTCAAAGTCTCGCAACTCCATATCCAATTCACCATAGGCTGAATTGTCATTCGTATCTGTGCGATGGAACTCGTCACCCTCGCTCAGCCGGGCGCTGAACTCGTCCGGAATAAAAGAGCCCACGGCGAAAGTGGGCTTGGCATTGAACTGGATTGCCAGAGCGCGAGCCGCATCGACTAATTCGGACTTGACTTCGATACCGTAAGCGTCGAAGCCAAGCCGACTAGCCATGATAGCGACGACCCCCAAACCCGAGCCCCATTCGAGAAAGGTCTGGGCCCTTGGCCGCAACTCGAGCAATCGTTGGTGAATCAACAAAAAGTCAGCACTAACGTATCCCTCGAAAGCAGCCTCGTGTTCGCGGGCATTCCAAATAGCCGCAGCGGCAGAACAAAGAGCGTTGAGTTCATCCGAGCACAACGGCGGGAGTTTTTTTGTCAATCGAGGACTTTCTTAAAATCGCGAACGCCGATTCGCGTCGATGCGCTATCGGCTTGGCCCTTAAGTTAACCTCAGCAAACAGTTCCCGCAAACTCAATTGACCTTCAGGGACCAAGCTCTTCAAAAGGAATGTTCTGGATTCGATATAGCTTCCAATCTTGATAATCGAAATGCCACCATTCGAACTCGTACACGCGGAATCCTTCGGCCTGCATGGTGGCGCGAAGCAAGTCTCGATACCACCGTTGTCGCGCGGTGCCACCGGGATATTGCGGCAGCGAGCGATTTGAAAATTCATCGTAGCCTGCAACCATCTGGATGGGCTTTCCAGACGCGAGATCGAAAAGAGTCAAATCGACCGCGCATCCTCGATTGTGCCGCGATCCACTTGCAGGGTTTGCAACGAAATCCTTCAATTCGGCGGGCGTCGCATCCCAAAACATTTTTGTAACGTGCCAGGGACGATAAGCATCATGGATTAACAACCCCAGCCCGTGCTGCTTCAGGCGTTGGTTGGCGCGCACAACTGCCTCGGCGGCAGGGCGTTGCATGAAGGCGCGCGGCTGTTTGTAGAACACCGCACCGGTGAAGTTGTTTGTTGTCGCATAGCGGATGTCCAATTGAAGATTCGAATCTAGCGTTGTCAACTCGACCAAGTCTGCGATTTTGTGCTCGCCGGATTCTGCTGGCGGCACCGCGGCAAGTGCTGCCGATCGCAGGCTATCGATCGGCTTAACAGGCGCTATCTTAAAAGTCTCGCCGTCTTTTGTACCAACTTCTCGCCTTAAGAACTTAACTTCGGCTGCGACAACCTGATTAGCTCGACCATCCTTGTCGCGAGAGAACTTCAGTCCTTCACCATGATACAAACCATAGTCGGGAAATAAAAAGGTATCTTCATCGACCTCGGTGAGTGGATAGTAATAAAACCACTCGATGAGCGCCGTCAGTCTACCGCGATCTTCCAAAATATACAGCGTATTATGATCCCAGCCATATTCTCCAATGAGGCCTAGCCAGCGAGCTGGAATGTCTTGCGGAACTCCATCGACTACTTTTTCATAGGTGGCATCGCCAATTTCGATGCGTGCTTCGCTCAACTGTTTAACTTCTGCTCCGAAGCCAATCGCGTCGTCGGTGAGAATACTGCTATCGTCGACTGCGGAGCGCAGTTCATATCGATAGGAACCACGCTGAAGATAGACCCTGCCGTCTAGTTCCGTAATTTCAGCTCGGCGGTCACCGCTGGTTGTTTGGTAGCTTCCAACCAAAGCGCGCGAACGCTCAGGTGCGATCGTGGTGGTTTTTCTATATTCCGGTAGCGGCTGGCCATCTTGGGCTGCCTTCATTAGCCGCAGTGCAAACTCGCTCAATCGCTGCACCACGCCATTGCTGCCATCTAATGCGGCAACCGCCGCAACACCAATTTTACGTTCCGGCAACACTTCGAGTTGCGTGGAGAATCCATAGACTGCGCCACCGTGGCCAATCTTGACCTCGCCGTCGAAATCTTGAATCTGGAATCCAATCCCAAAATTCTGAGGCACTCCGGCCGCATCCAGCGAACGTGCCGTCATCGATTGAAAGGTGACTGGCTGCAGCAGGGAGCCGCTGGGCGTCGCCCCCTCATTGAACAAACAGACAATGAACTTTGACAGGTCCAAAACGCTGGAAAACATATTGCCAGCGGGACCAGTCCCCAAAAGAAAGCCAGGTGCGGTGAATCTCCGTCCATCGTAGGTCCGCATCCATCCCATGGCGAGTTTTTCACGCACGCCATCGGTCAAGCTAAAACTACTGTCTTGCATTTTCAAAGGTTCAAGGATTGCGGAGCGAACATACTCTTCATGCGAGACACTCAACGATTGTTCCAGAACCGATCCCACCACAGCAATTGCCGCATTCGAATACTTGGTCTTCGAACCCGGCTCGTAAACTAGCTCAGTACTATTCAGACTGGCTACCGTCTCAGCGAGAGATGGTTGCGTTGGATCGAAGTAATTCCCCACTGGAGACTCTCGGACAAGTCCCGACTGATGCGACATCAATTGCCGTAGCGTTATCCCTTTGCTTGCTGCACCGCGGGGATTGAAGTCTGCAAGATAGTGCTGCACGGGAGTGTCTAGATCCAACTTGCCATGCTCAACCTGCTGCATTATCGCGATGTCAGTAAAAAGTTTAGAGACTGAGCCCACTCGATAGACCGTCTCAGCGGTTGCCGGATATCGTCGCTCTGGATCTTGAAATCCGAATCCCCGTGCCCAGATTACTTGATTTCCAGCCACGAGCGACATCGAGAGTGCTGGCAACTCTTTTTCACGCACTTCGTAACTAACCGCTTCGGCCAATTTCTGAAGAGCTTTGTCG
This sequence comes from Pirellulaceae bacterium, assembly GCA_041736515.1. Classification (GTDB taxonomy): domain Bacteria; phylum Planctomycetota; class Planctomycetia; order Pirellulales; family Pirellulaceae; genus Aureliella. Next base: position 20,081 of record JBGSTP010000130.1, read on the forward strand.
AAATCCGCCGTGGAAGACTTGGGTGGCGGTTGAACGACATCTGCAATGCGCTGCGCGACTGTGGTGAGGCTGGCATGCTGCAGATTGCACATTACCGCTAACGCTGTTCCGGTTTCCGGGACCAGAACCAAAATCGTAGATGTTCCCGACTGACCACCCGTGTGCGAGACGACTTTCCGCCCAGCGCGGTATTCGATGCGCCAACCGAACCCATAGTTGGTTGGCTCACCGCCAGTGGTTTCTTGCGACGTCCACATCTGTTGCAGCGATTGATTCGAAAGCAATTTTCCAGCATTGAGAGCAGTTGCAAACCGAACAAGGTCGGTAGGTGTCGAGAGCAAACCTCCTCCTGGAATTTTCATGCTCGTATCATGCAATTTCGAGTTGTAGAGCTGGCCAACCTTTAAGTCATGCCCTGCGGGAAGCGACCGTAGTTCCTCCTGCGTTGGCCTCATGTAGCCGCGTGCCCGGTCTGAAATCACTGCATGCTGACTATCAACAACCGTGTGTGTCATCCCGGCTGGCAACAATACGCATTCTTCCAGCAAGTCAACGAAACCTTTGCCGCTCGCGCCCTCGACAACAGAACCCAGCAGGTTGTACCCGAAGGTCGAATAGAGATACTTCGTCCCAGGCCTGGTGACCAATGGGTCATCACGAAATTGTGCTAGCGCTGAACTTAAACTGTAGAAGTGCTCGGTGGAACTGCTTTCATTGGGTTTTTGATAGTGACGTACACCTCCCAAATGTCCCAAGAGCTGCCGTGAAGTAACTTTCCATTGCTTCTCTCCGTAATCGGGGCAATAGCGTTGTACATCCGCATCTAAATCAATAGTGCCTTGTTCAACTAACTCCATTACCACAGCAGCCGTCAGCGACTTGGCAATGGAAGCAGTTCGAAAACTCGTTTGGGTCGTGACGGGTACCTGGTTTTCTACGTCCGCGGAGCCAAATCCCTTGGCATACATCAGTGTATTACCTGTGGCCACCGCGACCGAAACACCTGGAATCCCTTGCGACTTCATTAAGTCAACAACGATGCTGTCAATCCGAGTTGCCTGCAGACTCGGAATTTCTGCCCTGACAACTAGCACCTGGAGAACCAGCAGCAAACCACCAACAAACGAAATCAAGTGCTTTGTTTTCATTGAAGCTACGTTTCACGTTACAGCAGGGGAAAACTGGGAGTTTCGTCGCCAAGTGTTGACAGTGCGGAGTAGCCGCTCAAAACCCCGGGGGCAGCGGCTAGGCGAGCGGCTTACATGCTGACGTCTGCCCTCCACGCCGGGTCGTAGTCGCGCTGCCACAGCTTTAGTTGGTCTGCATCCTTGAGAATATGGCCATTGGCCGGATCGGTAATTACGGTTCGACCGGTGCGATAAGCGATGTTACCCAAATGGCATAACAAAGTACTCTTATGACCTTCACCGATCGGCTGGTTCAGTCGACTTGGATCATTGGCGCGAATTGCGTCGACAAAATTTTGTAAGTGCTCGGGTTGCCCCCCCGACGACTTTTTCCCTTCCTCGATCAACTTATTGTTGCGATCGAATATTCGGTATTGGCCATCGGCATCCAATTCCAACGCACCTTCCTCGCCATAGAACGCACAGATGAATTCGACACCATGTTTATTGCATGACAGCGCGTCCCAGGTGATTTGCTTGCCGCCTTCGAATTCAAAGCACGCCGATTGCACATCGGGGGTCTCTTGATCGTCGTCAAACCAATAACGTCCGCCGGAGCTGACCGTGCGGACAGGGTAGTGAACATCGAGTCCCCAGCGACAGAGGTCGAGTCCATGCACACCGTTATTGGCAAGTTCCCCTCCACCCCAATGCCAAAACCAATGCCAATTGTAATGCAAGATATTGTCGCGAAACGGCACGCGGGGAGCTGGCCCCTGCCAAAGATCATAGTTCAACTCCTTGGGCGGCTCTGCCTGGGCACCTTTGCCAATTGGCCCCCGAAGATTGTTGTAGTAACAGCGAGCCAGATGAACTTTGCCAATCGCCCCGCTATGCAATTTCGCGATGGCTTCTTGCGTACCAGCGGCGCTGCGGCGCTGCGAGCCCATCTGAACACAGCGTCCAAACTTTTTCGCCGCCTCGATCATCCACTCGCCTTCGCGTGGATTGTGGCTGCAGGGCTTTTCGACGTAAACATGCTTGCCGGCTTTGCAGCCCATAATTGTGGCTGGTCCGTGCCAGTGATTCGGCGCGGCACATACGAGCGCATCGATCTGCTTGTCAGCCAGGATCTCGCGGAAGTCCCGTGTCGTCTTCGGTGCGTCCCCCCCGGCTCGGTCTTGCAATTGTTTTGCTGAGCTGGTCGTGCGACGTTCATCGACATCGCAAACATACGCCACTTGTACGCGGTCGATCTTGGCAAAGTCCAAGGCCAACGCTTGTCCGCGACTGAGACCCATGACACCAATGCGAACAATATCTTTACTCGTGGAATCTTGAGCCTGGGAGCGGGCTGCAGTTTGGCTGGCGGCAGCAGCGGCGCTGGCGAACACGAAATCGCGGCGGGGTATCATGACTTTTCTCCAGAGAACTTGGATTACAAACGGTTGGTTTCAAAAACGGCGGGATGCTAAGTTCTAACGATTCTGGCTCGAACTAGCAAATTTGTTGCTTCTGTCGGCGAGATTTGTATACTTACGGTCGATCAAAGCAGGCTAGTCGATCAATTCGACCACTACAATCTGTGGAATGTTTTTACCAACTCTCCGATTTTTTTGAGGACCCGTTCATGCGTTTTTCACTGAGAGCCAAAGCGATGGCTGCTGCTGCACTAGGATTGGCATCGTTGATGTCGTTAGCCATTGCAGCCGACGAAGCCCCCAAGCCGAAGCACACTATCAAGGAAGTAATGAAAGTTGCCCACGGAAAGGATAGTACATTGCTTAAGAACGTACTTGCCGACAAGGCAACTGCCGAAGAAAAGCAACAATTGCTCGACCTATACATCAGCATGGTTGAAAGCAAGCCAGCGAAGGGCGATATGGAATCATGGCACAAATTGGCTGGTGGAGCTGCGCTGGCGGCGGCCAAAGTTGTCGTAGGTCGCGAGGGAGCAGCCAAAGAGCTCGAGGCCGCAAGCAATTGCAAAGCCTGCCATAGCGTCCACAAGTAAGCTACCAACAACGAATTTCTTGCCGGGATTTTCCACGAAGGTACACTCCGTGAGCCGCGGGCGCCGCCAGAAGCCATTGAATTCGCTGAAGGCGGCGTTCTTCATACTAGTCGAACGTGCGCGACGAACTCTACGCCCGTGCTTAACACCGGTCGGTTTGCGTCACTTCCGCCGCGTAAAAGTCGGCGGGCGCAGAACCGATTGCTCTGGCTGCGCGGATGCGGTGTGATAGTGGATCGGGTTCCGTCGCAGGCGCTCACTGCCCTCAACGGTAGGCACCGTCGGCTTGCCGTAGATCAGCATTATTCCGATTGCGCGGACTCTGCAGGTCGGCCAGCGAATAAAGGTCTTGATTTAGAAATCAAATCGTGGCCAACCCACGCACACGGGATAGATTTCTATCGGTTGCCTGTGCAAATCCCGAAAACCACTTCAGGCAACAGTAGAATTCCACGATTTCCTGAACGCGTCCTATGAGTGCTACTCCAACATTCGTTTCGACTAAGGTCACTGCAGACGTTCCCCCATGCAGCGGTTTTCGCGAACGCTTGCCACCCGTTTCTGCCGAGGACTTATTGCGTGAATGCAGCCAGGCGAAGGCCCCGCATTGGCTTCAGCAACTGGGGCTGCCTGCGGAGCGTACCAACATTCGCTGCTTGAAATTACGCACTCGGATAGCAAAGCGAGCTGCCGATATTGTCATTGCGAGCACATTACTTGTCCTGACATTTCCATTGGTCTTGCTCGCCGTGTTGGCGATCAAACTGACGTCGCGCGGGCCAGCCATCTTTACTCAAACTCGCGTGGGACTGAACGCACGACGGGCATCGGGCTGCCGGCCCAACACACTGGATCGTCGTCGGGAAGCGAACTATGGTCGGCCGTTCACTATCTATAAGCTGCGCACGATGACTATCGAAGCCAATGCCAGCGGACCGTCACAAGCGCAGCGTGGAGACAGTCGTGTGCTACCGATCGGCCGCCTCCTGCGACAAATGAGGATCGATGAACTGCCGCAGCTAGTCAATGTGCTCCGGGGCGAGATGTCGATGGTCGGACCACGCCCCGAATGCATCGAATACATGGAAGAACTGTCGCAGAAAGTCCCGAACTACTTGCAGCGACTCGGACTGAAACCTGGGCTTACAGGAATTGCTCAAATCGAAGCTGGATATGCCAATGACCTGGAGTCCTACCGTCGCAAAGTATCCTTCGACCTGCTTTATCTTCAAAACTGCTCACTATGGAATGATTTGCGTATCATGCTGAGAACAGTGCGTGTCGTATTGACCGGTTTTGGGGCACTGTAATCTCGCGACATTGTCCGCCAGCGCTTCACGTCAAGTTCCTCTGGCCGATTTGCTAAATATCGGAAACTGGATCGGCCCAGTTGCGTCTATAATGAGTAAGGGCCTTTTTCAACTTTTGCCCGTTCGAATGCGACGCGCCGGACTGCCGTAAATGAGCTCGATCCCTAAGCCAGCCCTTCCCACTCAATCAGGTGGCGTCCCACCCGGCGCACGCCACACAACTGACGCACGTCGGTCGACGGAGGATGTGCGCAGTACGCTCCACCAACATCTCAAAAAAACGGCCTCCTTTATCAAATTCATGGACGCCTTGGTTTTGCTGTGCATGTGGGTCGCGGGCATGTTGCTGCTGTGGTTGATCGCGTGCTGCGTGGACCACTGGATGTTTCCGCTACCACGCTGGGGACGTTGGCTGTTCTGGAGCTTGGGAGTCCTCGGTACCTTCAAGTGGCTGGGCTGGCAGCTTGTCCCACTGATTTTCCAGCGCATCAATCCGGTCTATGCCGCCAAACGCATCGAACATTTGGTTCCCGAATTCAAGAATGGTCTCATTTCCTGGCTCGAGTTGGAATCGATGGCGAGCCATGGAGTCCCGCGCGGCGTGATGTCTGCATTAACACATCGCGCCGCTCGGTTCATCGGAGGCCAGGATCCTTCGTCCACCGTGGACACCAGTCCTCTCATCAAAATGATCGGAAGCGTGCTGTTGCTGACCACAAGCCTGGTTCTCTACACCATGCTTTCGCCGAAAAGCGTGCTCGATACAGGAAAACGTATATTGATGCCTTGGAGTGCAATCTCCTCTCCCACGCGTGTCCAAATTCTTGATGTCAAACCTGGCGAAATTGAGCTTACGCAAGGGAAGCCACTCAATGTCGAAGTTGAAGTTCGTGGATTAAGAAGCGATGAGTCTGTCGTCGTTAGACTCAGCACACTTGACCGCCAATTGCTCGATCAGCGCACCAAACTCGACAACACAACTGGTGGTTTTCGCTTCACCGGCAAAGTAGTTACCAGCGCACAGGGGGTCGAACAACCGCTCGACTATTGGATCGAAGCCGGCGATGCCAGCAGCGGTCCCTATCGTGTCCTGATCAGTCCGCTACCCTCGGTTGTGCTGCAAACCATCGAACTGCAATACCCGGCCTACACACGACTCGAAAACCGTACGATCACAGGCGACAAAGTAGAGGCTGTCGAGGGAACGATAGCGCATATCCGAGCAACTTCAAACCAGTCGATGCAGCGGGGGAGACTGGAGGTAAACCCAACCATCGATGACGCGGGAGAAGTGACTCGAGCCGAATCTTTTATCGATATGCGAGTGAAAGATCGTCAGTTAGAAGGCGCAATTCCATTACTTCTCAATGCACAGAAAACCAATCCCACAAAAATCGAGTACCGTATTCGTGGCTATAACTCGCGAGGCGACGCCAATGCCCGGCCAATTACCCATTCGGTATCGGTGCTTGCTGACGTACCGCCCGAAGTAAATTTACTGGGACCGGAAACTCGAATCCTCCGCGTGCGCCCCAATTCGCGGCTGAACTTGGAAGTCCGCGCTTCGGACCCAGATTTCGGACTGACAAAAATCAGTCTGATCATCAACCGCAAGGGACTTCCCGCGCCAGGCATCACACTGTTAGAGACAGAGGGTTTGAGAGGTCGTCAAATTAAGACTTGGTCCATGGATCTCGCGCAGTGGCAAGCTACCGTCGGCGATGTCTTTCAAATTCGTGCAGTCGCTGCTGACAATCGCCACGATCCAATTACTCAAGAGCCAGCCTTCAACCAATCGGAGTCGCAACCGCTCATACTGCATGTGGTTGCACCCGATGCCAATGCGGATGTCGAAGAGCATGCGCCCGCCTCTAACAATCCGGATTCAATTTCCACGCCACAGAAAGACACAACACAAGAGCAACCCAACGACAAATCGCCATCCAGCGATCGCACATCGCCGCCTTTGGACGCAAAAAATTCAACCGACAAGTCGCCTCCCGAATCCGCTCCGCAAGATAAACCTCCTCAGGAAAATGGCGCTAACGAAAAAAACGGGAGCCAGTCGCAAGAGGGCGGCGCGCAAGACTCGCAGGGCCAGCCTGGAGGTAGTGGTAACGCGTCCGACAATCAGCGTAACTCCAACCAACAACAAAAAGGCGGCTCAGGGCAAGCTAGCTCGAGCGAAGCTGCTCAGTCGACCCAGGACGGCAATTCGTCGCCCGATCGGTCCGCAAACTCAAAGAGTGGTAGCACAGGGTCCAAACAAAGTTCCACCAATTCGAATGGAAGCTCCTCAACATCAGAGGGAGTTGCAAAACCGAGTTCCGACGGAAGTTCGGACGCCTCTAAGCCCGGAAGCGATGGCGAGACCTTCGAGCGAGTTGCAAATTATCTCGAACAACAAGATACATCAAACAGTCAGGATGGCGAGTCGAATAGCACGGGCAACTCCGCGGATGCAAAAGCGACTCCGCAAACGCAAACTGCCGACAACAAATCCAGCAACACACAACCCGAAAGTAGTGCGGCAATCACGAGCGAGACTAGTGACGCAAACTCCCCTACGGCAAATCAAGATCAATCCGCTACACCAAAGACAGACTCCAGCCAGCCGTCGAAGGAGCTAAAACCGGGCCAGCCCAATAGTTCGAAGAACCAAGACACAAGTCCGCAAAACTCGCAACAACAGGATTCACAGGGCTCGCAGCAACAGGGTTCACAACCACAGGGTTCGCAGCAGCAGGGCTCGCAACCACAGGGTTCGCAGCAGCAGGGTTCGCAGCAGCAGGGTTCACAGCAACAGGGCTCGCAACAACAGGGCTCGCAACCACAGGGCTCGCAACAGCAGGGTTCACAGCAACAGGGTTCACAACAACAGGGTTCACAGCAACAGGGTTCACAGCAACAGGGCTCACAACAGCAGGGCTCACAACAGCAGGGTTCGCAACAGCAGGGTTCACAACAACAGGGTTCACAACAACAGGGTTCACAACAACAGGGTTCACAACAACAGGGTTCACAGCAACAGGGCTCGCAACAGCAGGGTTCACAGCACCAGGGCTCAC
>JBGSTP010000180.1:0-49327 GCA_041736515.1 Pirellulaceae bacterium
CGTCGTCGTTGTTGCCTATGATCGAAGCCAAGTCGGTATCGCCAGGGCGCAGATAAGCCATATTCTCGTGCTGCAAAGTAATCGTATTCGCGATTACTCGATTCGTTAAATAAGTGGGTGGCACCCAACTGTTCTCGCCAAAGTTGCAGGAGATGGTGACGCTAACATTTTCCGTCAAGTTGTTAATGACGGCTGGACTGACGTTAAGCGAATAGTTCCGCACTCCAGTCGCTTGCATCAGGGTTTGCGCTCGTGCTTCGACGTTCGCTGCTGTGGCGCCAGGAATAACGCCAGCTCTTGCGGCTTCGTAGGCCACCATTTGCACTGCATGTTGGACGTACTTGTATCGCGACAATTCCAGCATGGCGAAAATGAACATGAAAAAGATCGACACGCACAGCGCGAACTCGACTGTCACGGCCCCCTGTCGGAACTGGGAGCGAAACTTTTGGGTGGAGCGAGGGGGCATGGTAATACTCGAAAAAGTTGATTATTGGACCAGCATTGCTGGTAATGTCTCAGCCAGTTCCGTGAAGATACTTGTCAAAGTTGCCGCATCGGGAGCATGGTAGTGATTGCCACCGCCAGCAGTCGCCACTTCAAGCATCAGCTCTTGATCAGCGTGGGCGCTAAAAGTAATCGTATGGACCTTGATATTCTGCGAAAGCGCCACCGCTGCCAGCGCGACAGGGTCATCGCCTTGTGTCATCACTCCATCGGTTAGCAGGACGATGTTGTGCGTTGCGTGGGGGCGACTGGTGCCTTGTGAGGAGAGAGTGGTAATGCCATCGCGCAAACCTGCGGCAATATTCGTGTTGCCGATCACGGGTCGAGTTCCGATCTCAGTCATCTTTGTTCGAATTGAGTTAAAATCGATCGTCAGTGGTTGATCGATAGTGGACACGTCCGAGTGAAAATCACCAAAATCAAAATTGCTGGAGTAGGAAACCAACGACACTCTCGGTTGGTAGGGATTTGCGTCCAGAATGGTCAAAAATGAGTTTACTGAGTCCTTTAGGGCGGCCCAGCGGCTGCCTGTTGCGTGGGGAGGCAGAAAGTAATTCTGGATGATCGACTTGCCATGCAGTTCGGCTGGGTAGGAGTAAAGTTCATTAGTTAGATCCCATGCCATAGAGCCTGATCGATCAACGACCAGGCAGATATCATTATCTACGCGGGTGGCTATTGAGTCTTCTTCCAGTTCAAATTCTGTTCTGCCAAGGAACTGCCCGAGAGCCGGTAGAGCGGCGACACTGCCGGTGCGGCGGACGAATGAGGTGTGGACTCGCGTCGAATTCGTGGGTTGTGCGTTTTCGGTGAAGGTGTAGGTACCGTCTGCATTTTGGGACGCATGACCAAAGTACACGTCGATGTTGCGAATCTGCAATGGCGCACCCGCGACAGAATGTCGTTGGCAAATTTGACGTGCTCGCAGTCGCGCTGCGGCGATATCGCCTGTCATGCCGTATGTGATCGATGCCGCTTTCGCCGATGCGTCGCTGGCCAATCGCATTTCACTCTTGGCGAGTGCGACGTAAGCGGAGTTCATGCAGAGTGCGGCAATAATGCTCAGCATGGCCAGCACAAAAGCGGACAGCACAATGATCGTACCGCTACGCTCTACCGAATGACGTTTCATGATGGTTCCACTTTACTTTCGAAAGATGCTCAAGTTGCAAAGTCGGTTGACAATCACTCACGCAGCATAAATGCTTGGACTACGAAGTTTCCTTGGTTGCCAACTACATAGTTCGAAACGGTATTGGCCGCCCAAGACACGGTAATTCTGACACGAATTTCATCGCCGGTAGCGACGTCAACTAAGTCATTCCTCGACTGAGTCATGTTTCTGACTTGAATCGTCGCACCCTGCACATTTTGCTGAGTCAGCAGCGTTTGGCAGTGTGTGACAACATCGTCGGTATCGCTTATCGGACGAGTGGCAACTCGACACGATTCGTAGGCCGAAATCAGGGCAGACTGCTTGGTGTGTAGTCGCTGGTTGACTTCAATCGAACCAAATATTAGCGCGACGAAGACGGGCAGAACAAACGCCAACTCGACAGTCGCTGCGCCTTTCCTGGGTTTCAAATCTGTGTTTTGGGAAGCCATAGTGAAGTTCGTTCAACGACGTTGGAGTTTCGGCTGCTCAAGATGCCAGAGCCATAGCGTCAACTGCTGCTCTAGTGAGGAAGCGTGCTTACATCCTCGAACAAATTGTCGGCATTGATTTGCCCAATATCGACAACGAACAGGGCGTCGTTGTAATCCAAGTCACCACCGCCGATGATGTCCTCGAATCCAAGTAAGATGTAGGGACTGTCCGGCAACATAAAGGCGACTACGTGCTGCAGACCATCGGGGTTTTCGGAAGGATCGTTCCACAACCATTGGGTACCGCCGTTAACCGCATTGGAGATGAGAAAAAAGTCTAGTTGAAAGCCGTTGTCGCCCACGCCAATTTCGATAAAGTCGCCGCACTTAAGGGGCTCCCAGGTAGTACGAGTGCTGCCTGATTTAATTGAAGCATCAGGGAACAGAACCGTTGCAGCTCCACGACCGGGCGACCCTGCCGGTGTCCAAGCAAAACCTACAGTATTGTGATAGCCTGCACCTTCGTACAGGAAGTAAATGCGAATATTCTCATCGGAAGCGGTTCGCAAAAAAAGTCGCGATGCATCCAGTTTGAAGCCTTGCGCTCCAGTAAAAACCACCGATTCCGAAAGCTGATCGTTAATGATTTCCAGGAAGTCTGGCATGTAGTTGACATAGAAGTCCGAACTGCGAGCATCGGATGCGTAATTGTAAACTGGTCCATGAACCGGCAGTCCTAGCGGACGGGCTGGTGATTGCACGGGAGCTACGACCTGTGCACAAACATGCGTCACCCACATCGGGCTGAAGCAGAAAATTGCCGTAAGTGCCAATTGCAGGATCTTCATGGTCTCACCTTTCCTGAACGGAAATAGCATAAGAATCTGTGCCTGAACTTTCGCTCGAAGAATCCGAAAAGCGGATGCCGAGAGCTGACCTATTGGAAACCTACGTCAAGAATCTTTGTTGCGCAGGAATTTTTTGCGGGATTCTTCCGAATTCGACTACCCTCGAAAAAAACACCTGGCGGGATACAATTGCACCCAAATCAAGCAAGCATGGGAACTTACGGAGAAAAGAAATGGCGACTACCCTCACTGAAACCGCGAAGATTCTAGTCGATGGGAAATGGCAGGAATCGAGTGCGAATCAAACATTCCAAGCCTTCAATCCCGCTACTGGCGAACCGCTTTCTCCCAGTTATCCTGTCAGCACATGGGAAGAATGCGACCAGATTATAACGGCAGCCGCCGACGCGGCTGAGCAGTTACGGAACCTTTCGCCCGATAGAATCGCTGCCTTTTTGGATGCCTTTGCGGCTCAACTGGAAGCCCATCGCGACGACCTCGTGGCGATTGCCCATGCCGAAACGGCTCTGCCCATTAAACCGCGTTTGGCAGACGTGGAACTGCCCAGAACTGTCTCGCAGTTGCGTCAAGCAGCCCTCGCGTCTCGCAGCGGTTCCTGGGCTCAAGCCGTGATCGACACCAAACTGGGGATCCGCTCGTGTTACGAAGCCATCGGCCCTGTATGCGTGTTTGGTCCGAACAATTTCCCCTTCGCCTTCAATGGAATTGCGGGCGGCGATTTTGCTGCTGCCATAGCGGCCGGAAACCCAGTTATCGGCAAAGCAAACACTTCGCACCCCGGCACAACTAGGTTGTTGGCAGAACTTGCATTCTATGCGGTTCAGGAAACTGGATTGCCCGCTGCGACCGTCCAATTGATCTATCGCTTGTCCCACGAGGATGGCTCGCGACTTGTGTCCGATCCTCGTGTGGGAGCCATCGGTTACACCGGCAGTCGGCATGCTGGATTAGTACTTAAGGCTGCAGCAGACGCAGTCGGCAAACCGATTTATCTAGAGCTATCTAGCATCAATCCAGTCGTCATTCTTCCCGGTGCATTGACAGAGCGGAGCGACGAGATTGTCGCTGAGTTTGTAACGAGCGGACTCATGGGTACAGGCCAGTTTTGTACCAACCCTGGTTTAATTCTGCTCGTGGAAGGCTCGGATGCCGATAGTTTTGTTTCTCAAATAGCTGCCAAGTACCAGGCATCGACCCCAGGTATTTTACTATCGAGCAATGTGCAGAAATCTCTCTCGGCTGCGATTCAGACAATCGCTCAAGCCGGCGCGGAACTGCTCTGCGGTGGTCACGCGGTGCCAGGCAAGTGCAGTGTGGGTAACACGCTGCTGAAAACGACTGCCAGCAAATTCATCGCTGACCCCGCGACCTTTCAGACCGAAGCGTTTGGCAACGCTTCGCTGGTCGTTGTCGCCAGAGACCTAGACGAATTAGGTCGCGTATTGCGCTGCTTAGAAGGAAACTTGACTGGTTGCATCTATTCATCGAAGCATGGTACCGACGATGCTGCCTACGCACAGTTAGCACCACTTCTTGCAAAGCGCGTTGGGAGAATGCTCAACGACAAAATGCCAACCGGAGTTGCTGTTAGCCCGGCGATGAACCATGGCGGACCGTTTCCCGCTACTGGTCACCCGGGCTTCACCGCTGTTGGAATCCCAGCCAGCCTCTTTCGTTTTGCGAAGCTGACGTGCTACGACGGTGTACGAGCGTCGCGGCTTCCGCTGTTACTGCAAGACAAAAATCCAACCGGAAAAACGTGGCGCTGCATTGACCTGGACTGGACCGTTGCAGACGTCAGCTGACATTGCTGATGTTGCACAAATAAGCCAAATCAAATAATCGCTTCCAGTGAACACCAGAAGCGACAGCCACCCTATTATTTTCGATCCGTTTACAGGGCCTGTATTTGCTGGATAATTGCTATGAGCTGTTGTGCGCGAGCGATTCCGCCGACCGATTGAACGTAGTCTACAGTTGCTTCCAACTCTACAATTGAAATCGAAACGTGGCTTTCCTCAGCGACTTGTTCGCCGGTTGTTACTGAGGCGGCCACTACGGCGGCCGCTCGGGAACGCCGACGCGTATACTTCTTCTTCAATTGAGCTTTGGCATTCGAAACGTCGGCAGCGGTGACGCCGAAATCTGACAGCGCTTCCACCACGTCCCTATTGCGGGATTGCGGGTTAGCACGCAGATAATCTTGTACACGTTTGGATTTGCTTGGCTGTTCCTGGCTCACGGCATACTCATTTGGATTGAAGTGGCAATAGAAGGGCAAAGCTATTTGTTTGGTTGGCACCATTGATCGAGCCAAGCAAAGAAAACTCGCCCCCACAAAACACCGTTCTGCGGCGATTGAACCCAATGCCCCTCGTTAGGGAAATATAAAAATCGACTGGGCACTCCTTGCACTTGGGCAGCCGTGAACGCTTCCATGCCCTGCGTGACTGGCACACGAAAGTCCTTTTCACCATGAATCACTAACAGAGGTGTCCGCCAGTTGCCCGCAAACTTATGTGGTGAAAACTGAGCATACTCGTCTGCCGCCTCCTTGCTTTTCCAATACGGACCACCCAAGTCCCAATTTACGAAAAAGAGTTCCTCGGTGGCACCGTACATCGATTCCAGATTATAGACTCCACAATGCGAGATCATGGCGCAGAATCGGTTCGCAGCGTTGCCCATAAGCCAGTAAACGGTGTAGCCACCAAAGCTCGCACCAACGGCGGCAACGCGACTGCGATCAATCTTCGGATCCGCCATCATGCCGTCCGTGGCTACCAAAATGTCCTGCATGGCCTGTCCTCCCCAGTCGCCGCTAATTTGGTCATTCCATTCCCGTCCAAAGCCTGGTAGACCGCGACGGTTGGGAGCCAAGACTACATATCCATTTGCAGCCATTAGGTGAAAATTCCATCGATAGGAAAACCACTGTCCAATCTGTCCCTGCGGGCCGCCTTGACAGTAAGTGAGCATCGGCCATTGCTTGGAAGTTTGCTCGTCAAAATCCGGTGGCAAGATGACCCAGTTGTGTATCTGTTTTCCATCGGTAGCCGTAAAAAAACGCTCTTCAATGCGAGGCAATTCTAAACCTTGGTAAATGGCTCCATTGAGATCGGTAATCGTCGAAACGTGAGCGGTGGCAGCGTCAATCAGTGACAGCTCGACCGGTCGCAGCATATTCTGTTGCGTGGCAACTACCAATGACGTGCCCGGCACCGAAGCTTGCACGGCAAAATCAAATTTTCCCGCCGAGATTTGTTTTGTAACACCGGAATCGACGTCTATTTGATAGACCTGGGTCGTTCCACGTGTTTCACTGTGAAAATACAGCTGTCGACTATCGGGTGACCAAACCGCGTTGTGAGCCGTTTGATCCAGTCCCACTGTCAGCTCGCGCAGCGAGCCCTGATTGCGATCAAAGAGCATGATTCGATTGCGATCTGCTTCGAAGCTCGCTCGCTCCATGGAGTGAAAGGCGATGAACTTTCCGTCGGGAGAATATCGGGGCTCCATGTCATAGCCAGGCAATCCTGGCGTAATGTTCTGCAATGAGCCGCCATCGACCGATACCAGATAGACGCTTGTGTCAGTACTTTCGGCTGGATTGTTCACTAGTTTGAGCGTCAATGCCAACTGTCTGCCATCAGGAGAAAATGCAAACTGCTCGGCTCCACCGAACGGAGGTACGGGACAATCCGCTTTAAGCGTACTCATCAAATCGATCGGCTCCGCTGCAACCCCATGTTCGTCCAAGGCAGCAACATGTAAGTGACTGTAGGCGTAATCGTGCCACGCGTTCCAGTGACGATACAATAGTGAATCAATAATCCGGGCGTCTGCTTTAGGAAGATCTTTGTAGATCTCCGTTACCTCGGAATCCATTTTCACGTCGACAGTAAATGCAATATGCGACCCAGCGGGAGATGCTTTGAGATTGCCGATTCCATCTTCAACTTTGGTTATCTGCTGAGGTTTGCCGCCAGATGGGTCGAGCATCCACGCCTGCGGCTTTCCGTTCTCGCCCTCGGTGTTTGCAATGTAGAGTAACCTAGGTCCTTGGGGGCGTTGGATCCAGCTCAACGATTGCAGGCCCTTTACGTCGGCGAGAACGTTTCGAGCTGTAGGGCAATTAAGCGGAGTGCCGAATGCAATCGCGGTCTTGGCAACATTCTGCTCAACATCGTCACCAAGTGTCTGCAGGTACAGGCTGGTTGTGCTGCTGTTCTCGGACAGCGTGACCTTGGTTACCAAGTACGCGAGTTGTTTTCCGTCGGGAGATACCGCCACATCGCCAATGCGCTGCAGATCCCAGAGTCGTTCGGGAGTCATACGCTCTGCGAGAGCCGCATTGGCAAACACGACGGCAATGGTCCAAACGGCAGCAATCAATATGCGAATCATGTGGCAGCACCTCTAGTGAGATTCGGGTGGAGTTAGCGGGCAATTTTGCGATCTGGCATGCAAACGAACTTTCCTCTGATCCCAAGATTGTAGTCCGAATGCAACATCTTTTCTGCCGGGTCGATTGGGGACGGATGGTAACCCGGTTGGAAAATTGCAAACATGTCCACCGGTTGGCGCAAGCTTTATTGGAGGAGCGCGAGAATGCCAAGTGTCGCGTCTTTTTCTGGCTGACTGGTCCACGAATTCTACGAATGAATCCTCTTGGGAGTTGATTCGTACAATCCGTTCTATCCGTGGTTGGTTACTAAAGACTCGCCGGAAGCAGTTCCATAAATCTATTATCCACGGAGCAACGCGATTAAATCTTCTGTAGAGAGCTTAGCTGCCGCCTGTGCGCCTTCCATAATGCCTGCCACCAGATCTCGTTTGCTATCGTGCAGTTTTAAAATTTCCTCCTCGATGGTACCTTGGGCAATTAACCGGTAGACCATCACCGGTTTATCTTGTCCGATGCGATGCGCGCGATCGGTCGCTTGATCCTCAACTGCAGGATTCCACCAGGGATCCATATGGATGACGTAATCGGCTGCAGTCAAATTGAGTCCTGTTCCGCCCGCCTTGAGCGAGATTAGGAAAACGCTGGCGTTGCCGTTCTGAAAACTATCCACTCGCTCTTGCCTGGCTTTGGGATCGGTCGAGCCATCGAGATACTCGTAGCTGATCAATTCTTCATCCAGCATTTCACGGATGAGCGTCAAGTGCTGCACAAACTGACTGAAGACTAGGACGCGATGCCCTTCGTCACGCAACTCATGTAGTTTTTCGCAGAGCAACTGCAGTTTTGTAGAACGATTTTTCCATGTTTTGTGCACGATCCGCGGGCTGCAAGCCAGCTGTCGCAAGAGGGTAAGCAAGGCCAAAATACGGAAACGCTGGTCCTTGACATCCGAAATTTTTGCCAATTGATCAATCTCGCCAATGGCGGACAAACGCACTTGATCGTACATCGCGCGTTCTTCCGGGCTCATTTCGACATAGAGGTTCATTTCCGTACGGGGAGGCAAATCCTTTAAGACTTCCTCTTTGGTGCGTCTCAATAGGAACGGCCGCAAGCGGTCGCGAAGTGCCAAACGACGTTCGTCGTCATTGTCCTTTTCAATGGGAGCGGCAAAGCGGCGCCGGAATTGTTCCCAGCCGCCGAGCACGCCCGGCGAAATGACATGCAGGAGACTCCAAAGTTCGCCCAGGTGATTTTCCACGGGTGTACCAGTCAGGGCAACTTTCCAATCTGCAGGTATGCCAGCGATAGCGACCGAGGTTTTACTTCGGCTGTTCTTGATGGCTTGCGCTTCATCCAGAACCAAGGTTGTCCATTGAACGCCCGCTAGCGCGGTAGCATCGCGGAGCGCTAGCCCATAACTGCAGACGACGAGGCTGCCTGGTCCGACCTCACTCAAAAAATCGGCTCGATCGGTTTCGCGATACAAGTGAACTTCGAGCTGCGGAGCAAACCTCTGTGCTTCTCGCACCCAATTGAAACCGACGGACGTGGGTGCGATCACGAGCGATGGACCAGCCTGGGAGCGATCCAAAATGACAGCCAGCGTCTGAAGTGTTTTCCCCAGCCCCATGTCATCGGCTAAAACTCCACCAACACCCCATTCAGCCAAGCGTCTAAGCCATTTGAATCCATCCAGCTGATAATCGCGCAGGTCAGCATTTAGGCTTTCAGGCAGCGATGGTTCCAGCTTTTCGGCTTGCTCGAGCCTGGATAAACATTGGGTCCAAGCCTGCGTTGCTTTTACCTGAACCTGCTCCGCTAACAGGTTGCGAATGGCAGGAGCGGACGTAGCATCGAACTTCAGCGAGCCACGTTCCTGGTTTACCGAATCGGAGAGATGTTTCAGTTGCTTGCGAAACTGTGCAGATACTTTTGCCCACCCCTTGTCGCCCAATCGCACAAAATTTCCTCGCACAGCATCCGGATCGGCTGACTGCAGACCACTGAGCAACTCGCTCAAATCAATCGAGTTCTCGCCAAAGTCGCAGGTACCTGAAAGCTGAAACCAATCCATCTTGCGAGATATTCCCACGCTCACATTCTTGGGAGAAACCGAGCCTAGCAAGCGCAATGGTTGCTCGGAAGTCTTATCCCACAGAATCTCAATTTCGGAGTTCGTCTCGGCTTTCTGTAGTTGCTCTATCAAATTCAGTGCTGTTTCGAAATCGCCGACAGTGCCGTGATCTTGGCTGGCCGACAGCTCGAATCTCTCCGCCAGATCGCGACAAATGCGTTGTTCCCGAGATGCAGAGCGTGCGATTTGCACAGGCTGTCCGCCGCGATTCTCCGTACGCAACATCAAACCGCTCCCCGCGATGTGCAGTGTACCGCCGGAATCTCGCACTCGAATCCCATAGTCCAATGCGCCATCGGCCCGAGCCCGCAGCAGAATAGCTGGTAGATAGTCTTCGTCGACTACTTTGCCGGCCACTTCCTCGGGCAAGTACACCGTCAGGATGGCTTTTAGTTTTTGTGCCGCTTCCAGCAGCTCGGATTTAAATTTTACTGGAATCGGAGGCATTCTCACGATTGCGCGCAGGCTATCGACTTGCAACGCGCTGAGTTTACAGATCTCGATTAAGCTCTGGGAAGTTTGCAGCCTTACAAGGCAGTCGCTAGAAAATACGTAGCTGCTAGTCTGCGTGTCATCCCGCAATGCCAAGCGACACTCGTTCTCGTCCTGTTTGACTGTTATTGCCGCGTCAAACAGACGCACTTCTGCGGGTTCGCCATCGAGCAGGACATTGGGCTCGTCGATTAGGCACTTCAGCGCAGCCACGCTATCGAGGTGATACGTGGACCGATAGTAGCTGTTGTCAATCCGGACTTTGTCGCGAACGGACTGGTCGGCTGCGCTGAACATAGAACTGTGCTCGCCGAGCGAATCCAGAGCAACCTTGCGACCCTTGGTCCAACCGCCACCACGTTTCTTAGGTTGTTGTAAGACCGGATGGACCTCTAGCCGTCCATTTTTCGCAGCTGCGTTCCAGGCAATTCTAGTTGTTTGGATTTCCTCCAGCGGAGGAAGCAAGGACTCGTCGGCATTCAGCTCCGGTAGGATCCGCGGGACGATGCCCGTTAAGATGCTTCGCACTCTAGTGAGAGTGTCGTACTTGTACTTGTTTAGATCGGGGCGTTTGAGGTCAAACTTTCCTTTGCGAATTCTTTGGCTAAGCCAGCTCAGGTCGATTTCCAGCAAGTCGATGACGAAGTCCAGAAACAAAAACGAATGTGGGCAGGGATACTCGCCATTGGATTCGGTGCAATTACAACCAGCGAGCGGTTTTCCTTCGGGATGCTGGATGAAGACTAAGTAGTTTTCGCCCGGCAGGTCGCACTCTCCGGTGATCAAGCCATCGGCGAAAACGCCTGTCACGTGGAAGGAGATGTTCGAAAATCCTGCTTTGTCCGCTACGCTCGACGGATACATTTCCCGAGTCTCCATGAAAGCATCCAGCCATTCGTCAACAACGCTCTGACTGGTAGGCTGCGGCATGGCCAGGATTTTCGCCAGCGTCTCTGCTAACAAACCAGATTTGGGGACTCCCGGGAGTTCCAACAGATCTCGTCGCGATGGTATGGAAGGGACACTCCGGTTTTTTCGACGCGGCATGGGCACGACTCCTTGCTGATCCACGAGATTCCTGATTCGATTCCTCACAATATAGCTTGAATGCCGCCCTCCGCGAATCCCAACACAGCTAGACTTCAGCACCGATCTGAAAGATGTAGAATCTTCGGATAACTGACTGTGTCTGGCAGCCGCGGGAAACCTAGTAATGTTAGATTGGAGCATCGCTTCGTCGCGTTCCAATCGAATCTTGGGAAGACACTCCATGAAAAGTCGACGCAACTTTTTCGCCGCCGCTATCGCTGGTCCACTGGTGCCATTGGCCATGGCTACTGGGCAAGAGAAGAAAACAGCTGTTGGCCCACGAGCCTCCTACCCCATCGTGTTGTCGACCTATTCTCTGTGGAGATTCCACAATGAGGAGCTCCGCGATTTTGATAAGTGCATCGACATCGCGGATGAAATGGGATTTGATGGGGTAGAGTTGCTGCTGTATCAGCTTGAGCAAAATGAGCTGTTGAGCCATTCCAAAATGATGTCTTACAAACGCCACGCGCTGCGGCTTGGTCTACCGCTGGTGGGGCTGTCAACGCATCAGGGGTTTGTTAGTCCCGATCGAGAATCGCGTCAGCAGAACATCGATCGCACCATTGGCCAAATAGAGTTGGCGTATCAAATGGGCATCCCGGTGATGCGAGTCAATACAGGACGTTGGGGCACCTCCGGCAGCTTCGACGAACTGATGAAGAATCGTGGGATCGAGTCACCGTTGCCAGGCTATACCGACGAAGATGCGTTCCCATGGGTCATCGCTGCTCTCGAGGCTTGCTTGCCAACAGCAGAGAAATGTGGCGTTGTATTGGCGCTCGAGAATCATTGGGGACTCGGGCTAACGCCTGAGGGTATTCTGCGTATCGTGGACGCAGTGGATTCTCCTTGGCTGCAGATTACAACGGATACGGGCAACTTTTTGGATGAACCATACGAGCGACTAGAGAAAATTGCTCCGAAAACGATCTTCGTTCAAGCTAAAACATATTTTGGAGGGGGACAGTGGTATTCGCTGGATTTGGACTATCCGCGGATCGGAGAAATACTTCGCAAACACAATTATCGCGGCTTTGTGTCTCTCGAATTCGAAGGTCTGGAGGACTATCGTACAGCCATCCCCAAGAGCCTCGAACTCATTCGGCAAGCGTTCCCTCGGAATTGAATCCTGGCTCTAGCTCGGTTGCTACAGCATTGCGGCAGACCCATCAGCGTGAATTCATGATAGCCCACACTAAAGAGAAACTAGATTGCTTCGCGCGGGTCATTACCCCGGAGAACATCGAGTTCGAGTACGCTTTGGCGGGCCCATTTCAACGTTTGCCCGCTTTCTTATTCGACTTTGCCATTCGCGTTTTGGCCTTTTTGGCCATTACCATGACGCTGGGTATTTTCTCTGCGATTCTATCGTTTGGCGGAAACGTGGTGGCAATTGCTTCTCTACTGATGATTTTCTCGTTGAGCTGGTTTTATGGCATCTTTTTCGAAACGAGATACAACGGTCGCACACCCGGCAAGATGCTTTTCAAACTGCGAGTAATTTCGGTGGATGGGCGACCGATTAATGGTACACAAGCCGCACTGCGCAATTTGCTTCGGCTAGCTGATATGTGCCTGTTGCTTCCATTGCAAGTATTGGGCGATGAAATGCCCATGGCTTTCGTGGTACCCACGCTATTGATTGGCTTCACGGTCATGACGATTTCGCCGCGCATGCAACGATTGGGAGACTTGGCTGCCGGCACGATGGTGGTGTCGGAGGCCACTCGCCGCTCTCCACTGAACCTCATTCCAGAGGACATGCGGGCGTTTGGCTTGGCCGAATTGATTCCTGCAACTTTTTCTGCGAGCAGTTCGCTTGCGCAAACAATTGGACTCTACATGGAAAACCGCCGTCGCCTCAGCCCACTGCGTCGTCAGGAAGTGGCAAAGCACCTGTCAGAGCCGCTGATTCACAGGTTCGGACTGCTGCCAGACACGAGCTTCGATTTATTGCTTTGCGCGCTCTACGTCCGCATTTTCCTATCGGCCGATCAACGGTCCTACGGCAGCCAGCGTTTGCGTGAAATGACAGCTCCTGCCGCTCATCGCAATTCGGATAGTGCTGCTGTGCCACCGAGACCGAATTCACAGAGAGACTCTTCGTTGGAAGGTTCAACACTTGGTGCAAGCCCTGCGCCCGCTGCGATTGCAAGTGTGCCAGCGCCCGCTACGAATGTACCCGCTACGAATGTACCCGTTACGAATGTACCCGTTACGAATGTCGATACGCCTGAAGCGAAGGATGGGAATTGAAGCATGGGTAACTTAGCGGAAACAGTGCAGCGTCGCCGAGCGGAGTGGCTGAGACTCGAACAGATGCTCGACCAAATGTCGGCGCGTAGTCTTAAGGGGTGTCGCGGCGAGTCGCTTGCGGAACTCTCCAGCCTTTATCGCTCGGCCTGCGCGGACCTGGCGATGGCAGATCAATACCGATTGTCGCCCGAAACTGTAGGCTATTTGCATGCCTTGGTGGGTAAAGCTCACAATATGATCTACCGTTCGCGTCAATTTCAATTTCGGCAGTGGTGGGACGTGGCCTTCCATCAAGCGCCTCGCCAGATTTTTCGCGATCGATGCGTCCACATTTGTGCCGTACTTTTTTTCGGTCTGTTTGCCCTGTCCACCTACTTGGCGCATAACGAAGTGGCTTTTCCCGATTTTGCCAAGCGTGTCCTGGGCGAAGAGCAGATGCGGCAGTTAGGTGATAATTTCTCAGAAATCGATTTCGATGGCGTCGACTACTCGCGCAGTATCGAACAGAATTTCACCATGGTAGCGTTTTATATCCAACACAACACCGGCATTGGCTTGCAATGTTTTTCGATGGGACCGTTGATTATTCCCTGTCTTTATATGACCGGATTCAATGGCACGGTACTTGGTGCATCTTTTGGTTATATGGCGCGTGGGGATACCGAGGGAGGCGATAACTTTCTCGAGTTCGTAACCGCTCACGGCGCATTCGAACTGACTGCGATCGCGCTGGCCGCCGCTGCGGGTTTGAGGATCGGGATTGGCTGGTTGTTTACCGGAGGACTTACGCGAGTTGCATCGCTACAATTGCGAGCCGTTGAGGCGGTGCCTGTCATGTCCGTATCGGGTGTCCTGTTCTTCTTGGCTGCCTTGACCGAGGGCTTGCTTTCGCCAACATCAATCCCATATTTGTTTAAAGCGATGTGGGCTGTTTTTTCGAGCTCCTTGATGATTTATTACTTCGTCGTACTGGGCTACCCCACGGAGCAGTCTAGTGCAACTTGATCGCACCGAAATTGTCATTCGAGCGCGATCCGTACTGGAGTTGCTCGATTTGAGTCTACAGGTCCTCAAGCGCCATGTTGGGGCGATTGCTATAACTAGTGCAATTCTGGGAGTGCCTTTGCTGTTGCTTGATAGCTTGGCCGTTTCCTGGATGCTCAGCGAGGATGCATTGCTGGCTGCAGAGCGATTGGAATTTCCATTGAGCGCCATGCGTTGGCGGCATTCGACTCATTTGATCTTGTTGTTTGCTATGCAATTTCCATTGATCTCACTTCCCACCAGCGTTTATCTTGGCAATCGAATTTTTTATGAACCGATGCCCCTAACAAAATTGTTGCGCCGCCTGCGTCCGATTGCCTTTCGTTGCCTGCTAGTGCTGGGAGTAATGCGACTGGGATTGGTGGGGCTGCTGATGGAGCTCCTGGTTGATCGAGCGACAGCCTTCGACTTTGGCGTTGAATTCTGGCTGGTGTTTGTCGTGGGGGCCACCTCAGTGTTGTTTCGCGCGTCTTGGCCCTTTGCTCCAGAGATTTTAGGGTTAGAGCTCTGTCCGCTTCTGGCTGGTCGTGGGGAACTCAAATACGCCGACCGTAGCCGTGGCTTGCATCGTTTTCTGTTTTCCGAAAATTTGGCGAGGTTTGCCGGAGCCGCATTCTTTAGCGTATTGCTATTCAGCACGCTGGTTGGTGCCCAAATGTTCTTGATCGGTGCCAGCACAGGTCTGTGGCAATGGAATTACTGGTTCGACTACGTTGGCCTACCATTAACTATGTGGGTTGTTGGGCTCTTTATGGCGGTGTTCCGTTTTCTTTCCTACCTTGACAGCCGCATACGGCTTGAAGGTTGGGAGGTCGAGCTACGACTCAAAGCCGAAGCCGTAAGGCTTAGCAATTCCAGCAAAATTGCCACCGAGTCGAAAACTAAACTGACAAGTATCTTGCATACTGATCCGGCCCTCTATCTGATTTCTCCGGACGCTATGCCTCAGGAGCAAGTCTCATGAGGTTGCTGCAGCCGCGACTCGCAATACTGTGGTGCTTGGCAATCGCTATCCTCTTGGCTGGGCGGATCGACGAAACAGTCTTCGCACAAGAGGTCGATGCCGAAAAGGCATTTCAAGCAATGCCTCGCAATGCCTGGTACGATAAAAAAAACAAACAGTTTATTCCGCCAAAAGTTTCGCATGCCCGCGACAATCCTCTGCGTACCAAGGGTTGGCAAGCCCGAGAAAAGGTTACTCCGCAAGCGGCTCCAGCTGCAAACTGGAATTGGAATCTGAATCTCGCGGGGTTGAGTCAGGCCCTACCCACGATTCTGTTTTCGCTGATGGCCGTGGTGCTGGTGATTATGCTTGTGTTGCTGACTTATTATGCGTTGCGGAATTATATGCCCGTTCGTCAGAAGCGCAAGTCGAAGAATCTTGGATCGGTTGAAGTTGATCTAGCCCGCGCTGTGGACTTGCCGTTTGAGGTTCAAGCAACTCAATCCAACCCTTTTGCTGAGGCGGAGAGGTTGATGCAACTGGGACGCTATGATGATGCGATCGTTTTTCTCTATGGATACCAATTACTTGCGTTGGATCAAGCCCGGCGAATTCACTTGCAGAAAGGTAAGACGAATCGCATGTATCTTGGCGAGCTGCAGTCGTATTTGCAGTTGCGCCGCATCTTGGAAACGACCATGCTCACTTTTGAGGCATTCTTTTTTGGGAAGCACTCGGTAACGAGAGAGCAATTCATGTCCTGCTGGGCGCAATGCAACGATTTTCATGCTCTGCTAAACATGAGCGAAAAACATCAACTTGCACCTGTGATTACTGAGGCAGTCACTTTATGAATGTCCCTAATCGACTTTGGCAAGTACTGCTGCAAGGGCTGGGTGGCCTGATTCTGATGAGTGCTTTGAGCGGCTGTGGCAGTTGGTTGCCAGAATTGGTTCCCTTTGGCGCCGTTACCGGGCCAGACCATAACCGCAGCCTAAATGGTCTTGGGCTGCACCGAAAAATGTGGGAAGCCAGTGGCGCGAAATGCCTTACACCACAGAAGCTTTCTCCTAAGCTCGACAATATGGATGTCATCGTGCTGGTCGGGCAGTCCTTTCAGCCCCCAGGACTCGCTGCACGCCGCTGGCTCGAAGATTGGCTAGGGAAAGAAGCCGGACGAACGGTAATCTACTTTGGACGTGATTTCAATGCGGATCTTGCCTATCGACGCCAAACACTCGGCCAGCTCGCACCCGATCTGCAGCAGCGTGGTGAAGAGTTGTTGGCGATTCGCGAAGCCGATGAGTTCAATACGCGATTGCAGCAGCTAACTGAGTCGACTTTTTGTGGTTGGTTTTATCTCGATACCCAGCAACCGCTGCGGTTGGTCAGCAAGTTCAGCGGCTCATGGGCCGATGCGATATCCAGGTTGCCGCGCCCCGAGAACGCCACTTGGCCCGTTCGGATTGCGCTGCAACCTCCCGACGATGCGCGGTGGAGATCAAAAAAGCCACGACACTTGGTAGATACGCAAACCACTACGTCTTCGTCAGGTAAGCCAATGGATGCGGGCGCCGTCAGCAGTGACGATGAAGACCTCAATGGCCTCAGCCAGTGGGATCCGGAGGAACTCGATACGCAAGAAAAATGGGCCGATGAAATTCGGCGAGCCCCGCATTCTGAGCTCTTGTTGGGTGCCGAGGACGGCCAGGCACTGGTGTATCGCCTTACATCCCCACGCTTCGCTGGAAGTCAAATCCTAGTCATTGCCAACGGAGCCCCCATGCTAAATGGTTCGATGGTCGAGCCACTGCATCAGCACATTGGTGAGAAGATCATCGAAGCCTGCTTGCCTGCAAAGCGGGTTGCTTTGCTCGCCTTTGACGAATCGGGCTTAGTGATTTCCTATTCACCGGAGAATGACACTCGTGCCGCTGGGTTGGAAATGTTAACCGTGTGGCCACTGAGTGGTATTACCATGCCCGCAGCCTTGCTCGGTATTGTAGTTTGCGCATCGTTATTGCCCATCTTGGGTAGGCCGCAGTCTCTGTTGCGGCGTTCGGTGAGCGATTTTGGTTTGCATGTCGATGCGATCGGCCGCATGATGGCTGAGGCTCGCGACTTGGAACATGCCAAAACCGCTATAAAGGAGTACTTTCGTAAAGTTCGTGGAGAAACTCCTCCAGAGTGGATAGATGGAGTAGACGTTGGGGAATAGCCAGGTGTTTTTTTATTGCCAATCAATCTCCGCCAAAATGTGTCGGTATGGGACATTCATCGCGATTCCGTTTACAATCTCGCTTCACTTTCCTGCTCCGAAAATTCAGTAGCACTGATTCCTATGCGTACCACTAAAGAGATATTTGAAACAATTTCTTCAGAGCTGAAGAAGTTGTTTATTGGACAGGACGAATTGGTTCTTTCGACGCAAGTTGCACTTTTTTCCGGCGGTCATGTGTTGATCGAAAGTCTGCCCGGAATGGGTAAGACGCTATTCGTGCGCGCGCTAGGGAAGATCTTGGGTTGCCAATTCGGCCGGATCCAATTCACGGCGGACCTCATGCCCTCGGATATCACTGGAGCACCGTTGCTGGATGTTCGTACGCAAGAATTTCGATTTCGACCAGGTCCCGTCTTCACACAATTGCTGCTGGCAGATGAAATTAACCGTTCGCCAGCGAAAACGCATGCTGCCTTGTTGGAGATAATGCAGGAGTATCGAGTGACTGTCGATGGCACTAGTCATACGTTGGAACGACCTTTCCTCGTTCTCGCCACGCAGAACCCAATCGAAAGCGAAGGTACCTACAACTTGCCTGAGGCTCAATTGGACCGCTTCATGTTCAAGGTCGTCGTCGACTATCCGGACGAACAAGAGGAGGAACGAATTCTCACGCTCCATAGCCAGCAGATCGATTTGAATCTTCGACTGGAAAGTGAAATAGCCACAGTGACCTCACCAAGCGAGATTATGCATTTGTTGGCAGCTAATGCGCAAATACGCATTGAGCCTCAGTTGGTGCAATACATTAATCGGCTCGTCCGACAAACTCGCTCCTGGCCAGCCTTTCATCTGGGCGCCTCGCCTCGTGCCGGATTAGCGCTGATGCAAGGTGCCCGAACCTTAGCGGCGTTTCGCGGTCGAGATTATGCAACGCCCGATGACGTGGTCGACATTGCGCTTCCTGCGCTGCGGCATCGCGTCATCATGACTGCAGAGGCTGAGGTAGAAGGCTTGCATGTCGACGAGCAACTTCAACAATTGCTTCGAAGCATCGAGGTTCCGCGAGGAAGTCAGCAATAGACCTATATGGCGCGTTCGCTTGCACGCTTCAGGTTCAGTACCAACACCGCTGCGGCAGTTTAGGTACCGCGCCCGTGTGCCTGAGAAAACGGGCCGAGCTAACTCGACGGTACATTCAAGAAATAAGTGATAGTACGAAAGAGCATGCATGAAACCTGATGCAGTTGACAGTGCATTCTCACTATTTGAATGGGGAATTACCCCATGGACAGTTCTCGTAGCGAGCTTGCTGCCGCTGCTGTTGCTGATGAAGTTCGGCAGGACGTTTCCCAGTTTTCGTATGGCATTTGCCACGAGCGTGCCTTTTGTGTTGGCGCTGCCAATTCCCTGGGCTCACGATTGGTGGTGGCTGCTCGTTTCTGCCGTCGGTGCGATAATTGCTTTGATTCTGGTTGTCGATTTACTTACGCTACCAAATCTGAGTTCCCTTCATGTAGAGCGGTCGATGCCGCGCGTCGCTTCACTGGGAAATCGTCATCCGGTGGAATTCATCATTGACAACCGTGGCCGTTCCTCCATACACCTCAAATTGTCTGAGGATGCATCGCAGGGCCTCCAAATCGAGCCCAGTTTTCACGAGCTCGCGGTACTGCCAGCAAAACGCACCACGCTGCAGCATTGGATTACTCCCCATCGCCGCGGAGCTTTTTCGCTTGAGTATGCGTATGCCCATGTTTTTAGCCGAGGCGGCTTCTGGTGCAAACAGCATCGATTCGCCTGCGCCAGTGCCTTGCACGTTTATCCGGACATCAAGCAGATTGGCGAGTATGCCTTGCTTGCTCGCACCAATCGCTTAAGCCAAATCGGAGTTCGCCGCACGCGCCGCCCGGGCCAAGATAACGATTTCGAACGATTGAGAGATTACCAGCAAGACGACAACTACAAACACATCGACTGGCGGGCATCGGCGCGACGGCAGAAATTGACGGTCAAACAATTTCAAACCGATCAGAGTCAGCGAGTTATTTTCTTGCTCGACTGTGGGCGCATGATGACCAACGAGTACGAAGGTTTAAGTCTACTCGACTACGCACTCAATTCCGTGTTAATGCTGAGCTATGTGGCGCTGGACCAAGGCGATTCCGTCGGAATGATTTGTTTTTCGGATCATATCCACAACTATGTACCGCCGGCTGGCGGAAAGCGTCAAATGAATCGCATCTTGCATGCTGGCTTCGATCAATTCCCGAGATTGGTGCAATCGCGATTCGATGATGCATTCCTATATCTCTCGACTCATTGTCGTCGACGCTCTCTGGTTGTACTTATCACGAATGTGATCGATCAAGTCAATTCACAGCAAATCGAGAGCTACATGGGAAATCTCATCGGCTGTCACGTCCCCCTGTTGGTGCTAACCCGCGATCACCGTGTTTTTGAGGCTGCAGATAATCCCACGCCCGATCCCGCTGTACTCTATCGTAGCGCGGCCGCTTGCCAATTGCTTGTCTGGCGCAACCAGGTTATTCGCAGCATGAAAGCGCGAGGGGCGTTGGCTCTGGATGTTTATCCAGAGGAGATGACCTCTCCCCTGGTCAACCAGTATCTCGAAATCAAAGCCCGACATTTGCTCTAGTTGTTAGAGCGTGTACCGTAGTACCACGGAATGTTCCCCTACCGCGGAAAAACGTCGCGATACAAGACAAATATAGACGCGAAAGAAATTGGCAAAAAGAGAATTCCCGGCACGTAGCACATCATTGTGAGCAAAACCGAAACGATCATCAACACAATCATAAACACGATGATTCCACCAAGGTTTTGCATGGCGGCGCGAGCACTCAATTTTACAGCGTCCATACCCTTTAACTTCCGATCCGCGATTAACTGGAATGTAAAGATAAAGGGTACATAAATGGCAATGCTAACCAACAGAATAACTGGGTACATCAGGATCAGGAAACCCAACCCTGCAATGCCACCTTCATCGCCCCCTGCCGATAGCGCTAGCATCACTACGAACATCACGATGCAAATTGGAATTATTAGTAGGAAGGAGAGCGCCAGTAGGACAAGCATGGCTACCAACGCATCGACAAACTGGTCGAATCCTTTAAACAGTGTCCCGAACTCGACTCGCTCTCCTCTCTCGCGTTGCATGAAGCAGAGGTAGATCCCAACTAACATCGGACCAAGAATGATGGCAAATGGAACCATTGAACCGATGATGATGCCCACGAAGGTGATGCCCAGGAATAACCAGTACTGATCTCCGATCAGCGCATAGCCGCGTTTGAATAACTCTATCGGTCTAATCCTTACCTTTCGAAAGTCTTGCGGCAAGAAATTCGTGGGCTGTGAAGGTGGAACTGCGTAGGGATTACTATCATGCATTGCACTACCTAACTGACTGTGCGAAAGGAAATAAAACCGGTTCAACAGAAGCAACAGTGTAGCACAGTTAGTTCTTGAAATGGTTCCAAAGTGCTTTGCGAATATCGATGCAAAGGAAGGAATAGCTGAAACGCAGATCTAGCCACCAGCACATCGCGAAACAGTTCAACTTGCAGAACCGCTTCTCAGATTGCAGGATCGACTTGATTCTTGATACTCGGCTTCTTTTGGGAGTTCTCCTTTTTTGCGAGCCCACGCTCACGCTAGCAGTTGTCGGCCTGCAACAGGGGGAGTGTTCGCTCGGGATAGGCCGGCAATTCAGCGACGGACCTTGGGTAAGCAGCCTGGTTGACTGCAAATTCAATTGACTTTTCTAATTCAGCTTGCATGGCTAAAGCTTGTCTGCGGAAGTGCAGGTAGGCTCCCATCGTCGTATGTGCAAACTCAAACTTTTGGAATCCCATGCACATCGTCTTCCAGGCGGTACGCAGGTAGAGCCACCGAGTCTCTCGATTTCTTAGCAGGCTGTAGGCGACGTTCACAAAACCTCGCAGCATTCGTCGCCACTCCCAAAAATTCGGTTGATGGCGCGCATTCAACCGAAGTCGCCGCGCAGTATCTTCAACTCGCCCCATAAATGCTGCCGGAGAATAGATCTCGGCGATGATTCGACTTAGCTCACTATAGATTTCTACCCGGTCGCGGACGGTCACAAAATTGAGTCCACCGAGCGTTTGGTCCAGACCAATCGATATCTTGAGTCGATAGTCCTCAACGTGCGTCTCAATTCGCTGATGGTCGGCTGAAATTAGTCGACGCTCACGAGCTAGCCGGCGGGTTAATTGCGTGTTGGGCAAGGCGGTAAGCAGGCCAACCATCGCCAGCGATATGCCGCTTTCCTGGATGAATGGTATGAGCGTCTTGTCGACGCCGTCTGGCTCCGAATCGAATCCAAGTATAAAACCGGCCGTTACCGAAATCCCAGCATCGTAGAGCCTACGAATTCGCTCGATCAACGGACGTACTGTATTAATTCGCTTTTGCGTTTGCGCCAGTACGTCATTGTCCGAGGTCTCGATGCCGAGAAAAACGTAGCGGAACTGGCAGGCATTCATGAGTTCCAACAATTCATCATCATCGGCCAGGTTGACACTCGCCTCGGTAGAAAGCACGAATGGATAGTTATGCGACTTCATCCAGGCTGCGGTTGCCTGCAAGACAGGCTTGATCTTCAGTCGATTGCCGATGAAATTGTCGTCGGCAATATCGACCCAGCCACGATAGCCCATGTCATAGAGTCGTTGCAATTCATGGACCCACTGCTCTGGCGTTTTGACTCGAGGCTTTCGGCCAAACAGTTCAATGACGTCGCAGAATTCACAGTTGTACGGACAGCCTCGCGATGACTGCAAGCCGGCATGTAGATAGTCGTCGAAAGAAATTAAATCCCATCGAGGAATGGGGCTTTGTGTAATGTCAACAGTTGCGTCAGGCAAAAACTTTCCGAACTGCTGACCGCGATCCCAACTTTTAAGCCAAACTGGAATCGATGATTCCCCCTCTCCCAGGACGACTGCATCGGCATGTTCGTACAATTCGGGTTGGCTGGTCGGGTCGGGGCCACCTACGACAATATATTTTCTTCGCTGTTTCGATTGCTCGATCACCTGCA
Organism: Pirellulaceae bacterium; assembly: GCA_041736515.1. Classification (GTDB taxonomy): domain Bacteria; phylum Planctomycetota; class Planctomycetia; order Pirellulales; family Pirellulaceae; genus Aureliella. Next base: position 22,646 of record JBGSTP010000180.1, read on the forward strand.
TTATGCCGGGTTGCTGAGCGAGCATGCCTCCAGTGCAGACGATATCGGCCCATGCGAAATCGTCGTCGGTTAAGGCTCTAACATTGAGATCTACGACTCGGAACTGCCAGGATTGCGGTAGTAGCGCTGCCACGGTCAGCAAGCCCAGAGGTGGCGCTGTCGCCTTGGCTCCAATGGATCTCGCGCCCTCGACGAAGTTCCAAAAGTTCGACTCTTCAAACTTAGGCTGAACAAGTAAACAACGCAATGCATCTGTGGGCTTCATAGGCAAGATCCGTTATTCATTCAACCAATGCCAAGGCAACGCCAGTAAATGCGCGACGCCTGGTGCAGTCGCTCAAGCGACGATACTATCGCCAGCCTGGATTAAAACGTTCGGAGTCGCCCTATGGCCTCTAGTTTAATTCAGACCGGAAGTGCCAAGCTCGCTTTCGAAGATTTCGGCGCGAAAGGAGCTGTTCGGTCTTCAAAATAGGGGTTTAACGCACGGTAAACGTCTTGGGTTCACCGTCCATTTCCTGCTCCCAGGCGACCAGCTTCTTCTTTAGCTCGTTGACCATGTGCGGATGCCGATAGCAGAGATTGTTGTGTTCGCTGATGTCCGTTTCTAAATCAAATAACAAATCCATGGTTCCGCCATCGTCGATGTACTTCCATTTACCGTGACGGACGGCTCTCATTTTTCGGTTTGAACGCGTAATTCGCCAACACAGCGTGCGTTCTTGCGTTGTCGAATTGGGCGTTTGAATCAACGGTAGAAGATTGACACCATCCAGTCGATAGCCCGCAGGCGGAGCACCACCGGCTACCGCAACGAAGGTGGCACTCAAGTCCATGGTAATGCCGACTTGTTTGCTTACTAAACCGGCAGGCAGCTTACTGGGCCAGCGCATCAAGCAGGGTACGCGTATGCCACCTTCCCAAAGTGTCGCTTTGTGATGAAAGAGCGGGTGATTGCTCGACCAACGCTCCCCGCCGTTATCGCTCGACAGCACAAACAGTGTGTTTTGCGATAGGCCATGTGCCTGCAATCGCTCCTGGATCATACCCACACCCTGGTCGACGCGTTCGAGCATACTTTTGTAAATTTCCCGACTGCCCTCGTGCATGTTTTCTTGTGTCACTTTGGGGTCTGGACGTCCAGGCGGTTGGAAAGGGGCATGTACAGCCAAATGGGGCACATACAGGAAGAATGGCTCCCTGGCATGCTTATCCACAAAAGCCGCCGCACGTTCGTTAATCAAGTCCGTGAGATAGCCTTCCTTCTTGGGCAATTCCAAGCCATCGCGAAGCGCGTAAGTACCGTCGTAGTAGGTGTGACGATAATAGTCCGCATGTCCCAGTAGCTCGCCAAAATATTCGTCGAAACCATGATTCAAGGGATTGAATTCGTCGTCGAAGCCTAAATGCCATTTACCGAAAGCCCCTGTCGCGTAGCCGGCTGCTTTGAGCATTTTGGCTACACCGGGCTGTTCGGCAGGCAGACCAATTCCGTGGTGCATTTGATCGACGGTCTGCCACTCGCCGTCAATCAATCGCCGCCGTTCAGCTGTATACCCGAGCGCCCATTCAAACCCAACCCGTTGCTGCCAGCGGCCCGTGATGAAACCGCATCGCGTTGGCGAGCACACTGGAGCATTCGCGTAGAAGTCGCTGAACTTTACTCCCTCTGTCGCCAGACGGTCGATGTTAGGAGTTCGGATATCCGTCGACCCCATGCATCCAAGATCGCCATAGCCCATATCGTCGACTAATATGAATACAATGTTGGGGCGACGCTCCTCACCCCGCAATTCGAGCGCGTTTGTCGCGAGGATCATTGCCAGGATCGACAGGAGATATCTGCAGTGGAATTGCATAATTGCCTCGTGGTCAAGAAAGTGGTTGAGTCGTAGGGCTGTAGTTTACTCGGATTTATTCGACAATGCTCCTGTTGCAGCCTCCCAATAGGATTTGCCAGTAGACCTGCGCAATCGATTTTGATCTACAATAAGTAGTCGGTCCTTCCGATTTGTACCTGTGCACTGTTACCCTGTTTTGCAACCAATCGAATGCTAATGTGCCTTTCAATCCCTCTGTTTGCTGTCGTGATCGGCTCTGTTTGCTCGACGGCTCGCGCGCAAGTGTCCTCAATGCCAACTGTCAACTATGAGCAGGCAGCGGTCGTACTTAAAAAATACTGCATCGGCTGCCACAATGATCAAGACCGAGAGGGCAAGTTATCCATCGCTTCGCTTAGTGCGCTGCGGGCGGGGACACCGGACGGTCCAGTGATCGTCGCTGGCAACGCTGAAAAAAGTAAGCTCATTCAGGTGCTCAGTGGCAAGGCAACTCCGGCAATGCCGCCCGAAGACGAGCCACAGCCATCGCTGGCAGAACTTGCCGTTCTAAAGTCATGGATCGAGCAAGGTGCGGTAGGCGAGGAGACTAGCTCCAATGCCGTTTTGCATTTCGTTGCACCTAAGTTGCCTAGCGCGGCGGCCAAGTTTCATCATGTGAGTGCAGCCTGCGGCCTGTCGGACGGCGTGCAGGCGATCGGACGCTTGGGCTCCGTTGAAGCTCGAGGAGACAACGGCACAAAGCAAGTTTGGAAAGTCGACGGGCTCTCCGGTAAAGTCAATACGCTTCGACCAAGCCTTGACAAACGGCTCCTTGCTGTTGGTTGCGGTATTGCTGGACTGGGGGGCGAAGCGCTCATACTCAATAGCCAGAATGGCGTTGTTGTCCAGCGTTTTTTAGGGCATAGCGATTCTATCTATTGCGCCGCCCTCAGCCCCGATGGACAGATTCTCGCCACCGGAAGTTATGATCGAAAGGTCATCCTGTGGGATGTTGCTAGCGGAGAGATTCTACGGGAATTGACGGGGCATAACGGCGCTGTTTTCGATCTCGACTTCGACGTGAACGGGAAAATGTTAGCAACTGCTTCGGCAGATCAAACTGTCAAGCTGTGGCGTGTGGCCGACGGAGAGCGACTCGACACGCTGGGACAACCCGAAGGAGAACAGCGCTGCGTACGTTTTAGCCCAGATGGTCAGTTTGTGTTTGCCGCAGGGGCAGACAAACAAATTCGCAAATGGCAAATCGTCTCGCAGGACGCTCCATCGATTAACCCTATGCTGGTTGCTCGCTACGCCCACGAATCGGATGTGGTGCAATTGGAGTTTATCGACTCGCAGCAGATGCTTTCTAGTTCGACAGACCGCACTGTAAAGATCTGGAATACAGACCAAATTGTTGGCCAAGGTACCGTCACCAACTTAAGCGACCTGCCGGTCGGACTGTGTGTCACTGCACAGCGTTCCGGGCAATACCAGGTCGTGCAGCTCGATGGAAAGCAGCTTGAGTTTGAGATACAGATACCTCCAGCAAAGCAGGCTCGCCTCGAATTAATTTCGCAGGCTACCGACGAGCCGGCTACTAAACAGCCGAGTGCGCTCGAGCGGGAGGCTATTGAGTCTTACGCCGAATCCGAACCTAATGATGAAATAAATCAGGCTCTGGCTGTTTCGGTTCCCGCGCGGTTCTCGGGAGTCATCGGGGAACCGACCGGAAAAGGCGATGGTCGTGATCTCGTGCGATTTTCGGCGCTGGCAAACGAGACTTGGATTATCGAGGTAACTGCCGCCCGCAACGGTTCGCCACTGGACAGCCGAATTGAGATTCTCGACGCAGAAGGCAATGGAGTGGTGCGAGCGCATCTCCAGGCCACGCGTGCCTCGTATTTCACTTTCCGTGGCAAAGACAGCAAGACCAGCGACGATTTTCGCTTGCACAAATGGGAAGATATGGAGCTCGACGAGTTTCTGTACTCCAACGGCGAAATTAACCGCTTGTGGCACTACCCGCGCGGGCCAGATTCCGGCTTTAAAGTCTACCCTGGCAGTGGCGATCGCCATGCATTTTTTGACACAACGCCACTGTCCCATGCGCTGGGGGAACCCAATTATATTGTTCGACCACTCGCGCCAGGCGAGACACCGCTTCCGAATGGCCTACCGGTTTTTACCGTGTTCTACGAGAACGACGATGATGCCGCAACACGTCTGGATAAAGATTCACGCATGACTTTTGTGGCTCCCCATGACGCAGACTATCTACTTCGTATTGGCGACGCGCGCGGCTTTGGGGGTGAAGATTTTGCCTACGAAGTAACGATCCGTAGGCCAGAGCCTGATTTCAGCCTGAAAATGGCCAATACGAAAATCACTCTTCCGGTAAATAGCGGTCGTGAATGGACCGTTCGCGCCGAGCGCATCGATGGTCTCGAGGGGCCAATTTCTATACGCCTTAACGGCTTGCCCGAAGGTGTACTAGCGACTAACCCTGTCATTATCGAGGCGGGGCAACAAGCAGCGGCCGGTTGTATTTTTCTGACCCCTGCGGCCGTTTCTACTATCGCGAAATCAAGCGACGACAAGCTAAAGTTCGATGTGAGCCTAACGGCAGTTTACGATCTGGATGGCAGAACGCTGGAAAAGCAACTGACAGAAAAACTAGAAGTTACATTAAGCGAGAAAGCTGAATTGCAAGTAAACCTGCTCGCTGCCGACGCGAATGAGCTCGAGGAGCTGACGATACGTCCGGGGCAAACCGTCTCGGCCCGGGTGAGTATCGTTAGGAATGGCGAGAAGAACCGCGTTGAATTTGGCAAAGAGGATGCGGGCCGCAATCTGCCGCACGGTGCGTTTGTAGACAACATCGGCTTGAATGGATTGCTGATACCGGAAGATCAGTTCGAGCGCGAGTTCTTCATCACGGCTGCCCCTAAAGTTCGGCCCGGACGCCGACAGTTCCACTTGCAGAGCACAGCGCCTGGTAAGCCAACCAGCCGACCAGTATGGCTAAACGTTTTGCCACCACTGATTACTCCGTAAGCCGATAGCGCGACTGTCGCTCAACTTCGAAACGTCAAGCCGAGTGGTAGAGACTCACCAAGAACCTGGTTCGCTTCCTCGCTATCCAATCGCCCGCCTTCGCGAACCAGGCTAATCGCGTGCTCGGGTGCCTGGCAAGTTTCCAGTTTCTCAATTACCTGCTGCCTTAACTCATGCGAGATATCGCGGTAACGGTCGTTTACTCGACGTCCAGTTAGCATTAATGCTAAAACCAAATCTGCCTGCGGTAGCTTGCCTGTGGAAGTATCTAATTTAATGAGTTGACGCAGCCAGCCTGAAACGCGGTCAACGTCTACAACACAATTCAACGGACCGTATGTGGGCAAGCGGCTTCCCAGTCGCCCAATCGCCCAAAGAGCCGCACCGTGGCAAGCGTTCCACTTTTTCACATTCAGTAATTCGACAAGCCAATCTCCCAACTGCGACTTCTCGGACTTCGGCAACAGTTCTAGCGATCCAATGAGCCTAAGTAGTTCGACCAACTCGTGTGGACTTGGTGTTGGCAGCCCTTTTCCTCGTCGCGTTGGATCGAGAAGCGATTTCACAGAAGCCGCTATTTGTTGGTACACCGTCAACTGTTGACCTGCAGTAAAACCACCGGCGATGCGTCTCCAAAGAACGAGCGATTCGTTGCGCGAGTTAGCGGTACCAAAACATAGTTTTCCGTGAACGGCTCGCCAGGTTTGTGCCACGCGCCAGTCGTCGGCAGCCAATCCATAACCAGGTCGCAGCGCATATCCAAGTAGATTCAACCAGCGTGCTTCGTGCTCCGGACTCTTGCGGCGTCCGTCTTGCAACTCGAGCAGCGAGCTCCACATTGATCGCAGTAAATTAGGAGGCCAATCCGCCTTGCGCAATGTGAGAGTATGCGCGAGCGTGGACATGAGTTGCGCCGGCTTCGCCTTACCAGCATCAGAGAATAGCTCTGCCAGGACATGATGGGCCTGGCGTGCAGCCTGGTCGTCGAGCAATCCAGCTTGATTGCCAGCCGCTTCGACATTCACGTGGTCGGTTTGTGTGCTGCCGCGCACGTCGAATTCGAGTTTCCAGCGTTGTTCGGATTCGCGACAATGACAATACACCTGCAGCGTGCCAATCTGGCTAAGTTCGACTTCAACAACCACGGGCACCGATTTTTGTCGGCGGCTTCCGAGCGACTCGATTACAGTGCGTATTGGAGGCAGCGCGGCGAAATGCTCCGTATCAATGGCCACGGTCTCTCCCACACGATCTGCTAGTCGTGTGGTCGAATAAACGATGGGGAATTGTACAGGTTGGCCGACAGCCAGTTCCATCGGTTGCTCCGACAGCGCGAACGTTTGGCCGGGTGATGCCGAACCGGGTACGATGCATAGTGCCTGTGGTGGATCGTAACAAGTCTGAATGTAATACGAACACGCTAGGTTGGCTTCGATCTCGACTCCCGTACCCCGCCGCACTTGACCGAAGTAAGTCGCCCCTCGAGCGACAGCCAAATCAAGTCTTTCTCCGTCCAGCACACCCGGTGCCCAGTGCTCCGCAATTCCAGCCTGCCCAGCAAACCAACTGCTGACAACCGATACGATCCGCGAACGCAACTGCGCACTGGTCATTACGCCACCGTTGAACAGAATCCAGTCGGGACGAGCGGCGGTCAGATCGTCCATATGCAATTCATTGTCGGAGCGACCATCGTATCGATGGTCCCACAGAAAGGCGGCCAAGTGTTTGGTTGTCGCAGGGGCTTGGGCAAACGGCAAGCCGAATTCCTGAAAGCCGATCTGCTGGGAATGCGGCCTGGCTGATAATGGGCAGTCGGGAAAAAAACCGTCCAGCACCGTCGAGCGTACTTCCTGTTGTGTCACTTCTACCTGGCGTCCGCCACCGACAAGTCGTGAGCCGCTACCGGGCAAATGTATTGACGTGGTATCGGGCGGATTGTTCCCCAACAGGGTTTCTTTGGCAAGTCGACAGGCTTGGCGCAAGGCATCCCAACTGCGTGTTGTCAATGAGCTCCCCTCGCTCAGTTTTTGTTCAGCCATTCGTGCCAGGGCAAGGTCAATATTGTCTCCACCCAATATTAGATGTTGGCCAACCGCTACTCGGTGAAGCGATAGCTTGCCGCGATTTTTGTCGTCCAAAGTCTCGCTCAAGCCAGTTGCAGAGTTCGTGACATTCGCTTCCCGCACTCGAATCAGTGTGAAGTCGGTCGTGCCGCCGCCGATGTCACAAACCAAAATCGACTGTCCGGGGGCAACTTTCTCTTCCCAGTTGTCGGCGTGGCATGCCAGCCAGGCGTAAAAAGCTGCCTGCGGCTCTTCTATCGGCAGAATGCGAGTGAGGCCTGCCGCCGCCGCTGCTTCGATAGTGAGTTGCCTGGCAACCTGATCGAAAGAAGCTGGCAAAGTAAGGACGATATCCTGTTCTGCCAAAGGGTGCGTTTGATGTGCGAGGTCCCATACGCGGCGAATATGAAACAAGATTTGAGTACTGGCTTGAATCGGAGAAATCTTGTCCACGTCGTCGTCGTTCTGCCACGGCAGTATGGGACTGCGACGATCGACTCCATCGTGACACAGCCAACTTTTGGCGGATGCAATCTGTCGTCCCGGCTGCTGCAGGCCCCGGTCTCGAGCCAGACTGCCTACGAACCAAGACTTCTCAATTCTGCCACCGCTGGCCAGCGATTGCGACTCCTCGGCAAGGGGGTAATACAGAAACGAGGGCAACAATTCACGTTTTTCGCGAGTCCCAAAGTCGACCCACTGCTCAACCGAAAAATTCTCAATCCTGGAAGGTTGCTCGGTGTCTAGATAGGCGACAGCACAATTCGTTGTACCAAGATCGATACCAACAATGAACCGACTAAGTGTCTGTTCAAATCCATCCTTCGCACGCACCTCACTGGAGTGCTCGTTGACAACCGGGCTCACGGGCGAATGACCTCAGTATCTTCACGAACATTGAATTCCAGCTTCCACTGCTGTTCGTCGCGCGTACTCTTGCACCACAGCTCGAACACTCCGAGCTCAGAGACTCGGCTATGAAACCGCACAGGTACAAATCCTTCGTCCGGTGGTATCGAGACATCGAGCGTAAGTTCCATCGGTGCCGTCTCCACTAAATCATCCTCATCCCACTCTCGCAGGATGGTTCCAACGGTGTCGGCCTTTCGGTTGGCGGCGGCGAAGAAGCGAAACTTGGCCTCGCGTCCAACAACCAGCCCGATTTCTCGCCCGGGAACATCTAACTCGCTGCCTTCCTCCATGCCGAACGGAACGACACATACAGCTTGAAGAGGCCGTGGCATGCCGGGTATGGCCAGGCCAGCCGACTCGACACCGACATAGTAGCTGCGGGCCGTTCCGCCTCGAATGCGTACACCGCCGAATTGTTTTGTCCAACCATAATAGGCCGCTCCACGGGCGACAGCAAAATCGAGATCGTCGGGGGTACCAAGCACTGCCACAGCAGCTTGACTCTCGCTCTGGCCAGACTCTCTTAGTTTGGATACCGCCTCTTGAAGCCGCTGTTGCAAGGCCGTTGATTTGAAAACGCCCCCGTTCAGGAGCAACTGGATGGGCGCGTTGGCTGTCGCGTCGTTAGTAGCTAAGAACGCAGCAATATGCCGGGTAATCGCCGAATCCGACTCGAAAGGCAAGCCGAGTTCTTGGAAGCCTGAATGGGGTTCGCGATGAGGAACAGCGTCGGGGGCGCACAGTGGCAGGAAGCCTTCTACCAATAAATCCTGCACCTCTTGCCGCGAAATCTCTACACTGACCGTACCGCCAATTAATTTGGATCCCCGCCCGAGCACCGACACTGTCTCGGTTTCTTTGCCATCGAGACTGAGTAAGGACTCTTTTGCGCGTCGACAGGCATGCCACAACGAAATCGACTGCCACGCATTGAGCTTCGTGCCTTTTTGGGCAAATTTTTGGGCGACGAAGTGCGCCAGTGACAAATCCATATTGTCACCGCCCACTAACAAATGGTTCCCAACCGCCAATCTTCGCAACGACAACTCTCCATCTTCCTGTTCAACTCGAACTAAAGTCAGGTCGGTTGTACCTCCGCCGACATCGCAGACCAATAAACAATCGCCCTCTCTAACCCGTTTCCGCCAATCGTCTCCCGATTTCTCCAGCCAGTGGTACACGGCAGCTTGCGGTTCTTCGAGCAAGATGAAGTCTGGGGGCAATCCGGCAGCCAATGCGGCCTCCCGAGTTAATTCACGCGCCGCCATATCGAACGAGGCGGGGACAGTCAGCGTAACGAGTTGTTCTTCTATCGGAGAATCTGGAAACGCCTGTTGCCACGCATCGACCAATTGTCTCATCAGAAGCTTGGACGCGACCACTGGCGAGAATTTTGTAACTTCTTCCGTCGCTCCCCATGGCAATAGCGGAGAGTGTCGATCAACTCCACCGTGGCATAACCAACTCTTCGCTCCAGAAATCGTTCGCTCTGGCTTTTCTGCCGAAATACTGCGGGCAAAACTGCCATTCACAGTGGGGTAGTCGGGGAAATTGGGGATTGAAAAAACTCCAGACGCACTCTCTTGTTCAGTCGGTACATACAGAAAGCTCGGCAGGCTGAATGGAGATTCGGTCGAATCAGGGGCCGTTATTTGAGTGACTCGCAGCAGCTCGATCTTGGGCTGGTCTGCCGTCAATTCTGTATAGCCAACCACGCAATTCGTAGTCCCAAGATCGATCCCGATCGAAAATTTCTTCATGTGTACCTTCATTGTTCACTATCGGCTATTCTATATCTACTTCGATCGGAGCTAAGATCAAAGACTCTTTACTATTGCCAGTCCATTTGGGAATCTCGCAGCGAGTTGCTTGCCAACCGCGATGAGCGATCCGCCCGGAGCTTCCTTCAGTTTTCCCGACCAGCCGAACCATGGCAGGCGAGGGGCTCGACTTCATTTGATAGATGTCGCCTTCGTCTTCTTCCGACAACGGCTTGATCGCAAATAGTCGGTCCAAGCACTTGCGGCTATCTCGAATCACCTCGCGGGCTGCTGCGCCAATCTGGGCGTCCCCAAAGCCGTCGAGCGACTCATGCACTAGGTCCAAAAAACGCGCTTCGCGCTGCAGAGTACTTAACAGAGTGATCGCGTCGCTTCTTGTCGATGCAGTCGCTTTTGGGGGTTGTGTCGGAGCGTCCTCCGTTTTCTTCTCTGGTAGGCGTGATCGTTCCGGCTCTCCCTGAAGTGCAATTCGTATCCGCTCCGCAGTCTTGCGGTTAGATAGAGCTGCGAAAAAGGCCTTAAAAGCTGTACCGAGCGACATTTTCTGGGAACCTCAACAACGGTCATCTAGTTTCGCAAACAGCCTTATTTCTTCAAGGCACACCACATCAATTGCCTCTATTCTATGCCGCCTGCCATTACTCGCCACGGGATGTACGCCGGGCTCGTCGGAAGAACCTTAGAAATCAATCGATGGCGAGCTGCGGCAAGGAGCCGCTCCGCAACTCCGGCGGTCGGAAACCCGGAGTTGCCTCCACAGAAGAGCTGAAAGCGAAGATGGCTGGCTGCGGTAGGTATCGGCGCCTATCCCAGTTGCACCAAGAAGTTCAGACCTCGTAAACGTGTTGCTCCATTGGGCACCAAGATATCTAACACATCGCGGGTGCCTGCTGCCGCCAGGCTAGCGTCGGCCAAGCGAACCTGGTATCTGCCCGTCTCAACGAAACTAGCGAAACGGTAGTTGCCGCTCCTGTCTGTTAGCGTACTGTCAATTACTTCGCCATTCTCATCCAAGAGTTCTACGGAAATTCCTGCCACTCCTGGTCGGCGGCTACGATTTTCAGTAGCCGTGGTCACCGCCGATGTAACTTGGCCGCTAACTTCGGCTTTCATAAAGAACACGTTGTCTTGCAACCCAGTAACGCTGGTATTGCGCTCAATCAGATCCGACAACGAAGTGGATTGCAGTTGCCGAAGTTCCTGGCCGCGAAAAACGTTTTCGTACCACAGTCGATCGCCATCGCGGAGACGCTCAAACTGGTCCGCAATTATCGCGTGGGTAAGTTCGCCCACTGAAGATCCTTTCGAGTGATCTTCGGCTAGCAAGCCAACCCACAAGTCGATGTTGTTGATGTTCCCATAAAGCGATTCGAGTTTGAGTTGCAATTCAACATCGCTGGTGATATCCGCAAAGGTTCCCACTGCGGTTAAACCATAGGCGATTCGAGTCGAATTGTAATCAGCCAGCCCATGGTCTCGGCCGCGCTGAATATTCAGTGCCGCTAGGTCGAGTCCACCAGCCCCAGGTGGTCCAAATAACGTATTTCGCAGGCTGTCGACTATTTCGAGATCTATCTCTTGAGCTTGCGTTGAGGCGTCGTACTTCAACAGCGCATCAATACCAGTTTCCTCCAGCAGTTCCGCATTGTTGAACGCTTCCAATAGAGAAATTCCCTCGCGAATCGCGAGGCCATCGTTTCCAAAAAACTCGACCTCTGCGTTCAATGTACTATGCCCAAACCTGAATGCAGCGGTGGAAAATTCGTTGGCGACGGTCGGGTCCACCGATGAATCGTAACCGGCATATCTCGAGATGGCGTTCCGGCCTAACAGGGCAGGCAAGAATTCGTTGTAGGTAATCGCTTGTATCTGAGCGATACCTATGGCTCGAGCCTGTTGGTAAATGTCTTCATCGCTCAGCGCTGGGTTGGTATGCGAGATTTCATCAGCCAATCGATTGTGTTCGCGAACAAAGAGAATCTGCATCGCAGTTAACGAAATGTTCTCACCCGCACGAATGTCGCCCGCCATAATATCGCCAGCAAGATTCGTCGGTAACAAGCCGGAATCGGTTATAAGCAACCGTCCACCAACGAATGAACGTAGGCTATCTGCGGTCTCTTGATCGCTCCCGTAGACCATCGAACCGTCGATGTAGGCTGTTATGTCGCTAATCTGTTGACGTGGGTTGGTGGCTGACGTTCCTGTAGCTGAATCGTACTGCGAGCGGAATAACGGAATTGTCACACCGCCGTTGCCGGCAGGGTCAAACTGCGGATCCCCACTGGGGACGTCAATGCTAAACGCTTCACCATCGAGCTGACTCGGTGTCAAATCCATGTCGTGATCAATGAACTGCCCCCAGACGTAGACAAACGCCGAAAGCCCGCGTTCGTTGCCGAAGTCTTCAGAGTCGGCTGCGGAGAGGCTATTGCTGATTTCGCGGGCACTGGGCCGATCTTCACCGCTGGGCAGCGAGACACCGTCGGCATAGTCTGCGCTTGCTACTCGCAACAACACTTCTCCAGTGCTACCTAGTTCTGTATTCAAGAGATTGTTACCAGTCCCATCGATGGCGCGAATCTCAGCTGGCAACCCGGGCAACACCGAATCTCTGCTTGCGTCCCGCGGAGATCCTCGCTGGCCACCACGATTGATTCGATTGACAACCAGCAGAGCGTCAATTGGCGAGCGAAGCCCATCATTGTTGACATCGAGAAATCCGTTCGCATCTGCGATAGCGCCCTGATTCATCGAATTCACAATCATCAGTGCATCCATGGGCGATATCAGTCCATCGTCGTTTACATCTTCAGCTTCAAAATGATTGTGTTGGAATGGGGTGAAATCAGCAGCCAACAATTGCCGCGTTTCGAGCATCTCCGACACTAGCCGTCGAGCCTGACGGCGTGCGGTAGTTCTTCTTCGTTGAGCCCCACGTAGTTGCTGCCGACGCTGACATTGGTAACGGTACCAGGTTTGCCGAATAGTCTCTGAAGCTGAACGTGCAAATGTCATGAAAGTACCCCTGCAGAAGAGAGTAGAAAAGGAGGGAGCGTTAGAAGCTGTCTTCCCCATCTAGACCAGGGAGAATCCGACAACGGCATGTCACGATTCGAAATCGAAAATAGTACTCGTTTGACAATATTTCTCAGGGAACAGACGACCGATCTCATTGTCCTTGTGCGCAGCGACTGTAGCATAGAGGTTGGACTCGCTAACGCTGTATCTGGTCTAAAAGGCGTATTCGTTTTACAACACAGAGTCTTGCAGACCTGCAGATGCATCTCTCTCCAGCGAGCGATTACTAGAAAGTGTAATCGCATCCGTTGATGATTCGATAAAACAACCAACCTCCAACTTTTCCCCATCCCCGAGAAGAAATCCGATGACCATTCAAACCCGCTCTAAGGGATCCGTATTATGGTATCCAACCATCATGCGCGTGTTGGGCGCGCTAACTCTACTGCTGGCGGCTTTGGGCACGATGGGAGCCGCTCAAGAAATTGTCGATTCCTGGCGCTACACACTCCGCAAACCAGTCGATGGCTGGCAAAATGCTGACTTTGATGCGGCCGACTGGACCGAGGGCAGCGGTGGTTTGGGAACTAGCGAGACGCCAGGCGCTCGGATAGGTACCACTTGGGCGACCAACAGTATTTGGCTACGGAAGTCGTATGCGCTGCCAAGCCTGCCATCGAACCCCGCGCTATGGATACACCATGACGAGGACGTGGAAGTCTACATTAATGGTAAATTGGTTGCATCCGCCGGCGGATTTACCAGAGACTATGTAGCAATGCCGCTCGACGCCGACAAACGCTCGGCGCTGCGAGTGGGCGACAATGTACTGGCCGTGCATTGCAAGCAGACAGGCGGAGGCCAATTCATCGACGTGCATTTGATCGATGGGACTCAGGCCCCTGCGCTTCCCCAACCGAAGCGTACAACCACGCCGTTCCAATCCCAATTGATTACCAAGTGGGGCATGGAGGTAACGGCGGAGAATGCCTGGACCGAATACCCACGACCACAACTGCAGCGCGACAATTGGCAAAACCTGAATGGCTACTGGGACTATGCCATAACGCCAATCGCACAAACAGAAACACCGGAGAAATGGTCTGGAAAAATCTTGGTTCCCTTTTGCCTAGAGTCGAAGCTGGGCAAGGTGCAGTACTTGCTGGATGCGTCAGAAGCCCTATGGTATCACCGCACTTTCCAGATCGACCTGGCTCATGGAACACGACAACTCTTGAACTTTGAAGCAATCGACTATCGTTGTGAGGTTTATGTAAATGGAAAGTCGGTAGCCAAGCATCAAGGTGGAAACACGCCATTCTCGATCGATATTACCGAAGCGGTGAAGGATGGGGAGAATGAACTAGTTGTGCGCGTCGAGGACGAAACTGAGAAATGGCAATTGCGCGGTAAGCAAACACTCAACGCCCGCGGGATCTGGTACACACAGGTTTCAGGAATATGGCAAACAGTTTGGCTCGAAACAGTTTCCAGTAGTTTTATCGACGATTTGAAAATAGGCAGCGAGGCCAGCAGCGGAACAATTAGCGTGCGTCCGATTGTTAAAGGCAACGGACCAGTACGGATCGTCATCAAAGATGGCGAGACAACAGTTGCGGAAGCGACATCGACCAACGCGCCGGTGACCTTGACGATCCCACAGGCAAAGTTGTGGTCGCCCGCTTCACCTCATTTGTATAGCATCAACGCTACTCTTCTGGACGCCGCCGGGAACGCAATCGATCGGGTGGCCTCGTACGCAGGGATTCGTAGCGTTGGCAAGTCGAAAGATGGCGAGGGCAATTGGCGATTTACGCTCAACGGTGAAGTCGTTTTCTATTGGGGACCACTCGACCAAGGCTGGTGGCCCGATGGTTTACTCACACCGCCGTCGGATGAAGCCATGGTATTTGATATCGAATGGTTGAAATCCGCTGGATTCAACATGATTCGCAAACACATCAAAGTTGAGCCACGACGCTACTATTACCACTGTGATCGGCTCGGCATGATGGTTTGGCAGGATCAAGTCAGCGGTGGAACGGGACGCAATCAAGGCTGGCCCGAGTGGACTCGATTGCAACCCAACCCTGTCGACGCTCAATGGCCTCCCGATCAACACCGACAGTTCATGCTCGAACTAGATCGCATGATCTACTCCCTCGAAAGTCATCCGTCCATCGTTTGCTGGGTTCCGTTCAATGAGGCGTGGGGACAACATCAGACCGTCGAAGTGGGAAAATGGACCTCCCAGCGAGACCCAAGCCGCTTGGTCAATATCGCCAGCGGTGGTAACTTCTGGCCTGCGGGTGATATCGTGGACGAACATCGATATCCCCATCCTGGCTTTCCATTTGAACTTAATGTTAATGGCCGCTTCGACGATTACATCAACGTCATGGGTGAGTTTGGCGGCCACGGATTTCCGGTACAAGGTCACCTTTGGGACGCCAATCGCCGTAATTGGGGCTACGGCGACATACCCAAAACTGAAGCTGAGTACAAGGAACGCTATGTGACATCTATCAACATGCTCAATGATCTGCGCGGCCAGGGCATCGCAGCGGGCGTTTACACGCAGACCACAGATGTGGAAGGGGAGATTAACGGATTGATGACCTATGATCGCCAGGTCATCAAAATCCCTGCCGACGAATTGTTGAAAATTCACGCGAAACTGTTTGAGAATGCACCGCGCGTCGAGTCGGATGGAAAAGCTGCGCAAGCGGATCGATTTCCCGACGAAGCCTTCCAGCAAGTGAAGACAAATCGCCAGCCCCGCCCACCAATGGATGCTGCCACGATTCGCGCAGGACTGAAATCGCATGACCGCGCGCTCCACATCAAGTCAGGGTGGATTCGCGATCCGTACATTACGCTTGGACCGGATGATTTTTACTATTTGACGGGTACGCAACCCAATGAGAACGATCCACGCGAAGCCGAAGATCCCTACAATTTGGGGCTCGGTGAAGCAAGTATCGTGGGTGGCCAGGTCCGCGCGTTTCGCAGCAAAGATTTAGTGGAGTGGGAATCGCTTGGTACGATTTTCAGTACTGCTGATTTCGTACCCACAAAGTCAAGGCAAAACGAGCGCAAAGGCGTCATTTGGGCACCTGAGGTGCATTGGCTCGGCGATCGTTGGGCCCTGGTTCACTGCCCAAGGCAAGTTTCCAGTTTTGCGTTGACCGATGGACCTGAGTTGAAGGGACCGTGGACTCACCCTATGGCCAAGACCTTGGGGCAACTTCACGATCCTTCGCTGTTTACCGATGAAGATGGCTCGCGATACCTGTTATGGCAGAATACCTTTATCGCGCCGCTCAACCAAGAGCTGACCGACTACACTGCCAAGCCATTGAGAATCGATCCTACGGGAACTCGACCCGGGCCGGACGGCGAGCTAATTGGTCGCATTGGGCATGAAGGTGCAACCATGATCAAAGTTGGCGGGAAATACGTTCATTTGGGAACAGCCTGGTCGACTGACCTGGGGCGCAGAGGATCGTACAATTTGTACTACTGCACCTCCGCAGAAATTTCTGGACCCTACGGCCCACGGAAGTTTGCGGGGCGTTTTCTAGGGCATGGAACGCCGTTCAAGGATAAGGAGGGCAAGTGGTGGTGCACCGCCTTCTTCAACGGCAATCTGCCGCCACTTGCTCGGCAGGGCATTGAAAGCAGAGATTTAGGGGATAATGCCCAAACAATTAATGAGCAAGGCGTCACCATCGTACCACTGGACGTCCGTGTACTGGCAGACGGTGAAGTCTTCATCCGGGCCAAAGACCCTGCTTATGCATCTCCAGGACCGGACGAGGCACAAAAGTTTTAAACTTGAGGCTCGGTTGGCAGTGTATGGATTAAGCTAGTAGATACCCGAGTTTGCCTCCTGTATTTCCTGGCTAGCGGAAAAGATGTTTCTCAAAAGAAAGACGCAAAGACGCATTGCGGAATCAGGTCCGCGACTTGTCGTGGAGTCGCTGGAGGCCCGAAATTTTCTGGCAGCTGATTTGTTCGACCGGGGCGTGTTCAACTGGGGCCAGTTCGACATTGGATTGTCAATTCCCGAAGTTCATTCGGAACTCAGCCAATCGAAGGCAGTAGAGTTGGTGACGCCGAGAGATTTGGTTGGAGAGGGAGAGCCGCCAGCTGACGACCTGGTGGGATTCGCAACTGCCCTGCGGGACGCTGGGGTCGAACTTTTCTGTGCTGACTGGCTCGAAGCATGTACACAGCAAAGAGAATTGCTGCGCGACGGTGGAAAATTCTTGCCATTCATTGAGGTGACCAATTCTGACCGTTCGGCGAACCATAGATTCATGGACAAAGGTCTGACCACAGTTCCAACTTGGGATTTTCAGAACGGTATTCGAGCCACAGGGATGCTGAGCGTCGCACAAATTTCGGCGTTGGCTGGAATTGCGATACCACAGTCGTCGACACCGTCCTTCGCAACTATTGGAGATCGAGCGGTGGGGATTGGTTCTCCGCTTCACCTACCTGTGGATGCGTATGACCCCAATGGCGACCCACTTACTGTCACGGTCGTATCAAGCGATCCAGCGATTCTGCAAGCTCAGGTGCTCGCGGGCAACCGCAGTTTAGCACTGTCGGTTTTAGGATATGGCGACATGGTTTTCGAGCTTTTTGAAGGTCGAGCCCCTGTTCCGGCCGAACGCGTTATCGCGTTGGCTGAAAGTGGGTTCTACAACAACACCAGCTTCCATCGTGTTATTGCAGATTTTGTAATCCAAGGTGGCGATCGCACAGGAACGGGGCTAGGGGGCTCAACGCTTGGAAGATTTGATGACCAATATCATTTGGACTTGCAACACAACGCATCAGGGATGCTGTCGTACGCCAAGAGTAGCGACGACACGAATGATTCTCAGTTCTTTGTTACGGCTCAACCGCTGCGGTATCTGGACTTCAATCATTCTGTGTTTGGAATCTTGGTTGAGGGTGATGAGACTCGTTTAGCCATAGAGCGCACGATCACCAACAACGCGGACCGTCCTCTGTTTCCCGCGACCATCGAAACCGCTTCGATTATCGAAGACAATGAAAACTCTGTGGTGTTGCTTAAACCGACTGGAGCTGGCACGGGAATTGTCTCGGTAACGATCAAGGTGGCAGACATTCATGGGAACGAATTTTCGGAAACACTCGATGTTGCTGTGGGATTGGATAGTGCCAACGGAGCTCCCTTCCTGAATCCCATCCCAATTGGGATGTCCTGTGCAAATCACACTGCGAATTTACAGTTAACTGCTCAAGACAAAGAAGGCGACCAATTGCTGTATAGTGTTGGAAAACTGGGGGGCGTTGATTTCGGAATCGAAGTCGATGCACAAACGGGCCTGGTAACCGTCGTCCCTCCCCAAGGGTTTTCCGGCGAATTGCAATTTCTTGCGACTGTCCGGCAATCATCAGCTTCAACTACATCCTCTGTTACCGACAACCAAGTAGTACGCATCCTCTTCAGCTCAACACATCAGAATACGCAAAACATACTCGATGTTAACGCTGGGGGAACCGTGACCGCAACCGATGTTCTCCTGGTCATCAATCACCTCAACTCCGATGGTGCCATCCACACGGGTTCGTTGCCTGCCGGCGCACCCTTCCTGGACGTGAATGGTGATTGCACAATCTCACCCATCGATGTCTTGCTCGTGATTAACGCTCTAAATGCAAACGGCGAGGGGGAATCGTATTCGGAGGGTAGTTCGGGCTTGGTTGGCCAGCTCAGTTCGGAGGTGGTGGATTCTTTTCTGGTTACTTACCACGGAATGGAGCGAGCCGAAGAAGTCTCTTTCCACTATCGGCAGGCAAGCGAGACTATCGCCCAACGAACAGTGGCTGGATTGGATGAGGCAGCTCACCCCCGCTATGGTGCTCTTCTGACATCGGGGGCGTGGATTGCAAGCCAGCAGCAGCTCAACCGCTCGGACAAAGCGGCTGGGGGCGCTGAGGAAGCAGCTATGGAGCGTTTCGCTAGCAAGAAGTTGTTTGTCGGTATCGATCTAGCCGATCTAGAGCGTTTTCGCCACCTGCACTTGGATAGACTTTTTGAATAGGTCAACCTAGGTGGACAGCGTCACGTTGATCCGAGAACACTAAAAATTTCAGGATTTTCTGATTAGTGAGCGGCAAGGCGCTAGCGCCGGCTTTTTGCGCAGTGATTGCCTGGAAATACCGACGGCTAGCGACTTGCCGCTCAGCAAAGTGGCGCTGTCCAACTCGGTATTGCCTCTAATGTTGCGCTGTGCGTCGACATGCCTGCTCAAAGCGTCTTAGTTCGTCCTTGAGCCGTGTAATTGATTCTTGGTGAAGGCTGGATTTCGCACGAGCTCCTAGGGGCAAAGCGAAATCGTCGTCGAAGTCTGTCCGAGTCATGTTAATTGTGGTACAAGGAATGGCCAGATGCAGCGGGGATCACCGCTGCTGTTTCGACCATTTCAGCGCAACGATATTCGAATTAGGCAACGACTATATGAAGCTAGGAATTCTCTCATGCAGTGCGAATTGCTACAGCACTCGTCGATTGCTGGAAGCTGCGCTGCAGCGGAATAATCGCGCAAAGGTGTTGAACACTCTAAAGTTTGCTATCGACTTGGAGGAGGGTTCACCGGATTTGTACTATCACCAGAAACCCCTCTCCGATTACGATGCGGTATTGCCGCGCATTGGTGCATCGGTGACGTACTTTGGTACGGCCGTGGTACGTCAATTTGAGCAGATGGATATCTTTTGCGGCAACTCTTCTGCGGGAATTTCCAATTCCCGGGATAAGCTCCGTAGCCTTCAGATTCTTAGTCGGCATCACATTGGAATCCCAAAGACCACGTTTGTGCGCGACAAGAAGGACGTACTGCCTGCGATTGAACGAGTGGGTGGTGCGCCTGTGGTGATTAAGTTAATCGAGGGTACCCAGGGCATCGGAGTTCTTTTGGCTGACACGATCAAGTCGGCGGAAGCCATTATCGAATTGCTTCAGAGCCAGCGGCAAAACGTGTTGGTACAGAAGTTTGTGTCGGAAAGTAAGGGCCGCGATATTCGGGCCTTCGTCGTAGGCGATCAAGTCGTTGCTGCCATGCGACGCGTAGCGCAAGGGCAAGAGTTCCGAAGCAATCTGCACCGAGGCGGTAAAACCGAAGCTGTGGAACTGGATGCGTCGTTTCAAGAAACTGCGGTCCGGTCGGCCCAGATTATGGGGCTGCGCATCGCTGGCGTCGACATGCTCGAAAGCAAGGATGGTCCGCAGGTGATGGAAGTCAATTCATCGCCAGGGCTCGAAGGGATTGAGACATGCACGCAACTTGATGTGGCCGGTGCAATTGTCGATTACATGGCCGCTCAAGTGGATTTTCCTGAGATTGATGTGCGTCAACGTTTAACGGTCAGTCGTGGTTACGGCGTAGCGGAGATTCACATTCCAGATGGTTCCAGCTTTGTCGGGCAGAATATCGTACAGTCCGGCTTACGCGAGAACGACGTCAATATTTTGACGCTTTATCGCGGTACCTCAGTGATCCCTAATCCAAAATCAGATCGCGTTCTTGAAGCAGGAGATCGACTTCTGTGTTTCGGTAGATTGGAGTCCATGAAGGGTATGATCCCCAAGAAAACGCGCAAACGCCGCTCGCCTGAAATCCAGCATTTACAAGTATCCGAGGTCGCTCATATCGATGCGGAGGTTCAGACTTAACCTGCAATGGGACAGGCAGATCGCAGCAAACTGGCAGTTGACCAATGGGACGATGAGAGAATCCAGCCGGGCGAGATACGCAATATCAAACTCACTATTGGCCAAAGTTACAGTGGGATGAATGTGCGGATACCGCTGCAAGTATGTCGGGCTGCACAGGACGGCCCAACCGTCTTCATCACTGCCGCTCTGCATGGCGATGAGATTAATGGGACGGGCGTAGTGCGTCAGCTAATCCACAGTGGCGTGCTCAAGCAGCTAAAACGCGGCAACGTCATACTCGTACCAGTCGTCAATCTTTTGGCTTTTGATCGGCATTCGCGTTATCTTCCGGACCGACGCGATTTGAACCGATGTTTTCCCGGTAAATCGACCGGCAGTCAGGCGAGCCGCATGGCCAGACGGATCTTTGACGAAATCGTTCATCGTTCCGACTTTGGTATCGACTTGCATACTGCCGCCGTGCGACGCACCAATTACCCGAATGTGCTGGCAAACATGCGGGATCCCCAAGCAGCCAGGATTGCCCGAGCATTTGGTAGTGAGTTGATCATTGACGGAAATGGGAGGAAGGGATCGCTGAGACGCGAAGCTTGCGAAAACGGCTGTCCTACTATCGTCATGGAAGGTGGTGAAGTCTGGAAGGTTGAACCGGGGATTGTCGATGCAGCAGTGAGAGGAATCGTCAATGTTCTCCGCGAACTCGATATGTTGGATGGCGCTCCCGAGACGTCCGAGCATCAAGTGGTACTGCAGAAAACAGCGTGGATTCGGGCTGAGCAGGGTGGGTTCCTGCAGTTTCATGTCAAGCCGGGAGACAGCGTGGAGGAGGGGCAGGCGCTGGCTACAAACACCAGTCTGCTAGGAGCTGAACGGAGCGTCCGCTGCGCACCGTTTGCTGGGGTGGTGCTCGGCATGACGACTCTGCCCGCAGTCACTCCCGGCGAACCTATTTGCCATTTGGGCGAATTACCCAATGGATTGAGTCCGGCACAGTTGACCGGCCATCGAGCCCAACAACCGGGATTGCCGCAGAGGCTCATGGATGAGCTGTCAACCAATGTAATGGTGGTCGAGCGGAGCCCTAGTTGATCTTGCCTTTGGCGAAGGCGTCTGCCAACGATGTATCCATGCCGATGGTCCAACGAACTCCGTCGCTTTCAAGCTCGACCAAGTCTTCGTTCAAGTTGATGCCAACGACTTTGGCCTTAACGGATCCGATTTCGAAATCCGATCCCTCTAGCAAAGCCACAGTTTTACCCTCGGTGCGCGAGCGAATCCACGCTTCGGGGCCAGCTCTCCCGCTTAACAAAGCCGAGACAAAGGCTTGGGTCGCCACATCGAACTTGGGCGGCGGCGGGGTGGGCTCTTCAGGCTTGGGTGGGTCAACCACGGTCAGCACAATTTTCTCTTCTTTCGATGCATGCGGCAAACCGCTGTCGGTAGCTCGGATGACGAAGGTATACTCGCCGTTTTCCTTGGGAGTCCAGCTAAGTGTTTTGCCGTTGAGACGCAGACCCTCAGGGGCTTGATCGACGATTTCAAGCGTCACATTATGATTTTCATAGTCGGAGGGTTTTAGCGTTCTTTCAAAAAGACTGCCTCGGTAGACTTTGGCAAAAGCCGCCTCGTCGTCGTTGGTGAATGCCAGGCTAGGTGGATTGTTGGGAGGCGAAAATGGATTGCGCGACAGGATGCTCTTCTTGTACTCGTCGGCACTCATCGCCAATCGACCAGAACTCTTACCTGTAGGCTTTTGATTGGAGTCTGCGCCTTTGAGAGAAATCGCGGTGGAGTCGAGCGAGATTGAGATCCAATTCGGCTCTTTAGTCATCGTGACTTTTAGATTTTGTATGGAATGCAGGTAGTCCGTGTCGTAATAGCGTGCCAAAAAATCAAGCCATTGTTCCGTACTACAAGCCCCAGTTAGGCTGAACTTGTAAGCCGTGTAGGGTGGCTGTTTCTTGTCTTTTCGTGTGATTGCAGAATTCGCAAATGTGGCTCGCTCCGGCGAATTAATTACGATATCGGTAATGCCGGCTTCCTCTGCACAGCGTGTGAGCCAGGATTTGTACTGGGCGACTAGAGCCTCTGGATTCGTCGGCAGAGACTTAACTCGCAGTTGATCCAGCTTTCGTGCTGCAATCGTTCCGGAGGTGGCAATCCTGTTCATGTCGTCGCTTTCGGCGCGAGCGGCATCCACCAGATCTTGCTTCTGTTGAAGCGAATTTCGTATCGAATTAACGACGTACTGTACGCCAAATAGGCCGACGACAACGCCGACTCCCATTGCCAAATATCGTTCTCGCTGTGTCATTGCCATGTTTGCGTATCAGTAGATAAAAAAAGCTATCGGTCCGGATGGTTGTCAGATAACGAAGGACTTCGGCAACTAGGCCTCTCCGTCCAGTTGGGAAATCTCAGAGGCGGTTTTGTCGTTGTTACTAGCCCGCTTGTTATCATCCGGAGTCAGTTCCTGGGCGGGGGCTTTGTCTCCGGGTGCTTGAGACTCCGCCTTTACCGAGTCGGGTAATTTGCTACCTGCACGGCTTGAGTCGAGTTGCCCAACCAGTTTCCAACCCCGATTTTTAACGGCAATCGTTTCTTCGAAGGTCCAGTTGTAGAGCTGTCCAGGCTGCGGCTCGTGCTGGACTTGGTTCTTTGCGGCCAGAATGTGGTTCTCGTCGCGGAGCGATTCTTCGAACTCACTAATCGTGGACGAATCATTCACGGCTACAGGCATCGTAATGCGTCCAGTTCCATCCGGCAGGACGGCAAACATGGGCCCGCCAAACAGCACTTTGTCCGACGAGGGGATTTCTTGAGCCATATAAGCCAGTTCGTCCAACCAATTGGGAGACCCCTCGAGGAAAGCTTCGATTTCCCGAAGGTCCGCAATCCGCTCTTGAGCTACTTTGGTCAGCTCTTTTTGGCTGGCAACTTGACTCTGATACATGGCCAAGTCTTCGTCCAGCGCACTGTTTGCGCTAGACCACCACGCGTAGCCCGAAGCAAGCAGCAAGGCTGCAGCAGCTCCAGCTAGCAAGTACGTCGTGCGCCGGCTCTTCGCAGGTGGCCGCTTCTTCGGGTCTTTGAAATCGAGCTTGGTTCTCTTGTCGGCCGTGGCAAAATTAACAGCCCCAGCCAATCCGGCAATTCGATTCGCCGAGCTGTGGGCTAATTCGATGCGCTGGGGAAGCTCCTTCGCCAGCAGGCTAGCTGGATCGACGAGCGTCACTTGGCACGCAAGTATCTCGGCAAGAGCTTCTTGGACCTGCAGGGCAAGATCGCTGGATGCAAACAGCATCGCACTCTTGATGGATTTGTTGCCAAGCTGTGAGGAAGCGGCCATCAGGCTCCTACGTACTTCGCCACTGACGGCCGTCTTCAATTGAGCTTTCTCGCTCGGCAACTTCGTGCTGCGGACGAGTACCACCGCGCCATTGTTCAATATCAGTAGGTCGGCGTGCTGCTCAGACATACACATGACCAAGGAGGCATCTCCGTTGGACAGTCCTCCCGAGCCCACTGCATACCTGGCAATTTCGATCGGACGTAAGGCAATGTTGGTGAGCTGAAGGCCTGCTTGCGAGCAGGCCGATTCTATCTCGCTAAGCACTGTTGGTGAAATTACAGCTACCAGAGCCGTATGCATTTCTTGACCAGGCTCCTCCGGCAGAAGCACGTAGTCGAGAGCCCAACTGTCGCCCATGTTGGCCAGTTGCCGTTGAGCTTGAAAGCGAATGATATCCGGCAATTCGGCTGGATCGACGCGCGGAATGGATAGCGTGCGAACTTCGACAATATCTCTCGAGGCGACAACGATGGCCTCAGTTCTGCGTAGGCCAAGTTCGTCGACGGCTCGACAGAGACCTTGGGCCGCATCACCATTGAGGGGTATCAATTCACCACTGGCGATCTGGCCAATGGGCTGTTCGCTGATCTTCTCAAAGCCAACTGAAGCACCATGGCCCTGCGCGATGGCTACAAGCAGACTGTCGCGCTGCCAATCAATTATCGTCTGTTTTGCCACGGTTAGGATCTCGTTATGAAGTAATCGATCGTCTCAAGTTGGGAAACGAACCACTTAGCCTCTATTTTAATTGGCCAGCGCCCATTTCGTGAGCGGCAAGGCGCTAGCCGTCGGTTTTTCCCGGAAGTAACCCAACGCTGCAAATGTACCGGCGGTTGTTTACCAATCGCGGTGCAGTTACTCGCGCCCCCGGCTCAATAGCTTGCCCCCTGAAGGCTAGCGTCAAACCTTTGGCCCAAAGTTGGAATATCAAAAGTTCGTTCCAAATGGTCCATACGGCGAAAAAACTGAATTAGAGGTACCTCACCAGCACCGCTAATCACCGCTTCTACTCTGGAAAAAGCAGCATTTCCCTCAAGGTAACCAATGATCTGAGCCTTATATACATCTCCACCACAGGTAATCAGAGGCAATAAGGCCCGCATTTCATCCATGGTTAAGAAACCCTCAACAGCCAACCAAGTTTCGAAACTCCGCGTTGGACTGTCCGAGCCATCGACGCGCGCCTCCAATATCTGATCGACGACCTCGTCCGTCAGCCCGGGAATGCCTCGCAAAATCTCCTGGGGACATTCCATGATATTGATGCGTCCCGGAATCGCGGGAGCTTCGACGGTAGTCAAGTAGTCCATGAGAATCGGCGTCGAAGTGGCCAGATCCAGCGGCAAGGATGACAACGGGGAAGTGAACGTTGTTTGTCCCGCAGGGCCCTGAATAGTCACCGTCGCATCGATGATATCGAGGACCTGCGAAAACTTAACGCTCCCAGCTTGCGATAGGTCCAGCGACGCCATTTGTTCGGCCGACCAGGGCTGGGTTGGGCCACCGGCAGCCGCATTGTTGCCCAGTTGGCTCGCGGCGCCAGCACTAGACGTTGCACCCGAGAGGGCGTTTAATTGAGCACCGACCATACCATCGGCCTGTTCGCTGTCGGCGGCAGCCATGGTCGCCAACGTAGCCAAGGGGCTCGTTCCCGTACCACCTGGCTTACCCGAATAACGGTAGGCAATAATGAAGCTCGCCCAATCGTCGTTCTGCAATACCGCCGTAAGGTCATCGTACAGTAGTTGCATATCATCTGAGTTGATATTCACGCGTGCTGTCCCATCAGAAGCCAGATTTTTTTCTTGACTCTGCAGTGTCAAGTAAGCTGCCCAGCCCAGCGGCGGAGGTGGTGCCACGTTGGGATCCATCGATCCAAGTGACAGGGTGCCTGGCGCCGTCCCCGGCTGGATTCCCATGCTCATCTTGGTCGACTCTGCTTGGTCCAATACACCGTTACGATTTTCGTCGTATCCAAACAACAATGCAGGCGTTACACCGCGAACTAACAGCAATTGTTCAATGGTTTCGATCGGACCATTGGTAGGCTTATAAGCGGGTGTGAGGTTCATGTAGTAATCAGAGAACTCTGCACCGAGCGGACGCGGTTCCTCATCTTCGTCGAGCCAATCCAGGATCGCGTCGGCCACATCCTCTGTCATGCCCGGCAATGCCATGAGCATCGAGGTAGTCATACTGGACGACATTGTCGACGTAACTTCACTGGCTAACGCAGTGGCAGCAGAGGCTAAACCGCCAGTTTGCCCTCCATCGGCTGGTGAACCAGAGGTTCCAGTTACTGCTGCGGACCCCAATGTACCCGCGGAAGCCAGAGCGTCGAGTTGTACCAGAGTGTTTAAGTTGAGTTTGGCAGATTCGTTCTGTAGCCCATAGCGTATACCCGAATAATTTCCGAATTCGTCGAGCCCAGGCGAGATGATGGTGTAGTTGCCGCGCCGCGCAGGGTCGCTGTCTGGGATCACGTTGATGGCTTGAAACATAGCCGCGTTATCCCAGGTTCCGCCCATCGCCAGTCGCTCGGTACGAGGATAGGCGAGCATCAAACGAATCGACTGTGCGCCGGATTCCGCGCACATTCTGGCTTGTAGTCGGCTCGCCGAGATGCGTGAGGCTTCATGCGAGACGAGCATCGAGCGGGAGAATGT
Organism: Pirellulaceae bacterium; assembly: GCA_041736515.1. GTDB lineage: Bacteria > Planctomycetota > Planctomycetia > Pirellulales > Pirellulaceae > Aureliella. Next base: position 49,038 of record JBGSTP010000180.1, read on the forward strand.
CAGCGCTGCGAGCGAGGCCATCGTCACTACCACCAAGACCAGCAAGAGAATAAATGCTTCTCGCGTTGAGCGTTGTTTTTTTCTATTTTGTTTAAGCATGCGACAATCCGATTTTTTCAACACCAGGGGCCTACTGCCGTCCGCCGCCTGCGCCACCGCCACCAAAACCAGCACCTAAACCTCCTCCGCCGCGTCCACCACCACCTGGAGCCCCACCGCCTGGATTTCCACCGCCTGGATTTCCGCCACCCGGATTTCCGCCACCTGGAGCGCCGCCAAAGCCGCCTCCA
>JBGSTP010000195.1:0-22463 GCA_041736515.1 Pirellulaceae bacterium
CCAACCGGCTTGGTACATCAACTTCCACAGGAGCCGTTTGTCGGTTTCCCAAGCCAGTCGCTTGGCCATTCGCAAGTACATGGAAATTGCTTTCTGTTTCACTTTTGGCGGTTGGTCGATGGAACTACGCACAGGCAGCGCGTCGAACCATTGTCGGCATTGTTCACGTTGCGGTTCAAGTTACTGTTCAGGTCAAAAAAGACCAATGCGCGACGTGTGATGAACTCTGATTATAGCTTATTCAGCCCTAAAGACAGGGGGAATCTTCGGGCTGGGCGTGGTGTACAATAGCTACCAACGCGTAAACTCTATTTTGGTGATTTAATCCCCTATGTGGCTGCTGAAACTTTGAATCGTTCACGACATCAGCAACTTCTTGATGAGGCGCAAGCAGGCAATGCGGAAGCGTTAGGCGAACTGCTAGAAAGCTACCGCGCGTACTTAACTGTGTTGGCTCAACGCTACCTGGACGCGCGCCTGCGGGGCAGATTGGATGCTGCGGATATTGTGCAGGTTACGTTCTTGGAAGCTCAGCGGGACCTTCCCAATTTTCGCGGGCATCAGATTGAGGAGTTGCTTGGATGGCTCCGAAATATTCTACGCAACAATGTGTCTTCAGCGCACCAAAATCACATCTACACGCAAAAGCGCTCCGCTGGCCGCGAGGTTTCCAACAGTCCCACGGACAGTCGACCGGCGTTTACGGATCTGGCACCTTCCGAAACGTCTTCGCCGAGCCAGCGAATGATGCGCGATGAAGCGGCTGTATTTTTGGCTGACTGCTTGCTAGAGTTGCCTGGAACACAACGCGACGCGCTGCGTCTGCGCTACGTCGAAGGGCAATCTTTGAAACAGATCTCTGAGGTGATGTGCAAGAGCGAGATGGCTGTCGCGGGATTACTCAAGCGGGGGTTGCAAGCCCTGCGAAACAAAATGATTTCAGACAGTTCCACCGGCGGCTTCAAGGCTCCGCACACTTCGCAATGAGGCTCTATTACTGCCCCATGACATAAGCGAATATCAACGGCGCTACTATCGTCGCGTCGCTTTGAATCATGAACTTAGGGCAATCTTGACTTAGTTTCGTCCAGGTTATTTTCTCGTTAGGCACCGCTCCCGAGTATCCTCCATAGCTGGTGACAGCATCGCTGATTTGGGAAAAATAGGCCCACAGCGGCACTGGTTCTTTCAAGTCTTGGATCAGCATAGGCACGGCGCAGATCGCAAAGTCCCCTGCTATTCCCCCGCCGATTTGAAAGAAGCCTATTGGACTATTTTTACTCTCGCGAAGGTACCAATCTGTTAACATGTGTAGTTGTTCTGTTCCGCTTTTAAGCGCTGCATGCGATTTTACCGTTCCATCCATGACCCGCGCTGTGAACATATTGCCCAACGTGCTGTCTTCCGCACCTGGCGAGACGATTGGGATGCCTTTCTGCTTAGCCGCGAACACCCAACTGTGTTCGACGGGTATTTGATAGTGCTGCTTCAAATCTTCTTCGTCGAGTACCTGGTAAAAGTACTCATAGGGAAACTTGCCTTCTCCCTTTTCGGCTTGCTCTACCCAATATTTGGTCAATCGTTCCTGCATATGAAACATGACTGTTTCTGGGATGCACGTATCGGTAACGCGATTGAATCCTGCTTTCCATAGATCTACTTCATCCTGTGCGCTCAGCGCCCGCCAGTCCTGGATTACTTTGTATTCGTTATGAGCGAACAGGTTAAAAAGATCCTCTTCTAGATTCGCTCCAGTACAGCTAATTGCATGCACTTTGTCTTGGCGGATCATCTCGGCTAACGAGATGCCTAACTCGGCGGTGCTCATTGCTCCGGCAAGCGAGACCAGCATCTTGCCACCTTTTTCTACGAAATCTTTGTACGCTCTGGCTGCGGCTAGCGTCTCACGGGCGTTGTAATGGCGGAAATGATGTTCCATGAAAGCCGAAATGCTCATTTACTTTCTTCCCGTAGCTGCTGGACAGTTCAGTATTGGATAAGCCATTTTGGACAGCTTCACTTTCATTGGACAACACTGGAAAACGGCGGGTTTTCTGAATAGTCAGCGGCTAGATCGTCTTGCGACTCTTGACAGTTCCGCCATCCAGCTAGGCATCGATGGCCATCGGCATGACGACATAGGCATATCCATCCTCTGTTGTCATGAGCGCTGGTTGAGTAGAGGATGCTACGTCCAGTTTGAAAATCGTGTTGGAGTCCAGTACTTTCAGGAAGTCACTCACAAAGCGATAGTCGAGTTTAAGTCTGATTCCTTCGCCAGCGTAATCGATGGGCAATTCAACTCGGCTTTGACCCAAGTCGGCCGTCTTAGCTGTCAACACCAAAGAACCGCCGCCGAATTCGAAATCCAGGCCTCGCGTTTCCTGATCGGCTACGATGGCCGCCTGCCTAATCACGTTGAAAAACGGTCCTACCGTCATATCGATTTCCACTGAGTTATCCCGCGTTGGGATCACTTGCCGCCAATTTGGATATCTTCCCTCTACTAAACGCGAGTAGATTGTGCACCGACCCGTGCGCAGCAGCACGTCGTTACTGCGGGCCGCTATGTGAACAACCTCTTCTTTGTCGCCTATGGAGCGTTCCATCAACGTCAACGATCGAGTCGGTATGATCGTGGAGTTGCCTTTGGTTTGATGGTCACCGACACTTTTGCCCGTACCCGCGACACGCGCCAGTCGTCGTCCATCGGTACCGACCGCTAAAACTTCCTCACCATTGAGTTCCAGCAATACTCCACCGAGTGCAAAACGCGAACTGTCCGGATCTGTGGCAAAACTCGTTCGCCGGACCATCTCTTTAAAGAGTCTGGCTGGCAGTTCGTGATACTTGTCTTCTTCAAAGGCGATGACGTTGGGAAACTCGTCAGGATTCGCGCTCGGGAGATTGAACTCCGAATGCAACCCCTTAATTTTTGTGGCCGAGCCATCTGATTCTATGTAAAGTTGGTCATCGCTGCTTTCGCGGAGAATCATGCCCACTCGGCTTACATGCAGCAACGCCTTTCCCGGTGTTTGCACATCGACACCCTCGACGTCGATGCGAATGCCTGTCTCCATGTCGGTAGCCATGAGGATGACGCGGTCTTCACCAGCTTCGATTTTCACGTTCTGCAGCACCTCTTTGGGGCTACGCGTCAAGGCTACGCTACCAGCCAGTTGGAAGGCCGCCGCTAATTTCTCTCGATCACAGGCTATTTTCATGACCCACTCAACTCCAAATCGATGGACACCATTCAGCGAACACGATGTTTTACAGTCAGTTGTATTGGAGCAAAACCCACCACAGTCCTGGTTTGTGAGTTAAGTCTTGGATAGTTGAGTGTTCCAAAGCGTTTTTGTCTTTCACTCTATATATTTAAAATATTATTAGTATTAAAGGCGGCCCAAAACGAGTTTTGCACAGAGTGTGAAAATACGTAAGTCCATTGATAATAAGCGATTAAGTAACTCGACTGACAGCCAATCGACAGTGGAAAAGATGTAGAAGGTGGGTAAATTGGCGTCGGAAAAAGGTTAGTACTTTGGACTTAGCGAACAGTGGGTACGACGAGGCGGGCAGGCGACGCGAAGCTTGAACGTATTCACACGTCAAACCAACACATTATCCACACAATGGGCAGAAACTGAAATGATCGAGAGCCGCTCAGTGTTGAAGCACTTCCGCCTGAACTTCGAGAAGCAAGCTAGCCAGCTCCGAGTCGGTATCAACGAGCTTTTCGGTTTTTCGATAAGCATGGATGACCGTAGAGTGATCGCGGCCACCAAAAAACTCGCCAATCTGTTGCAAGCTGTTGGAAGTCAATTTTCTAGCTAACAGGATAGCCAGGCCACGAGCGCGAACAATGTTGGCCTGACGCGTGGAAGCCCGCATATCCACCAAACGCACTTGCATCTTGCGAGCAACGATCTTGGCTATCCGCGGTAAACTAGGTCCATCGCCAGAAAAAAGTTGCTGGGCAAGCAACTTAACAACATCGAGGTTTATTTGGCCAGCAGCATCGATATTCTGAGCGGCGATTTTGACAATTTTAAATACATCAGCTGCCGTAAGAGGCTTGATGTCGAAGCGTTCGCAAAATCCAGCCAGCTCATCGGCTGGTAATCGACTGTCGACAATTGTTACAGCAGCTTCGACAATGGCGCGAATGGACGCTGCAGACGGCTTATGCAATGGGATAGAAAAGCCAGCCGAAAGGCGACTGGTCAACGCGGTACTCAGTCCTCGAATAGCGGATGGTAAGCGGTTGATAGAGACAATGACGGGGCGACGAGATTCAGCCAAAGCGTCCAGGGTAGCAACCAGCTCTTGTTGCGATGCAGCTGCTTTGTCGATTTGGTCCAGGTCATCGATTACCAATAGTTGGCATTGACGATGCTTCAAGCGAAACGAATCGAGGTCGTCAATCTCCACAGCGGCAGCGAAATCCGTGGCCAGCATATGGCCAGTCGTAAAGACCAGTGGACGCAGCTTGGTTAAACGCGACCACTTAACGGCCAGGGTGACCGCTAAAGCTGTCTTACCAACCTCGTGTTCGCCGTAAAGTACCACGGGTGAAAGATCGACCAAGTTCGAGATATTAGCATCGTCAAACAAATATCGTAGGGATTCGTTCTCAGGCCCAACTACGAATTGAGGAAGCATCCACGCAGCATCAGCGACGAACGGGCGGTTGTTAGTTCGAACCGAGGGAGGTCTCTCGAGAGATATCTTCGAAACCAATTTAGCTTGCTCTATTATCACGGTATGCGTGGCTCGAAGACATAGTAGCGTCATTAAACAGCCGGAACGGCGCAACTAACCTACCATCGAGACCCTTGCGAGGGTCGCGGTTTTCAGATCCTATTCTAATAAGTTTTCCACATCGAAGTCGAACAGAAAACGATAAAGAAAAAAGCCAAAAGAACTATTTAGAGCGTAGTTTTTGAACAGTCGCCACAATGCGGTCAGCGGCCAATTCGATATCCTCTGCGGTGGTAAATCGAGAAAGGCTAAATCGAATGGCAGAAGCGACCGTCTTTTCTTCCAATCTCATGGCCATCAGGACGGGTGAGGGACGGCTACTACCGCTGGCGCAAGCTGAACCCGTACTGCAAGCGACTCCAGCGAAATCCAAGGCCATTTGCATGGCCTGACGGTCGATTCCATGGAACGCCACAGTAGAAACATGAGGTAGACGCAACCCAGAGTGGCCGATGATAGCAATGTCGGAAAGCTCCGAAAGCCGCCGTTCGAGCGTGTCGCGTAAGCCGCCGATGAATTCGCCGGAGCCGAGCTTCAACGACTGGTGCGCAACTTCGACAGCCAGCGCCATCGCAGCAGCTGGCACGACGGGTTCCGTTCCGGGTCGAAGGCCGAGCTGCTGGCCGCCACCTAGGAGCAAAGGAGCAACCTGCTGACCGGGAAGCAAAACGAGCGCACCCACTCCAACCGGTCCATGAAGTTTATGGGCAGTCAACGACAGTGCCGAGACGCCAAGGTTTTTCATATCGACAGGTATTTTTCCAATCGCTTGAACCGCGTCGCAGTGTACGGGCACAGCGTGGCGTTGGCATATTTGGCAAATGACGGGTAGGTCCTGAACGATGCCTGTCTCGTTATTCCCCAGCATGACGCTCACCAAACGAATATGCGGAGCATCCGCATCCAGCCATTCCTGCAACAGATTTATATTAACTTGGCCCATTCCATCGACAGGCAAGATTCGACAGCGGTCCGGTCCAAGCTCTCTAGCCACATCAAGCACGCTAGCATGCTCCGTTGCAGCCACAATCACTATTCCGGACGACAAAGCATAGCCGCGCACGGCCATGTTATTAGCTTCCGTCCCGCCGCTGGTCAGAATAAGCTGGGCAGACTCCATGCCAGAGGTGGGAGCACCGATGGCAGCAAGTATAGTATCCTTGGCTTCTTCCAGCCTGCGAAGCGCCAAACGGCCCAAGCGATGTTGGCTGGCAGGATTGGCGATAAGCTCGCGTTGGTATTGGTACATCAATTCAGCCACAACCGGATCCATGGCCGTGGTGGAGTTGTTGTCCAAGTAAATAGGAGCGGGTTGCATAAAGCAGCGATCGTTCACTGTGGTCCGAGCATCGATTGAAGTTCGCTATTTTCGCCGTAGGACAGGCCCGCTTTGGCAGCGAGCGTCAGTAGCTGATCGTCGCCGGACTCTTTTAGCTGTACGCAGAGATCGAGCAAGGAATTTTGCACCGAGGTAGCCAGGTCAGCTTTGAATTCAGCCAGGCTATTGTCCAGCACAGCCAATTCAAATAGTGCCGGAAGCCGGGTGTACAAATCGAATTCGACTAGCGTCTGCACGGCGGGCCAAAATTCGCTGGCTCGAGCGGTATTGTCGGCGCTCCACTTACTCCAAAAAAGTTCATAATTCAGGTTACTTGCCTCGAGCAACTCGACCAAAATCGTAGCTCGGTCGCCAGGGCCTTGCTCGCTGTCGAACTCGATCAAATCCCAACGCTCGGGCAACCAATGGGTAGGTCTCAAGTGAATCTGAATGGAGGAATCCAGTACCGTCGTTTTGATGTTCGTGGCACCAACTGTCCAAGTTCGCCAGCGACTGGCGGACTCGTATGCCAGGCCTGTCAATTGGTAATTCGTGAAGGGGTCGCGTCGAAAGGAAAACCGGCGAACTTCCAAGCTGTGGGAATTTAATTCGTAACCGTTGACTTGAGTGAAGCCAATGTAGGTCAGGCCCACCAGCAAAAATCCGATAAAGCCGCACAGTAGAGCGGGCAAACGTACCGATCGCCACCAGCGTCGCCAGGACGCTGGCGGTGGGTGGATTCGCGATTGCTGGGAGGCTGCTGTTGTCGTTATGCTCATTTGACTGCACAAATCGAGGATTCTGTGGCGCACGCAATATTGTAAACACCCTTGGCAAACTGACAGGGGCAAACAAACAGGGACTTCCAGGATGAAAGTTCGACGAGTAGCGAATCACCTGAGTCATATACCTCTGAATAGGGGTAACTCTCCCAGCAAATCGTCGAGTTGGTTTTTTATACACCATTTGTTGGGACAGCCGGTAATAGCGCGGGTGGGATCGACAGCCAAAGTGGCGGTCTCGGAGCAAGAAAAGCTCAGAAAGCTAGAAGCAGCAATTTTCTTATCGCCGGAGGGGCTATCGAGTCGAAAATTGGCCAAGTTGGCTGGGTTGGCGGACGCGACGGAAGCGCGTACACTGATCCGCCAACTCAATCAATCCTTGGATGAAGATGGGCGTGCTTACCGAATCGAGGAAGTTGCTGGCGGTTACGCTATGATGACTCGATCGCATTTTGCACCCTGGTTGCGGCGTCTATCGCATGTTCCAGGAGCACTGAAACTCAGTCAATCCGCCATGGAAACGTTAGCAGTAGTTGCGTATCGGCAACCAGTACTAAGAGCTGACGTGGAGGCCATACGTGGTATCGGCTGTAGCGAAGTGTTAAAACAATTGATGGAGTTGGACTTGGTTCGCATAAGCGGACGTAGTGAAGATCTGGGTAGACCCTATCTTTACGGAACGACTCGTCGTTTTTTACAAAGGTTTGGTTTGCGTTCTGCCGATCGCTTACCCCGGATAGAATGGGTGAATGAGTCCTGTTCTACTTTGTCCACAAGAGAAACAGCAGATTTAGATTCGGAGTCAAAGGAGTCCACAGTGAAGATGAGTTTTACTGGCGCAGCGCTTATCGAGAAACACGCAACAATCGTGGACGATTCCATATTGGAAGAACGAAAGTTTGTTCCACTGTCGGCCATCGACGAAGACGAAGATGACTTCGAAGACGATGATGAAGAGGATGACGACGAAGAAGACGACTTCGATGATGACGACGACTGGGATGACGACGAAGAAGAAGACTCCGAAGAGGAGGCTGAAGAAGTCGAAGATGATTTAGAAGACGAAGATGCAGAGTGGGAAGAAGTCGACGACGATGATGAATTGGACGATGAGGAAGAAGACGACGCCGATGAAGACGATGAAGATGACGATTGGGACGAAGATGACGACGAAGAAGAGGAAGACGATGAGGACTGGGATTAGTCGGTAGATCATTCAGCGGCTTAGAAGTCAACCGCAGACCTGGAAGTCCCATCAACACAGAAAAAATGGAGCCGGCCCCTGGTTCAGAGGCTGGCTTCTTTTTTTGTAAAGTAGATCCATTTAGGTCATACTCAGTCAAAGTTGACTGTCGCTTTAGGACCGTCGCTTTTGGACACAGCAGCAAAGGGAAAGAGCGTGCTTTCCGGAGTATCTATCACTTGCTTTCTACTGAGCTACGTCCTGGTACTGCTCATGGAGGTAGCACGTATTTTTTTTAAGGTTCCCGGAAGAAACGTATTTTTAATCGGTATGCTGGTGATGGGGCTAATTGCCCACAGCATCTTCCTGGTCAACCAATTCACGCTCACCGCCATGGATGGTGAACGGCCCCAACTCTTGGCAAATTGGTTTCAATGGGCCGTGCTCGGAGCCTGGGGGCTTGCTTTGAGTTGCACACTTCTGACGATCCGCAACCCCAACGGCTCGATGGGCTTGTTCTTGATTCCAATGGTGTTGATCCTCATCGGTCTAGCACAGTTCATGGTTAGCGCACCAGCCTTTGAACTCGATACCACAGTGAATCTATGGCGGGCCATCCACGGGGTAAGCCTGCTGGTTGGTACGATGTTCATCGTCTTTGGTTTGGCATTCGGGCTGATGTATCTATTTCAATCCCATCGTCTCAAGTTGCGTTCGCAGAAACGGTCGCGAATCAAGCTTCCGACGCTCGAATTCTTGCAATCCATGAATCGATTGAGCCTGCTGGCCAGTGCGTTGGGTGTGGCTGTTGGCCTGTTGTCCGGGGTCATGATGAACTTCAATCAACAGGGTCACGTGGCGTGGTTGAGTGGCGAAACGGTCTTCACATTTGCACTTTTCGTATGGGTCACGATCGCAGCTCTGCTGGAAATGACCACCGGCAGCTCCTTGGGAGGTCGGCGGAGCGCCTATCTGGTAATAGCCAATTTTATTTTCTTGGTCGTGGTCATGACGTCGGTGCTTTTCAGTTCCCACGGCCAGCCGTCCAAACCTGCTCAACCAACGTCCCAATTTGAAGCTGATTCGTTGCCTTATCGGGAGGTTGGTTGATGCACTGGTCCATGGTCGGCTGGAGCCACCACCACACGCCGTTAGACATTCGCGAGAAGCTGGCCTTTAATACCGAGCAGGTCATCGAGGCGCTGCATAAATTCTGCGCGAAGTTTCCGGAAACCGAAGCCGTATTGCTCAGCACATGCAATCGTGTGGAGTTGTATTGCGCGACGACTCAAGCCGACAAACTGCCATCGGCCACGAATTTAGGCGACTTTGTTGCTAGCTATCACAATCTCAACTTTGCGGATGTGAGTCCGCAGCTTCGCTCAGCTTCGGGAGAGGCCACGCTCAAGCACCTTTTTATGGTTGCGGCCAGCCTCGATAGTATGATCGTCGGCGAAGCCCAAATCCTGTCCCAAGTGAAGGCCGCTTACGAACTGGCCTGCGAAGGGCAGTCCGCTTCCGCACTCATGCACCAAGCATTTCAACGCGCGACCGTAGTGGCGCGGCGAGTTGCCAACGAAACGGAAATTCATCGCCGCAGAGTGAGCGTACCCAGTGTCGCAGTCAGCGAAATCGCCTCCGATTTCTTCGAACGATTCGACGATAAACGTATCCTCTTGGTGGGCGCTGGCGAAATGGGCACGGAAACACTGCGCTATCTCGTAGACGCAGGCGCCCAATTAATTCGAATTGTCAATCGCAATGAGGAACGAGCCCAGGCGATGGCGGACCAGTTCGCAGAGCAGTTCCAAGCAGAGGTCAAGTCCTGGGACCAACTCGACCAATGTTTGGCCGAAGCGGACCTAGTCGTTTCCACGACGAGCTCGACAGAGCCGATCGTAACCACAGATCGCTTTAAGGCGATTAGAGCTAAGCGCGGCGCGCGAGCTGTCCTAATCCTCGACTTGGCAGTGCCACGAGATTTTGAAAAAGCCATTGCAGGTTTACCCGATGTCTATCTGTATTCCGTCGATGACTTGCAACAGGTTTGCGATCGAAATATCCAAGCCAGGCAGAAGGAATGGCCTAAGGCCGAACAAATTGTCGACGCAGAGATTCGAAAGTTCCTCAGCGAAAGTGTCCATCGCGGAGCTGGGCCCACCATTCGAAAGTTTCGCGAACAGGGCGAACGCATAAAGCAAGAGGAACTACAGCGATTGCTGTCCAAACTCCAACCGCGCGGTCTCGATGAGCATACAAAGAAGGAATTGGAAATAGCCTTCGATCGCTTAGCTAACAAACTACTGCATCCGCCATTGCATGCATTGCGCGAAAACAGCGACAGTTCGCACCATGCCACGTTGATTGACGCCTTGCGTCGCTTATTTCAGATCAACGATTAAGCGTCCGACGCAGCAGAAGGATTGGGTAAAGTCTCCCGCCTAGGCGGAGGTGTATTATAAAACCAGCCTTGACGCCGAAGTTTTTTTTTGTCCAGCAACTTCATTCGATTTGCCGATTCTTTACGAGTCGAAAAGGGTTTTCTTTCTTACACTCGTTACGTATCGTTAAGTGGATTCAGGATCTCGAATCCACCTGGTTTGCGCAAGGATGACGCGGCTTTGTTATCTTTCAGCGCAACAGGTAGAACATGTCATTGGACTGGTTTCACGCAATGCTTGGTGCATTCTTCGTTGGCGTATGGCTCATAGTTGGCCAAATCATTGCCACGGACAGAAGTTGAACTTCATGTTACCGTTCTCCGCATTTTAAGACTTGCTCCTACGCCGCTTCACCGACTGCACGCGAATTCAGCATTCGGCAGCATTGGGTGCAGTAGTGTAATCGCTCATTGACGGGTTGGATGTCACGTGCCCCACCACAGTTAAAGAGTAGCTCGTACGCCGGTACATATTTTTCATAGTTATCGCGGACAGTAGATTAAACGAGGCGCGGAGTTTTCGAAGCTGTAAGCGATGAGCACTATCTGGCAGCATTTCTTCATGGAAAGTGATTGGCACACCTAGAGACCCTCCGAGCTCTCCGCCTCTCCGCGTTTTAAAACTTGCTCCTACGCTTGCCGCCCTGGGCAGACTAGAACTACAGCTAGAACATCCCGAATTCAGAGAATCGAAATTTCCTGCCCCCATAAACTCATGGCAACCAGGTTTATGCGTCACAAGCCTAGCGTCATCACGGCTTGGACCATGTGCTCGAACGGCGAGTCCTGCGGAATGATACTTTGTTGTGGAATTGCTAGGGGAACATCGTCGCTAGCGCGTTGGTTGAGCCAAATATTGTAGCACTCGACCACGCGACTATCCCATTGTTGGCCAGCTCCCGCATTGATGATTTGATGTGCCTTTTGAACTGGCATCGCGCTGCGATAGGGTCGCGAACTGGTCATCGCGTCAAACGCGTCAGCTACCGCCATAATGCGAGCCATGATCGGGATAGACTCAGCCCGCAGCCCATGCGGATAACCGCGGCCATCCCATCTCTCGTGGTGATACAGTATCCCAGGGAGAACAAATTGAAGATGCCCTAACTGCTGTACGATGCGATATCCAATCTCCGGGTGCAACTGGATGATTTTAAATTCATCCTCGGTCAACGCGCCCGCCTTTAGTAAAACACTGTCGGGAATTCCGATCTTTCCGATATCATGAAGAATGCCCGATAGATAGATTTCTTGGCAGGCCTCATCAGTTAGCCCGTAGATCTGCGATAAGTCGAAGGACAATCTTGCCACGCGTTCGCTGTGGCCCTGGGTATATTTGTCGCGAGCATCGATAGCGCTACTCATCGCATGTAGAGTACCCAAGCAGAGTTGGTTGCTCTGGACCAACAATTGGATATTATGAGCCTGCGTCGAAAGCAAGACAGCCGCTTCCTCCAAGAGTCCCACGTCTCCGCTTCCGAATTCCGGATCGTAGACAGGCAGGCTATCGTCAGTCGCTTCAGTCGAGCGATTAATGCCAATCAAATGTCCGAGGTGCCGCTCGGAACTGCCGACGTTTACAGCGATGATAGAACGAACAAATCCGTCCTCTACCAGCAATTCAATGTTGTTCCTGACCAGCGGAATCGAATCTGGACCGAGGCTCAACTCGCAGAGTAGTTTTCGAATGCCGCTCAGAGAAAAATTCGATTGACCGTACTTGGCATCGACCAAGCCCGATCGCGAAGATTCTTCGGCGTCAACGACTAGGAATACATCTTGAGCTCGCAAAAGATAGCCTAATGGCTGCAGAATGCCGCTCGCCACATCATTCGCGCATCTTAACCGCGAGAAGCTCGACGCGTTTCTGGCGAATCCTCTGAGCCAATTCTGCTCTTCGAAACTTTGCGCCAACTGCATCGCCGATTCGACGAGGGCTTTTCTACTGGAATCGAGTTCTTGATGCATGCACCAGGCTTCAACAGCGTTCCGCACCAGGCAAAGGCCGATCTTATCGCAACAATCTAAAACGCTAATCAATACCATGGCCGGTCCTTGGTCGCATGGAATACTAGCGCCCACCAAGCATCGATTTTCAGCGATCGGTAATCCGATAAGTTCTTCCCTCGCGGATACTTGGCGGAACATTTCGGCCAGCGGCAATTGATCGGGCATGGCGTTGCAGCCGGCAAATTCGTCAAAGGCGACCTGAAGCGATTTGACGGAGGTGCAAGCAGAGAGCAGTAGCGGCGTTCCTTCGAGTCGCTGAGCGAGGAACTCTAGAATTTGCGAACGATTGGATGCAGGAATTCCGGGCATCGTTCTTCCGTCTTTTTCAGCGAAAATCGTCAAGTAACAGGAGAGAAATGGCAGCCATGTTGTGTTATCGGTTGGAATTGTGGCAATGGCATTCGCCCAAGCAACAGAACAGGAACTTTTCAAATTGTGCATGTTTATTTTTGCCATTTGTGCAGCGTGGGCTAAGTTTACTTGCGCGGCTAGGTGGGCAAAAACCCAGCGAGGTCGTTCAATTATCAAATGTCAGAGGTTAGAGACTATGAAGAGCCAACGCGCTAGTGGATTTACTTTAATCGAATTAGTCGTTGTAATCGTTATCATTGCTATCTTGGCAGCGGTAGCAGTACCTAAGTTCAACGACCGCACCGACAGCGCTCGCGAAGCGGCAAATCTACAGTCGCTTTCGACGCTGCGTGGGGCTACGGAACTTTTCAAAGCCGACACGGGAGCTTATCCCACCTCGCGGGCTACCGATCTTGCCGCGTACCTCAAGGGCCCGTTTCCACCTGTAAAAGTGGGAGCAGCCTCTGTCACAGCGGTAAAGGTGGTAACAAGTGATCCTATGACGGCATCTGACGTCGATGCGGCTGGAGGTTGGCTCTACAACGCAACGACTGGCGAACTCCGGATAAATCACGCCTCGCTATTTAGCAAATAAGCGCCTCGCTTGAGAACTTTTCAATTGCACGAAAGTGGGGTGGGCCGTGTGTAAGATACTAGTCGCGGAAGACAGCTTTGCACTGGCAAATTTACTCACTTTTGTGTTGAGCAACGCGGGCTATACGGTGGATCTACATCGTACTGGCGCATCCGCTTACGAGGCGTGTTGCCGCAGGAAATATGATCTGATTCTGCTCGACCAACAGATGCCCAAAATGACGGGCTTGGAAGTCATCGAAGCCATACGGACCGCAGGGCCAAACAGCCACACACCGGTCTTTCTATGTACGGCAAAATCGCACGAGCTGGGGATTGAAGCTGTTCAGGAACGACTGGCCATCTCAGCAGTGTTCCAGAAGCCATTTTCACCCAAAGATCTGGTTCGACATCTCAAAACAGTTTCGCAACCCGCGATGACAGAGTAGACGAGAATCCATGATTGCAGCTCGAACCAGCTACCTGCAGCGGGAGGTATTGCTAACCTCGCTAATTCTGGGATCAACGCTCTTCTCGTTGGGTTTTATCATTTCGCAATTCTCGTACGATGCGAGTGCTCCCAGCTACAGGGTGCTCGCGTTGACCATAGCGACCGGCCTATTGGTCATCGTTGGTACTGGGCGGATGCGAAAGTCTCTGTGCTCGGTGGACGCCATACAGTCTCGATTGAGGAGTTTTGCGCAGTCCGCCGACACTATGGATATGGTGCCGATGCTTGAGAATGGGCCAGTGGCCACCGGTTGGAATCGCATCATTGAAAAACTTCAGGCACACACGCAAGAACAAAGTATCGAGCGAAGGATTGCCCAGGCGGCTGGTGACCGCGGTGCAGAACGCTATGCCCGCGCGCTCCGCAGCCTTTCGGACGGCTTGGCCATTTCCGACAGATTCGGACGGTTAAGCTATGTCAACCCGGCCTGGACCAGGCTGGCAGGTTCGACCAACGCGGAGACAGACATCGTAGGCCAGTCCTTGGTAGATCTTTTCGCAGCTCGAGGCTTTGACAATTGGCAGGAGGCTGGCTCAGGAATACTTGAAGGCACCCGGCCGTTGCGAGTCGAATTACGTTGCGGTCAGCACAGCGCCGACGGAGTGTTGCAACTAGCTCGATTGCCGCTGGAGGGCAGAGTCCAAGAAAACGAAGGTTACGTTTGGACATTGCGCGATGTTACGCAGAACTCGCTGGCTAACGAAGCGCACGAACAGTTCCTAGCATCAGCAACGCACGAGCTGCGCACGCCATTGACGAACATCAAAGCGTACTCGGAATCGCTCATCGATATGGAGAACATTGCCCCAGCGCAACAGAAAGAGTTTTTCAATGTCATCCATTCGGAGGCAGAGCGTTTGAGTCGTTTGCTCAACGAGCTGTTGGACATTCAACAGCTCGAAGCAGGCTCGATGACGATAAGCACAGCAACCTTTGATGTGCAGCGCATGCTCCAGGAAATCCAAGAACACATATTGCCGCTAGTCGAGAAGAAGCAACTTAAACTCATCTGTCGAGTAGCACCCGATATCAAGAGTATTCAGGCAGATAAAGAGAAAATCATCTCATGCTTGGTCAATCTGCTTGGCAACGCCATTAAGTACACGCCAGAACACGGTGAGATTCGCTTATTTGCCGAACAGGTGGATACAGCCGTCTCGATCAGTGTCGAAGATACGGGTATCGGTATCGCCGAAGAGGAGCAGACGAAGATTTTCGATCGCTTCTATCGCTGCCAAGATGAACGCGTGAACGAAATTGAAGGCAACGGGCTAGGGTTAGCCTTTGCAATGGAAGTGGCTCGACTCCATCAAGGCGAATTGAAGGTTGAGAGTAGGCTCAATTTCGGATCGCGCTTCACGCTGCGATTACCTCTGTCCCACAAACTCAGCTGAGATGGAGCAATTCGTGTCCGATATTCAGACGGTAGGTTCGGTCAGCATAATCAAGGCCAAGAACTCGCTTCAAGGCGAAGGTCTATTGCAGTGCCGCAAGAGCATGGATGAGTGTTTTGCCAATCGCCGTTCGTTGATCGTGCTGGACCTGGGCGAGAGTCCATTGATCAACAGCGAGGGACTCGAGTTTATTGTCGATTCGCAGCATCAGTGTCTATCGCGCGGCGGCAGACTGGTCGTAGCCGAACCCCAGCCATTGTGTGCCGAGATTCTAAGCATCACGGGTGTACAGGATTGTGTTGCCGTATTCCATGACTTGCGATCCGCACTCAGCGACTTCGCAAAATAGGCAGCACCAATAATGATATCAACAATGCAGTCAACAGCGAACTCGGGTTTCAACGCGCGCCAGCCGGTGCCGCTGGGGCAGAAGCTGCTGCGAGCGGGATTGATCAGCGAATCGCAGCTGGAGAAGGCACTCGAGCTGCATGGCAGTCGAGGTATGCGATTGGGGGAAGCGCTCGTTGCCCTGGGATTGATTCCCGAGTCGGACGTGCTGCCGCTCATCGGGCATCAGCTCAACTTTCCATGGGTACGACTGAGAGAAGGCTTGGTCGATCCGGCTGTAGTTCGATTGATTCCCAAATCGTTCGCCGTACAGTTGAACTGCCTGGCGCTGTTTCGTTTGCATGACGAGCTCACGGTGGCCATGGCCGAGCCACAAAACCTGGAAACAGTCGATCTGCTCGAGGAATTGACCTCACTAAAGGTCAGACCGGTCCTAAGTCTGAAGAGCTCGATTGAGCGCTTGCTTCCGCGGTGCTACGAGGAAGACTTCAAAGTCGATGTTCTGACGGTTGACTTGGATGATTCGGCTATCGAGCTGAAGTCGGACGAAGTTTACTTTGATACCGATAGTATCCAAGTTCTCGCTGATGGCAGCCCCGTCATCAATTTGGTCAACTATCTAATCGTGCAAGCGGTCAGGCAAGGGGCGAGCGATATTCATATCGAACCGTCTCAACGGTCTAGTGTCATTCGCTTTCGAGTGGATGGGCGGTTGCGCGAAGTTCTCAAACCCAGAAAAGATTTGCATCCGGCGGTCGTATCTCGCATCAAAGTTATGGCAAAGTTGGATATTGCCGAACAAAGAAAAAGTCAAGACGGGCGATTTCATGTGCGTGTCGATGAACGCGAAGTCGACTTGCGCGTCTCGTCGCTGCCCACCGTTCTTGGCGAGAAAATCGTGATGCGTATTCTCGATCGCAGTTCGATCACGTTTGACATGGATCGGTTGGGAGTGCCGTCCCAGCAACTAACGAAAATTCACAAAATGCTACGACGACCACACGGGCTCGTCTTGGTAACGGGACCGACAGGAAGCGGGAAAACTACTTCGCTCTATTCGGCCGTAGAAACGATCAAGCACTCCGGATGCAATGTAGTCACGGTTGAAGATCCGGTGGAGTACCAGCTGGAACTAGTAAACCAAGTTCAAGTGAATTCAGCTCGACAAGTCACATTCGCCTCAGCGCTACGCAGTATATTGCGACAAGATCCGGACATTATTTTGGTCGGTGAAATTCGCGATGCGGAGACTGCCGAGGTTGCAATTCAGGCTGCTCTGACTGGACACCTGGTATTGAGTACGCTCCATACCAACGACACCGCGTCGACTATCACGCGATTGCGCGATATGGGTATTCCGCCCTACAAGATCGCTGCCTCGCTGGCTGGCATTGTAGCTCAGCGTCTAGTGCGCAAGATCTGCCCCAAATGTAGGACGACCCATTTTCCATCCGTTGAACAGGCCATGCTGGTTGGATACACGGAAGCACCGAATCAACCGTTTAATCGCGGTGAGGGTTGTACGCATTGTTTCGATACAGGCTACGCAGGGCGTCAGGGGATCTACGAAGTGCTAGCCATCGATGCTGGCGTTCGCGAAGTAATCTCGGCAGAAGGCAGTCTTGCACAGTTTCGCGCGCAATTAACAGGGCAGGGTGGAACCACTCTTCTCGACGAAGCGAGAGCACTGGCTGAAGCAGGTGTGACCAGTATCGAAGAAGTCATTCGAGTTGCCTTAACGGATTAGAACAATGAATGCAGCTCAAGTATACGCCTATGACCCAGCTCAACAGTCCCAGGGCCTACTGACAGACGAAGTGCAGACCGACGACCATCAGCATCTCGATGGTTTCGTTCGATTTCGGCTACTTTTTCGTAGCCGAGCCGGTAAACGCAGTCTCTTACTGGTTTTTCGACAACTAGCCTTGCTGGTCGAAACCGGCATCGACGTCGCTGAAGCAATCGAACTGGTAGCATCTACCTGCAAGCAACCAGGTTTGAAAACGGCGCTGCTGCATGTGTTGGACGACATTCAAAACGGCAACAGCTTGAGCCTGGCAGTCGCAGCACAAGAAGAGACATTGGGCCACCATGTGGTGGCTAGTATCCAAGCAGGAGAGGCGTCGGGACGATTGGTCGAAGTTCTGCGCCAGATAGCAGCTCAGCTCGAAGAAGATCTTAGCATCCGCGCGACCATCGCTGGCGCGCTCGCCTATCCAGCAATTCTGTGCACCGCTTCGCTCGTCGTGGGTGCCATTCTCGTTTGGTTCGTACTGCCGCAATTTGAAGAGTCTTTTAGCTCCATGGGAGTCACACCCCCTTTCTTCACGAGCATCCTGTTTGCAGTAGCAAGATTGGTCAGAAACAACCTGCTCATCGTTACTGTTGGCGCAGTCGGCGCAATCGCGATCTTAGGAGTCGCTCTGTCCCAGCCGCCGGTAAGAACAGCAATCTATAAGCTATGCTTCCGCAGTCCAGTAATCGGTCCGACGCTGCGGAATCTATCCGTTGGTCAGCTATTCCTCAACCTAGGGCATTTGCTGATGAACGGTATATCTCTTCTCGAAGCAATTCAGCTCTTGAAGAAGTCTACCAGCGGAGGTGTTTTGGGGTCGCTGGTGGAAGCCTGGGAACATGATGTCATGGAGGGGCGTGGATTGACGTACAGTTTGGATGAATTTGGTTTCTTGCCCGAGGGTTCCAGTGCAATGTTGGTCATGGCAGAGCGAACAGGAAAACTAGAGAGCGTGCTCACAACTGCGGGAGCCTACTATCGCGAAGAGGGCAGCTCTCAATTGCGGCAGGTGCTTAAACTGAGCGAGCCCTTAATTATCGTCGTGCTGGGAGTGTTCGTTGGCGTGGTAGTAGCTTCGGTGCTGCTACCAATCCTAGATGTCCAAGCTGGAGCCGCAGGCTAGCGGAGCATCTGTCGTGAGCAAGCTAACGATAAATCCTAAAAGTAAGTCGCGCGGACCCTGCCGCTGGTGGAGAAAGCAGAGCAGCAGTCTGGGCATCGACTTTGGTCAAATCAACACAAAGATCGTAATAGCAGAACGATCCTCCACACAGGATGTGGTCTACCAGGCCGTTACCATTCCGACCAGCACTAGTACCCTAGTAGAGGACCACAATACCGGTGTGCCGCCTGAGGGAACTCCGCTCGGCGAAAGAAGAGTCCGCAATTCAACGGGTGTTGCTTCGATCGCACCCACGACTAACTGGAGTAAGCGTGCACTACGTGAATTAGCGTCCAGGATAAATCAGGTCGTTGGTACTCGCGAGAATATCCACGCTATGGACGTGAGCGTGATGATGAGTATGTCCACCTGCGACTACCGAACGATTTATGTTCCTAAGAATGCTCGAGTCAATACGGCTGGCCTACAGCAGACGATCTCGGCAGCAATCGAAGACAAACGGGCCCGCTGTATTGCTGTTGTGCCTGGTTACGACCACCAGAGTAAAGAAAACCAAGCAGATGAAAAGCAAACCAAAGTGCGTTGTTTCAGTTTGCCAGAGGACCTCGCGTGGACCGTAGCGCAGCAGTTGGATGAAGTCGGGCTTTCGCCAAGTACCATGAACGGTTTACCGTGGTGTATAGCCAATGCACTTGAAATGGTCATCCCGGTTGAAGAGAAGTCGCTTGTTCATGTCGGGCTCGATTGGAGCTATGGAGAGCCGACTCTGGTCTCTTTAGTCAACGGACAGATCGACTACATTCGCTGTTTGTCGAACGGTAGTTTGAGAGAGCTCACCTCTCGAGCGGCAGACGACTTTGGTATGTCACCCACTGAAGCTGGACGCTGGCTCGCACACTGCATGCAGTCAACAAATGTCGTAGTAGATTCGGCTGTCATCGAGACCCGTGATTGGGTGTGTGAGGTATGCATGAGACTCGCCAAGGAAATAAGCACGGCACTAGAGTTTATTCGCTGGCGCAATCAGGGTGTAAAACTCCAAACAATCTGGGTGATGGGAGGAGCTGCGCATATTGAGGGTCTCGTGGAACACCTTGCATCCCAGGTCTCTAGCGCAGTCAAACCATGGTGCTTGTCGTCGGAATCCAGCAGCCTATCATCAGAATACGCGCTAGCCGCCTCGCTTGCATGGTTGGGCCAGCATCATGCATAAGGTGAATCTACTGCCACCGACAGCCACACAGCGGTTTCGCCAGAAGCGCACTGTTGTCGTGTGGGGAAAACTACTTCCCGTCATTATTCTGACGATGTTATTGACAATCGGTTGGGGACAGTCCACCGCCGCCAGGATCAAAGCACAGATAGAAGGTCAGTTATCGCTTACGCAACGCCCTACAGAAATTCGCCAAGTTCACCAGGATCTCAAGGCTCAGTTCCGTGCACTGAATCGTATGCAAACAGAGCAGGTCGAGCTGCGGTCCCGCTTTTCTCCATTGGTCGTGGTGCAGTTGCTGCATCAACTCAAGCAGGACTTCAACGGCAAACTGCAGGTAACCTCGATCGATTTTGTCGAGCAGTGCCAACCGTCGAGTGCCTCCAAGGCGTCGAGCAACGGTCACGTGACGCTCCAGATGATTGTAGACGGTACAACTAATTGTTCTGATTCAATGCAGCGCATCCGAGAAGCAGGACTCTTTTGCGATGTTAAGCTCGGTAGCGCCTTGGAGTTGGTGGACCCTAATAGCGAAGCACTGCGTTTTACGCTGCGGTGTGAGTTTTAGAATAATGTCAGAGCAGGGTAGATTCGAATGAATGTGAGCTTCAAGAAAATGCAGGTCCATCTGGCTGGTGTGTCGGTGGTCATCGTTTGCGCGAGCACGGCTTACGTATTTGGAGTTCGGCCGGCGCTTCAAGCTAAGGAGCAACTGCAACAGACAATCGTAGAGGTGGAACATCTGCGCGGATTGGCACCCGTACTCGAGGGTGAAGTCGCCGCGCTGACTAGCGGCATCGAGGCCAAAACAAAGTCTATCCAGGCAAGTTACCCCATTGAAACGCAAAGTGGTCAACCTCTCATTGGTACCGTTTCAAAATTGCTGTCAGCACGAGATATCGAATTGAACAATTTGCGGGAAGAGTCCGACAAGGCAACCGGCGAAGTGACGCTCGTATTGCAAGCCAGCAGCGAATACGCAAACATGCTGCACTTTTTGAGCGATCTCAGAAGACTGGACTGCCCAGGTCGGATTAGTGGGTTGACGTTGACCCCATTGGATCCACTTGGTCAACGCTGCTCGGCCCGCATTACCGTCAAATTTTACCCCGCTGCTATTCTGGCCATTTGAGGTCGCGTAACACGGTTGCCAGCAAACTTGCTCGCGATAGCCAATGTTTTTTACAGCCCGGCGCGACAGCGAGGGACCGATTGTAGCTCCCGTAAATGCGACGTAAAACTATGAAAGTCAAAAAGAAAGAGAAGCAGAAGGACAAGTACGAACGCTACAAATTAGCTTCGATTCCAATCCTCCTGTGCGTCCTGGCCTACGTTCTATGGGTACCGTCTAAAGTCGAGGAAGAGTCTGTCTCCGAATCACCAGAGATTGCTCGGCCTACGGCCCAGCCAACGGGGCAGGCAACCACGCAATCCACGCTGATCGCCAACACCGCTAGCAAGCTAGTTTGGCCCGAAGTCGACCTGCAGTTCCTGTCGCAAAGCAGTCCCTTCGCCAACTATCTGCAACATCGAAAGGATGAAGTTGCGACTGGACAAATGGTTTGCAGCAAATTGGCGGACAGCCAACCACCTGCCGCCGACCAATTAGCGAGCATGGGTCGCGAATTGTCCCAGCAGACAGTCGACTACGTGTTTCGATCCAATGCCCGAAAAATAGTCCGGTTGGGCGAGAAGGTCTTCGAACAGGGCGAGTATTTATCCGATTCGGTACAATTGCATGAAATTCAGCAGCGAGTTCTGATCTTGAAGCTCGCTGAACCGGAAGGAGAAGCGGATGCAGCCAGCATATTCCATTAAGGAAAACTCGCAGACAGAAATAGCAGCATAAGGCAAGCTGGCGAAAGTTTATCGATTTTGACGAATATTCCGAACGTTCGATGGCGCTGGTTCCGATTATCCCTGTGATCGGGTGTTCTTTCGGAATTTGCGAGCAATCCATGCACACTGGCAATCAGAACAAAAGGCGCAACCGCCTCGTTGCCAGATTGGGAGTGCTCCTTTTTGCCAGTTTGGCCATGCTTGTGCTGGCAGCTTCCAGTGTGCGCGCCCAAAGCGAGCAGCCGACGAGTCTGCAGCCGCAGGCGTTGATTGTTCCAATCAGGCAGAATCCAGAGCTTGACGGAACATTGACGGTCCAATCTCGCGACCAATTGGTGAGCATTTTTGCACGCAATGTCGATCTTAGGATCGTGCTGGGGCACTTGGCGGAAGAGAGCCATGTGAACATCGTGATTGCTGAGAACGTCGAAGCAACAGTGACCACAACGCTTAACAACGTCCCACTCTGGGATGCGTTAGATGCCATTCTGAGAATCAATGGGCTTGTCTGGTCTCAGAAGGGAGAGATCATCTTCGTAACGCGCCCGAGCGCAACAGAGACCCAATCTGGTTCCGCGCCAGGGACGCAGCTCGATGTATTTGATCTAAACTACACTTCAAGCGTGGAGGTTCTGGCTGTCGTCAAAGGACTTCTTTCTCCGGGTGGTAAAGCATTTACGTGTAGTAGCCAGTACTTGATCTGACAGCTTTTACCCAGATTACGCACTGGGCTGTAAGAGCTGGTCGAGCACTTTCTGTTCGGCCAGTTTCTTCGAGTCATCGAAAGTTTGTCTCGGAGTCTTCCCGAAACAGTACCTT
>JBGSTP010000211.1:0-21009 GCA_041736515.1 Pirellulaceae bacterium
CGATGGACGCACTGTTGACGAATGTGAGGAAATTACGCGACTAGCAGGCGGCCGCGACGAACTGATTCGCATGGTCGCCAATCCGGCGCTCACGGGTTTCACCGCTCCAAAAATCTTATGGTTGCGCAACAGAGAACCCAAACGCTTTGAAAAGTTGAAAACGGTACTGCTGCCCAAAGACGAAATTCGTCGCCGACTAACAGGCGAAATTGCAACGGAGGTCAGCGATGCCAGCGGAATGTTGCTGCTGGATGTTCGCAATCGATGTTGGTCGGATGAACTGTTGGGGAAACTACAGCTCGATAAATCTTTGCTCGGAAAGGTATACGAATCCGAACAGGTGACCGGTTCGCTACGGCCAGAAATTGCCGAAAAACTAGGCCTCAGTGCGGACTGCTTAGTCGTCGGGGGGGCGGGCGATTGTGCTGCGGGTGCAGTCGGCAATGGCATAGTACGTAGCGGTATTTTAACCGCTTCACTTGGAACCAGTGGTGTGATGTTCGTGCATTGCGACGAACCTCAGTACGACAAAGCAGGTAGACTGCACACCTTTTGTCATGCTGTCCATGGTAAGTGGCATATGATGGGAGTCACCTTGTCGGCAGCCGGCTCGCTGCAGTGGTTTGTAGAGAATGTTTGCAAAGAGCTAGCCGTGCGACGCGGTACCGATCCGTATGCGGCGATTAATGCCGAAGCCGCTGCGGTCAGCACGGGCTGCAACGGATTGCTCTTCGCGCCTTATCTGGCTGGTGAACGCACTCCTCATGCCGACCCGCATGCGCGAGGCTGCTTTGTCGGACTGACTTCCACGCACGATCGAGGCCATATGGCGCGAGCTGTCATGGAGGGGGTGGCGTTTAGCCTCCGCGACAGCCTGGAAATCATTAAATCGCTGGGCGTGCCAGTCCGCGAAATGCGACTCAGCGGCGGCGGTGCCAAGAGTCAACTCTGGCGGCAGATTTTTGCCGATGTGATGGATCAACCCGCTTGTACAATCAACGCTGAACAGGGGCCTGCCTACGGCGTCGCCCTTTTGGCCGCTGTCGGCTGTGGACATTTCAAATCGATCGACGAAGCGTGTAAGGCAACGATCGAAGTGGTCAAGAAAACACCACCCAAGAAAGCAGCAGTGAAGAGCTACCATAAGATTTACCCAATCTATCAGTCTCTCTACGGCGCCCTCCGCGAGACATTCCAGCGTATTAGCGAACTCTAACGAGCTTTCTCCGGCACATTGAATTGTTTTTATGGCATCGTTCTACGTCATTCGTGGCAAAGATAACGGACAGCACTTTCCGATCCGTGGTGCCGTCGCGACCATCGGTCGAGAAGCCGTAAACCAAATTCGCTTGCGCGACACTGAAGTGTCGCGCAGCCATGCCCGCGTTGTGAGAACGATCGAAGCGGGACATCTAATTGAAGATGCCGGCAGTAGCAATGGTACATTCGTCAATAGTCGCCGAATAGAAAAAAAAATTCTGCAGAGTGGCGATCGAGTGCAGGTCGGACGCACTCTGATGATTTACACCGGTGGCCCCGAACCCCATTCCAGCCGAAGCTATAGTCAAATCGACGTTGTGGCGGAGCCTCAACCAAGCGATCTTTCGCAGATCCGTTCGAGCATCGAAAGCCTGCAGATTGCTCCGCTGAATCTTGCAAAACTCGGCGATGCTGCAGAAGTGGCCAAAGTTCGCGTAACCGATGCCCCCCATGAGCCAGCGAGCCAGCATTCGTCCGGTCTACTGCCGTCGAATCCGCCTCCACAAGGCTTTCAGACAAGCGATCTCGAAATCGTATTTCAAGTCGCTCAAGCGATCAGTTGCACCGGAGATTTAGATGATCTTTTGACGCAAGTGCTAAACCTGATATTCCAATGGATCGAGTGCGATCGAGCTTGCATTCTCATGGTTGACGATG
This sequence comes from Pirellulaceae bacterium, assembly GCA_041736515.1. Classification (GTDB taxonomy): domain Bacteria; phylum Planctomycetota; class Planctomycetia; order Pirellulales; family Pirellulaceae; genus Aureliella. The sequence goes on from JBGSTP010000211.1 coordinate 1,918, forward strand.
TGTCGGGCCAACTGATGCCAACCTACAGCCGCGATCGCAAACGGGAATCCAGCGGTCATCCGAGCATGAGACGCGCATCGATCAGCCGCACCATCCTGGATCATGTTATCGCCAATAAAGAGGGCGTGTTAACGAGCAATGCCCAAGAAGACTCGCGCTGGAACTCGGTAGAAAGCATTGCCCAACTTGGCGTCCATGAGGCAATTTGCGTGCCTATGCACGGGCGATACGGGTTGGTCGGCGCCATCTACGTCGACACCGAAGTTTCTGCCGGTGTGTTTGCCGAACGCGAAGGCAAAAGCCTCTTCGATGAACAACACTTGAAACTCATGATCGCTATCGGCGGACAAGCTGCCCTGGCAATCGAAGATACACAATTCTATCGAGCCATGCTTCAATCGGAACGGCTCGCAGCGATGGGACAAACGATCGCCAATTTGTCGCACCATGTCAAGAATATTTTGCAGGGCGTGCGAGGCGGCAGTTATTTGGTCGAAGATGGACTAAGAAAAGAGGATCTAGGCGTCATCCGACGGGGATGGAATATCGTAGAGCGCAACCAAGACCGTATCAGCAATTTGGTCATGGACATGCTCTCTTTTAGTAAGGAGCGCGAGCCTGATTTTGCCCGTGGGGATTTGCGAAAGGTCGTCGATGAAGTGGTCGAACTCATGCAAACACGTGCTGCCGAACACAGAGTCTTCTTGAACTGGAGTCGCCCAGCGCAAGAAGTGCAAGTCGATTTTGATGCCGAAGCGATGCACCGTGCACTGCTCAACGTGGTCACCAACGCTATTGATGCGGTTAGCCAATTCGAACGGGTTGAGGATCCTGGCGTGCAGGGTGCGGGCGGACAGGTGACGGTAACGCTTGAGCTGTCAACGCCAAAGAATCGTGTCACGATCGAAGTTCAGGACAATGGCCCCGGAATTCCTGAGGAAGACAGAGTCAAAATTTTTGCTCCGTTCGAGTCCAACAAGGGATCGCGAGGCACTGGACTTGGATTGCCCGTCAGCCAAAAAATCCTCCGCGAACATGGCGGCACCATAGCAATTCACAGTCAACTTGGAAAAGGCACCAAGTTCTCGCTCAGTTGGCCTGCGGATCGCGGCCGCGATTCGGAGCCGGACGGACATGCATCCGGAGACGATCTGGGTAACCGAGCTACACTGCAGAACTAATCAGCCTCCCCCTATATTGTGCATAATAGGCAGGTTGCGACGAGGCGGATCACCCCGGCGGGGACAGCTGTTTCAACGGAAGACCAGGTCCTCCAGGTTATGCTCATTATTCGTGAGGGAAGCCGCTGGTTGCGGTGACTTTAAAGCAGGAGCCTCAAACTGCAGCACGTTTCAAGGATAGTCGCGATTAATGCCCATAGAAGTCGAACGATCGACTGGTCGAGCGCGTTGGAATCGAACCGCCGCTGGCTGGAAACAGTCGTGCGCGCCAGGCTTGGCGATGCGCACGCTGCCGAAGACATATTGCAGGACTTGGCGCTTATCGTCCTGCGCCAAACCGACCCGCCTTCGGATCCGGCCATGGTCGCACCATGGCTTTACCGCGTGGTGCTGCGGAAGGTCATTAATTACCGCCGCACACTCGGACGTCAGAGAAAATTGCTGGACCGCTACTCGGAACAGATTGGCGAGCCCATTTGCAAATCTCCGAACAGCCACGACGATCATTGGCTCATGCAATCCGAACAGGAGCAGCGAGTAAGGTCGGCCATCTCGACGCTGCCCGAAGTGGACCGCGAAATTTTGCTCTTAAAATACACGGAGAATTGGAGCTACAGGGACCTGGCCAGCCACATGGGTGTGAGCATTAAGACCATCGAGTATCGACTCCTGCGAGCGCGGAATGCGCTAAGACGGCATTTGAAGAAACTGAAGATTGAACAATGAATGCACTTACTTTACAGCGTTTGGTAGACAACGAATTGACAGGCGAGGAGCGCGCCGTGTTTCTGCGATCCTTGGGGAACGATGTGCATCAGTGGCGGACTCTGGCTCTGCAGCTGATCGAGGACCGCGAGTTTTCTCGCCACGTTTCCAAACATGGAATCGACCGGCGTAGTGCATCTAGTTGCGACAGCACTCACAGCGATGCCAGCAGCACGCAAGCATCGATAGCTCCGACCCCTGAGTCGCTGGTCCACGTCCATCCAATACTCAGATTTGTCAATTCTCCGCTTTTACTGAGCATGGCCGCCTCGCTGGTGCTGATGGCTGGAGGTGCGTTCATCGCTTATCGACAGCAAATCTCGCATAGAGCCATCCAAGATGCCGCACCGTCACTCGCAGGCAATCACCAACCACGCGCTAATTTCGATCCCGCAGCCCTAACCCTCGCGCAGACGCTCGAACAGCCAACCGAGTTCAAATACACCGGGTTAGGAGATTTAGTTGAAGCGGGGAGACTGCAATTCGTAGGTGACGGTTCGGCTAACGAGTTGATGGAAGCCCCCATTTACGAAGTCCAAGCCCTTCAGCCTGAAATGATCTTCGGTGACCGCCAACAACTCGAACGGCTCAGAACTGAGCTATTGCGAAGCGGGTGGAATATCGGCGTAGATACCGACGTCTACGGTGCGGAGCTACCCGATGGACGGCAAATGATTGTTCCCATTCGAAATGTGAGTTTTGAGCCTTACGGCATTTGATGGATTGAAGCGATGACAATTTTGACGTTTTAATTAAGGAAGTACGATGAAAAACAATTGGCAACTACTTGCAACCACTATTCTTGGACTCAGCCTTGGCCTATGCCACTTATCCGCTGACGAACCACAACAAGGCGACAAAGTCAAGAACTCTGACGAGCAAGGTAGCAATGCAGGCACGGCAATCACAATTCGTGCGACGAGCCAAGGTAAGTTCGATCATGAAAAAATGCTCAAGCAGATAAACGAGGCGCTAGCAGAAACCGAACTCAGTGCTGAACAAAAAGAGAAAATCATCGGCATCGTGAAGAATGCAGTGTCCGCCAAGAGCTCCGTGGCTACCGCCGTTGTCAATGCCGCGCAGATCCTGAAAGACCGTCAGCAAGACGAGATCCTCCTCAAGGCGATGAACGGTCTGGAGCACCGTCTTCAGCTCGAACGCGTCACTTCGCTGCCCGACGTGGTGCGCCAAAAAATTTTGGGGGCGAAGAAAGCCGAACAGACCGAGCGATTCATTTTGGGAGTCGCCTTAAAATCGGAATCTACCAGCCTCGAAGTCCAGGAAGATGACAAGACCGAATCCGCCAAAATTATTATCGACAAAGTGTTCGACGATTCGCCCGCTGCAGCGGCTGGAATCGAAGAGGGCGACGTGGTGGTTTCGGTAGACGGCAAGAAAATCGACGACGCTGCCGAGTTGATCGAGTTGATTCAGACTGCGGGAAAGAAGGGGGACTCTGTTTCTATCGCCGTATTACGCGACTCGGAAGTGGTGAACAAGGAGGTAAAACCCGCCAAGCAACCTGAAACTGCCGTGCCCGATTTCGGGTCTTTGGCGTTTTCTTTTTCCCCTGCCAATGGCTATATTCTCAAATCCGATGGCGCCAACGGCGCCTGGCTTGAAAGGAACGCGGACCAAAGAAGCATCGCTGAAGAGCTCGCAGAAACTAAGTCTCAGCTCACGGAACTCCATCAGGAGCTGATAGAAATTAAGGAATTGCTGAAGTCGCTCAAAAAGGACTAAGCACCGCCAGATGTATTGTTGGCTTATCGTGATCTCAATTAGCCGCTGAATATCCCGTGACCGCTTGCGTTTCAATTCTCCTATCGGAAGTACATCGCGTGAAATTGCTTATTACATTTCGATTCGCCGCTGGCATCGCCTCAGTCGCGTGCTTGGCTGCCGCTGCGAGTGCTCAGGAACCGCAAGTCTCAGGCGTGCAGGTCTTGCAGATTGACGCCAGCGGTGCGGTTAGCGATGAGATGCGCAGCCGAATCGTGGCTGGAGCCGCCGCTCTCCCATTGGGCCCATCCGGAGTGCTATCGATCGGCAGCTCCGGCAATTTCGACCCCGGTAGTGGCTCGCAGTTATTTAAACTGCTCGCCAACGAGTCGGTGCGCAACGAGCTTCAATTGACCGATGCACAGTATGCGGGAGTCAAACAGATCAATGCAGAATCGCAGAAAAGAATGTCCGACTTGTTTCGCGCCAACATGACACACAGCGGCAAGTCAGGGTCCAGCGCGGTGCGCATCGGTGGCCGCGAAGTGAAAGAGATGATGGAAGCCAATCAACTGGCCGCGGAGGAAGCCGTCGAAGAAATTCTTCTGCCCGAGCAATTAAACAGAGTTCGGCAATTGGCCTATCAAGTGCAGATCGCGCAACTGGGCTTGGGTGAGTTGCTTGTCAATGGCAAGTTAGGTCAGGAGGTGGGAGTACACGAAGATCAAAAGCAACATTTGACCGATCGAGCCGCCAAGATCGAAGCCGAGGCTAGAGCGGCGATAAAGGAGATTCGCGCACGAGCGCGAGCTCAGCTCCTCAGCGAGCTTGCGCCCGATCAGCGCAAGAAGGCAGAGGAGCTGCTGGGCGAGTACTTCGACTACGAGGAACCTAGCATGCAACAGCAACTTCAACAGAGGTTGAATGGAGTGGCACCACCTAAGCAGTACTAGTTCACAATCGGAGCTATCGCCCAGGCAGCCAACACCACGGATTGACTGCAGCGGGCTATTGCCAAGGTTGCGTTTCTCACTGCTGTCGCTCGCCGCCGTCATTCTCAGGTGAGCATCCGCCGAAAAACGGCCGAATGGTTTATCAGCCTGCGAGCAATGGAGCTAGGCTTTTGCTAAGATAAATGGCTACTAGCGTCTGCCCCTTAGCCGCCCACCCCAATTGATCGAGCTCGAAATCTAACAGGTTGGTGAGTCTCGACATCGCAAAAGCGAGATGCCAGCGTGCTTCCACCCCAAATTTTTACGCGCCGCGCTCTAGCGCGGCTGTTAACCTTAATTGCAGGTTGTTGGTTGAGTTGCCAACCAATACGGTCTAGCGATTGCCGAGGCGATGAGCCCTACGAAAAGTTGTCGACCGGCTACGGTGGCGAATATTACGGTACAGAAACCGACACCGAAGCATACGATGCTCCAGGCAGCTACTCAAGTCATCCACTCGTCTTCGCAGACGATGGAAGTTATCGACAGCCAATGGATGTGCTGTTTGTCGATGGCAATTCTGCTTTGATTTCAACCAAGCTGTCCGGCGAAATCTACGAATTCAGCTTGTCCCCGCCCAGCGTTGCGGTAGCTTATTTCGAGGAGTCCTGCAGTTGGGGACAGATGTTGGCACTAGCCCCTGGCATTGTGGCTATCGCTGAAAACAAACGCGAGCAAGTAGTCATTCTCCGTCGGGCATCGGGTAGGTGGTCCCCCACCTGCCGACTTGAGGCACCCGGTCGGGCTCGAGCGCTGGCCTGGGATGCCGAAAACCAGACCCTATACGCCAGCGGTCTATGGTCCCAGCAACTTTTCCGCTGGAAGCTCCAGGGTCGGGATGCTTGCAAAGAAACGAATTGGCAGTCGTTGGCCACTGCGGATTTGCAGATGTGTGGTGGCGAAGTGCTGTTATTGCCCAAACACGAATTGGTGTTGGTGACCGATGCCTTTGGTCGCAACTACCGCATGCTCGATCGCCAAACGGGCCGAGTTGTCAAACGCGACCGTGTGTACGGTCACAACATCACAGCACTTGCCAGCGTGCGCGATGGTTCCATGGTGCTCTTCCCACATCAACTGTTGAGCGAGACGGCACAATCAGTTCGCAGCGAAATTACCTGGGGTGGGGTAATGAGTAATAACCTGCGCTGGCTTCATGTCGACCGCATGCGGCATCAAACGGGACAAGAAATATTTAAGCAGGGTCGCTTTTATCCCCTGGGCTCCACAGGAAATGGATCGGGCGATCCCACTGCACTAGCGATATCCAGCACAGGACTGTTGGCGATTACTTTGGGAGGTACCAACCGTGTAGCGATCGGCAGAGAGGATGACTACTACTTTCGTCAGGTCGACGTTGGACTTCATCCGGTCGCTTGCGCATTTACGAAAGACGAATCGCAGTTGATCGTAGTCAATCAATTCAGCGATTCGTTGTCGCTAATAGATCTGGCTACCGATCAAGTACAGCAAATTTCCCTGGGGCCTATCCGTGCGCCAACGCAAATCGAGCGGGGCGAACAAGCGTTTTTTAATTCCAAACTTTCGCACGATGGCTGGATGAGTTGCCACAGTTGTCATAGTCACGGGCATACCAACGGCCAACTCAATGACAATCTGACGGACCACTCCTTTGGCACTCCTAAGCGCGTGCTTTCATTGCTTGGCCAATCGCAGACGGCACCTTACAGTTGGACAGCCAGTTTGCCCGATTTGGAGTCGCAGATCACGCATTCAATCCGCTCAACAATGGCCAGCGATCGCAAAGTTTCCCTAGCTACAGTGGATGACATCGCCGCCTATATCCGCTCGTTGCCGCCTCCACCCAGTCGCGTGGTGGCTCGCCAGTCTGTCGCTGCCCGCGAACAGTCCCATGCGCCATATCATGTTGACTCTCCCATGACAGCATCTCCCCTGGCAAACACCGGCAAGTTCGCGCGCGGGGCAGCTTTATTCCGGGAACTTGGCTGCAACGCGTGCCACGGCGGCAAGTGGTATACGAGCGCTGAGAATTATGATGTTGATTTGGCTGACCAAAACAACCATCGCTTGTTTAACCCTCCCAGCCTGGTGAGTATCAGCCAGCGTCAAGACGTACTTCTTCACGATGGACGCGCTACCTCGTTGCGCGATCTACTCGAAAACCACCACCATGAACTTTCGCGGGAGCTCTCCAAGTCCGAGGTAAATCGGCTAGTTGCCTATCTTGAGCAACTTTGACGGGGATGTGCCACTTCCGTCCGATCACTTCATGTTGCGGTAGCGACGAATGAGCTCGTTTGTAGAACTGTCGTGCCTTAGTTCGCCCGCATGAGCCGGATCAAGTTCCGGAATGATGTTTTTCGCCAAGACCTTGCCGAGCTCGACACCCCATTGATCAAAAGCGTCGATATTCCAAATAACGCTCTGCACATATACATTGTGCTCGTACAGTGCCACCAACTTCCCTAGCACAGCCGGAGACAGCTGCTCGGCAAGTATCGTATTGGATGGACGGTTGCCCTGAAAAACGCGATGCCGAACAAGCTCATCGGCTGTGCCATCGGCTTTGACTTCAGCCGCCGTTTTACCAAACGCCAGCGCTTCGCTCTGCGCCAAAACGTTGGCAATCAGAATATCCTGATGCTCGCCCAGCGGATTGAGCGATTTGCCGAATGCAATGAAGTCGCATGGAATCAACCGCGTTCCCTGGTGAATCAGTTGGTAAAACGAGTGCTGCCCATTCGTACCGGGTTCTCCCCAATAGATCATACTGGTATCGTAATCCACCGGTTCACCAGCTACCGTTACATACTTCCCATTGCTTTCCATGGTCAGCTGTTGTAGGTATGCAGGGAATCGCTTGAGGTATTGGTCGTAAGGGAGCACCGCAGATGTCTCGACGCGGAAAAAATTAGCGTACCAAATAGACAACAGCCCCATCAGCACGGGCAAGTTCTTTTGCAAAGGTGCGGTACGAAAGTGTTCGTCCATTTGATGAAATCCATCGAGCATCTCGCGAAACGCCGCCGGGCCGATGGCGAGCATCGTAGAGAGACCGATGGCTGACACCATCGAATAACGTCCTCCCACCCAATCCCAAAACTCAAACATGTTCTGCGTGTCGATTCCGAACGCTGCAACCCTTTGTGCGTTTGTCGAAAGAGCCACAAAATGCTTGGCCACTGCCGCAGAGTCGTTGCCAGCACCAGCCAGCAACCACTTTCTAGCCGTATCGGCGTTGGTCATCGTTTCAATGGTTGTGAAAGTCTTGGAAGCGACGATAAACAAAGTCTCCGCTGGATCGAGGTCGACAGTCGCTTCTGCAAAATCCGTAGCATCAACATTGCTAACGAAGCGAAATGTCAAATTCCGCTGGCTAAAGTGCCGTAGGGCCTCGTACGCCATGACCGGCCCCAAGTCCGAACCACCAATGCCGATATTCACCACATTTCGAATTGGCTTGCCCGTATGCCCTTTCCACGCGCCACTGCGTACTCGATCACAGAAATTCGACATCTTGTCGAGCACCGAGTGAATTTCTGGAATTACATTAACTCCGTCGACAGTGACTAAGGCATTGCGGGGTGCCCTCAGCGCGGTGTGCAGTACAGCCCTGTCCTCCGTGATATTGATTTTTTCGCCCGTGAACATCGCCTCGATGCGCGACGGAAGCTGGCAGGACTGGGCGAGTTTTACCAGCAGTTCAAGCGTTTCCTGGGTTATACGATTCTTGGAATAGTCGAAGTACAGGCCCACGGCTTCGAGCGACATTGCTTGGCCGCGTTTCGGATCGGCTGCGAATAGCTCCCGAAGGTGTATTTCCTGAATGCTTGCGAAATGCTTGGTGAGCGCGATCCAAGCCGGATTAGCAGAAAGTGAGCTGGGTGCGTTTGCTGTGGCCATGCGAGGTTACCTTGATTTCCATGAAAAGCAGAATCCGACTTGGTATAAGCTAAGAACTTAGCTGCTTCACGACTAGACGCATTCCCGGAAAAAGTGCTCGCACAGCAACCAACCGGACCGTCGGCTCACGGACGCCCGTCGACACAGCACGTCGTGGCTTGCTGCGACGCGCCGGAAAAAATGGCCTACCCCAACCGGCCCGCAACGGCAATTCTTGATCGCCAGTACGGCGCATCCCGCTGCAGCTCAGATCGGGCGACAAGTCCCTAACGCAGATGCTACCGCGAGCGGCAAATATTTCGCCGCTCACAAGATACGCAACAAAATGCTTGACAATCTCCGCCAATTGTATCATAGTACTGATACAGTGATACTTGAGCGAGGTGGACGTGCACATTGAAATTTCATTGCGAGACGGTGTTCCGATCTATCGGCAGATCGTCAATCAAGTGCGTTATCTGATCGCCTCAGGGCACTTGGAGGTTGGCGCGGAGTTGCCACCCATTCGCAATCTGGCCGAGCAACTGCAGGTTACTCCGAACACGATAGTGAAAGCCTACGATACTCTCCAGGCGGAGGGCTTGCTGGTCAAGCGCCAAGGTGCTGGGACGTATGTTGCGGAGCTCGCGTCTCCGATTCGAAAGAGCGAACAGCGGAGGATTTTGTCGCAGCGCGCCGACGCCTTACTAGCAGAGGCTCGGCAATTAAATTTTCGTTTCGAAGAAGTCATCGAACTTCTTGAGAAACGCCAGGCAGCTCTGGATAAATCACAGTCGAAGGAATAGCTCGATGTCTGACAATGTGGTTGAGGTACGCAATCTTACTCGGCAGTTCGGCAAGATGCTGGCGCTCAACGATATTAGTCTATTGATGCAGCCTGGCTTGGTTTACGGGCTGGTCGGTGCGAATGGAGCGGGCAAGACAACCCTGATAAAACATCTGCTCGGACTGCTCAAGGCGAAGCAGGGTTCGGTCCGCGTCTTTGACAAAGATCCGGTACTGCATCCGGTCGAAGTCCTCGGACGAATCGGCTATCTTTCTGAAGATCGCGATTTGCCGGAGTGGATGCGCATCGATGAATTAATGGAGTACACGGCCGCATACTATGTGCATTGGGATCGTGATTATGCACGGGAGCTGCTCGATACATTCGGTTTAGACACTGGCAAGAAAGTAAAGGATCTCTCGAAGGGCATGCGCGCCCAAGTCGGTTTGGTTGCCGCCGTGGCCCATCATCCCGACCTGTTGATACTCGACGAACCGTCGACCGGATTGGATGCGGTTGTACGCAAAGACATCTTAAACGCGATCGTTCGTACAGTAGCAAACAATGGCCGAACGGCTATTTTCTCGTCCCATTTATTGGACGAAGTCGAATTGATGTCGGACAGCGTGTTCATGATCAACCACGGAAAACTGGTACTCGAAGGATCGTTAGATACGATCCGCGAGCAGCATCACATGATCACAGTTCGTTTGCCTCGCGAAAGTGATTCGTTCCCGGCCATTGAGGGCATGCTCTCTCTCAATCGGCTTGGTAGTCAATGGTCCGTGGTCTGCGAAGGGGCAAGCGACGCTATTTGCCACGCGCTCGAGGCGGCCGGTGGGTACATCAGCCATGCGCGCACAGCTTCGCTTCAAGAAATCTTTGTCGCCCGCGTAGGACGCTCGCGTCAGCCGGAGGTTCAGTAAATGCACTTTTTTTCGTTGAGACCGGTATCAGCCATGCTTTGGGAACTATGGCGAGTCAGTCGGTTTGAGCTACTCGTGCGGCTCGGCTTCGTGGTTTCCATTTCCATGCTGATTTTGGCCGTGTCGGAAAAATTTCACGAGGCTCATTGGTTGGTTCTCCGCGGTATCATGCTGATGCTCACCAGCATTGCCTGTATATTTTCATCTACATGGATGAGCGATCTCGACAATCAAAAAAACGGATTCACGTTTAGGCTGGGATTCGCCCGCCCCATCTCAAACCTGCAACTTGTCCTGGTACCGATGGCGTACTCGGCGGTCACGGCAGTAATCGGATATTTCGTTTGCGCTATGTTCACGCGGCTGGCGATTGGTCTATGGCTACCCATGTTTGGTCCAGCGTTCTTAGTAGGTTGTATTGTCTGCATTCTGATTTGTGCGACGTGGTCCAGCACCTATACGCTGGAAAAAATCCTCTCGATCTTCACTGCCGCGCTGGCCATCGCTGCAGCATTGGGCCTGCGACACCACCAGGTTGGTACAAGCGAGCCCATCTTGCTGGCGATCGGCAGGGATGAGTATTTTCAGTTTTCGCTCTACGAATATCTCTGCTTAATAATTGTTAGTTGCTTGACATTGTGGCTAACCGTCTACGCCGTCGGGCAGCAGCGCTGCGGCGACGGATTCAGCTGGACTTTCCTGCCCAATCGCTTGCTACATACACTGTCGCGGCACAATCGATGGATCGCCTGGCAAGCATGGGTGCAGTCGGCTGTCGGCCCGCAACATTTTCGCAGCCCGAGTGCGGCCCAACTTTGGTTTGAAGCCCGAAGATCGATCCACCTGTTATTTTTTATACTTGCCTTTAGTTTGCTTGTGTTAGCGTTCGTCGTACTCACGCCTCTCGTAAATCCAAGCTGGGGTGGTCCGCACAGTCCGCGAATTTGGTTGGGGGCTATTGTCCTTTGCCCACTGGTCTATCAATTGCTGGCCACCGATCCAATATCTGGCTTGCAAAATAAACAGGGAGCCACGACGATTTCGCTTTTTGAAGCCACGCGACCGCGTCGTTGTGACCAAATGATCGCAATCAAGCTGATCGTTATCGCCGGGTGGTCCACGCTCGGAATTGCGATCATGGCGTTAATGGCAGCGACCCATGCAACGCTAGCCGGCCAATGGGCGGATTGGTTAGCAATGCGCCAAACAATCATCGCAGCCATTCAGAAATTCGTTTCCGGCCAATGGACGGCGATATCGGATGACAGCTTGGGACAGATGGAACTCGGTAGCATTTCCATGGCTTGGTGGCTCGTCGCAGTATTCGATAGTGTTTTCTATTTCTTTTTTAGTTCCGCCATGCTCATGTCGTTTTTACTGTGGCTTGGCAGAGCCAAGAAGCGCGGCGTCGTGTTCACCATTCTCCTCACTTTGCACCTGTGTTTGTTCGCTTGGGACCTAGAGCATGGCAGACAGTTGCGAACACTTTGGCTAGTATATGGCTACCTCATTCCGGTAGCCGTAATTGTGTTTTCGCTGGCAGTGCTCAGGCTCTCAATTTCTGCGGGATACCTCGGCAGGCGTTATTTCTTGGCAGTATTCAGCACTTGGTCGATCGTTGCGGCAATGACCGTTGCCTCGCTGCTCCATTCCCAATCTTTCCTATCGCAGACTACCATGCATCCGCTAGTTTGGTTATTGGCTGCAGCGTGTGCGATAACACCTCTGGCTTCTGCGGCCTGCGCACCCCATGCGCTCGCAGCCTTCCGACACGGCTGAGCGCCTGTTTGGCGCCGTTAAAAACAGCCTCGAAGGCTCTCGTTCTCCACTCCACCCCTTGGCAGCAGGTGGCTGCTTTCTTCATCTGCGATCCTTCACTAGGGAAATGCTTTTGAATCGTTCCATTAACGTCGTCGATCGCTCCGCGATCGAAACGCTGAACTCGATTCGTTCGCGGAGCGTACTACACTAGTCGATGGAGCGGCACTTCAGAAATGCAGCAGTTAAAAATTTCCGCGGAATTTCGTTCAACAAACCACGTTCGCGCCTTGTCCAGATTTAGACTTTCGGGCTCGGGCCGATCCGGACCTCGAGGTGTTCGTGCTACAACCAGACGTACTCAATAATAAAGCTCACGAACTGCGACAAGCGCAGTCCCCTACTGTGAATGAATAACCAAAAACTACGTATGGCAAAAATGGATCGCCGACACGCTTTTAGCTTGGTTGAGTTGCTCGCCGTCATCTCAATTATCGGCATCTTGGTTTCACTGCTGCTTCCCGCAGTTCAGGCTGTCCGTGAGGCGTCGCGCCGTATGTCGTGTCAAAATAACCTCAAGCAGTTGGGATTGGCGCTGCACAATAGCGAGTCGTCGATGCGGACGTATGTTGCTGGACGAATCGGCTGTGATCCATGGGGTGCGTTGAACGCCCAATCTCCCTGTGCAGGAAGCCTGGATCCGGTTCAACAGACAGGCGCTAGTGGTTTGGTTGCGCTCTTGCCCTATCTGGAACAACAACCACTTTTCAATCAATTGCATATTGATGTTGGTGGTCTGTGGAACAAAGACACCAACGACACAAGCTGGTACGTCAGTAATGCCTTAAAGCGTGAAGGGGTGCAGACCCGCCCCAGTGTTTTTGTCTGCCCCTCTGACATTTCTCAGTCGCTGTCCGATGTTTACTTTCCGATCAAGGCTGCAACAGGTTCGTACGCACTTTCGACCGGCACGATGGGGCCGGGCGATATCAAGGGGCATGTCAAGTATCGCAACACAGGCCTGTTCGTATATTTTTTGGCGCGACGACCGGCCGATGTCACAGACGGGCATTCAAATACATTTGCCGCTGGCGAAGTCCGCGCGGCGGACAAATGGGAGTCGTCGAACGTTTGGAGTTATGGGATCTCGCATGCTGATTGCTTGCGAAGCACAAAGAATCCCATCAATACGCTTCCCGGAGCTGGTGTCGTCGAAGAGCGTCAAAACTCAGCTTTTGGCTCACTGCATCCAGGTGGCGCAATGTTCGTGTTTGCCGATGGACACGTGCAGTTTGTCGATGACTCGGTAGATCTCGCTACATACCAACGTCTTTCGACCTTGACCGATTGACACAGCCCGTATTGCTGCTCGAGAGATAGAAGAATTCAGTGGATGGTGGTAGTTTCCTAAATCCTAAACGTGCACATCATGGGAACTGGATCACTGGTGCGCAGCATCGGACGAGCATAAATTTTCCATCTGGCGTAGATATGGCCGTTACATTTCCTACACCACTCGCGCTCGCTGGAGTAAATGGTCGCAGCAAAGCTAACCACTGGTCCGCCGTCTTGCCCTCGCTGGGAATTACAAAAAGACGCGGTTGTTCGCGATAGCTCTTGTTCGACGTCAACCTCAGCGATCGTGAATCTTCAATCACGCACACGATCGAGAATTCATTTGCGTAGTCGGCCAGAGCGCGAATCAGGGGGCGATCGACAGTCACTATCAAAGCCAACGTCTGAGGTCCCAGACCGTTCACGGCCAGGCTTGGCCAATCAAACCAAACATGTATACCTGCCTCGCTACAGATCCGAGGTAAAACCAGGGAAACAGGGCGGGACTGAGCGGAGACCTCTTTCAGAATTGTTTGCAGTCCGCTCACATCGCTCGAGACAAAGAACTTAGCGGACAATTGCGATGCGCTGTATCCGGACAGAGTCGGCTCCATCCCAGCAGCTAGCCGCCATCCCTCAAAGAGCCGAACCGCTTTAAACCATTCGACTGGGGCGAGTTGCCCTGGGCGAACAAGTTTGCCCTCGACCACTTTCCAATCGACTTGCATTTCTGGCAATAGATTCCGCAAAGAATCGGTGAGCCAGCCAGTTTCTGCCTCGTCGCGAATGAGTCCGCCCAAACTGATCTCCGCAGGAACCTTTTGTTCGATCAAATCGACTGCCGCACTGACCTGCATAAAGCGATTGTCTTGAACTTCGCCGATCAGCCCGGACGAATTAAACAGGCGTTGAGCGATTGCTCCCGCGCTTTCTAACTTAACCAAATCCAGAGCAAGCTTCTGATTTCGATCCATCCCTGCGGCGGACAAGGAATCCAAATTGACCACCGTTGGAATACCGCTCAGGTTGGACCACAGGCTCAGGAATTGCGACAGTGGTCGCTCTGCGATGACCAGTCCCGGGAATACGATCTTCGCTTGGGTGGCAACATCGACGGCAGGCAGTTCGGTTCCTACCGTATTGGTAAGCCCAAGCTCTTCCGCTGTTACCGGCGCTGCCGACAGAATCTCGATAGCGTCCGGAAACTGCGGTTGAATTTCCACTCCGAGTACATCGCCAAATGCCTGAAGTTGCTTGGGCAAACTAATTGTGGACTGCTGCGCTGACGGAGCGGTGCCGCCGTTGGCTGGCTCCTCTGCAGGTGCTCGAGGTGGCTCAGATGGCAACAACGTAGTATTGGCACTACCGTTCCCTTCCGCTAGCTTGCCTGAATTGGGATTCGCTAGGCCGCTTTCAGGTAAAACCTCGGGGGCGGTCGCAACCTCGGGGTCCAAGGGACCAACAGGCTCCGTTACCAAGTCGCCATTGCTCGGCGATTCAGCGTTGGGCGATTCTGTGGGGGCATCAGCGGCGAGCGTCTTGCTCGGGTTTTGGTCTGCAGTGTACCAGCGTAAGAAGCCGAAAAAAAGCAGCGTGGCGAAGGCGACGCCAGCTAGCCCAAAGAACCCGATGAGCAGGTACTGCTGCTTCTTGGTTGTCGTATCGCTGGTCCAATCCGAGGTCGGAATGTGGGGGCTCGATTCCAACCAAGCGGATGGGGTAGGATTTTGGACTGGGGGTGCCGCGAGCTGTGAATCCACTTCGCTTTCAGCCAATCGATACTCATCGTCGGAAACTTCGCGAAAGTGCTCGCCCAAATCGGCCGAAATTCCATCCTGGGTCATGGCCATCGAATCCACAGGCGATCCGTGCTCGTTGGTCACAGTGATTTTAGGTTGCCCAGCACCGCCCTGCGAATCTTTCGCTGAGTTGTTGGGTACTTGTGGTGCAGCCGAGCTTCCCTGCGCGGACACTGCGGGAAGCTCGATCATAAGGATGGAATCGCATTTTGGGCAATTCGCTAGCTGCCCGACCAGGCCCGGATTGCGTACGCGAATCTGACTTTCGCATGTTGGGCACGTAATCGTGAATGGTTCCACGCAGAAGATCCTGTTAAGCTCAAGTTTGACGGTAACAATTTGTCCCCGGTGCTAACCACCTTTCAATTGTAGGCAAAAATCGCGCCGCAGAAAGTGAAATTCAATACTATGCTGTGGTTTCTATATTGAGAGGGCTCCTATCCCATCCATTCAAACCACATCGAACTGGCTGGGCAATTTCCCTTTCACCAGCGAATCGCGCTATCAACGCACTGGCCTCGCTCAGTAAACTTCTGTTCCAGTTGTAACGATTCTGCGAGGGCCATCTTGCCTCAATGGATCTTGATCGACAGAATGCTCGATGCGTTAGATGGGGACCGATAGGTCGTTTGCGAATCAATTTGATGTCAGAGAGATTACTAATTGACATCGCACAAAGGGTCAGTTATCCAAGGGCTGTTGCCCGATGGACAAATTAGGGGCAACGAAAGTCGTTGTCTCAGCGCAAAAGAGTTTTCCACTAGTTCCTAAGGGACATAGGCATGTTGGCGAAAGAAGTTAAGACAGGCGCGGTGGTCGTGAATAACGACGTGCCTGTGATCATTGAATCGATTATGGTGCAGTCCCCAAGTGCCCGAGGCGCGACGACGCTGTATAAATTCAAGGCTAGAAATCTCATAACGAAGCAAAAAGTGGAGTTTACGCACAAGGGTACTGACGTACTGCCAGAAGCGGACTTTCACAAGCGCCTTGTGAAAATGATGTACAAAGACGCGGAACTCGTTCATCTCATGGATGACGAAGACTTCAACCAGTTCACGATTCCAGTTGCCGATGTTGAAGAGCAGCTGAACTACTTGACTGAGTCGCTCGAGGGAACGTATGCGCTAATCTACGAAGACGAATGTGTTGCATTGCAGTTACCGTCTACTGTGGAACTGAATATTGCACAGTGCGATCCGGCTATTCGAGGTAACTCAGCAACATCGCGGACGAAGCCGGCCATAATGGAGACTGGCTTGACTGTACAGGTCCCTGAATACATCAAAGAGGGCGAGCGGATTAAAGTCGATAGTCGCACGGGCGAGTTCTTGTCGCGGGCGTAACGGCCATCTCGGCTTCGAATCGAGACAGAGAGTATCAAATTTCAGTTGGAGTGACCGCGTTGACCACTAACGTAAAAACCGCCATTGTGACGGGCGGTGGCTCTGGAATTGGGCGAGCCGTTGCGCTGGCGTTGTTGGCCGACGGGTATCAAGTCGCATTGGCTGGAAGAAGACCGGAAGCTCTCGCCGCAACGATTGAGCTGGCGGCACAACGCGGCTCGTCAGCGTTGGCTCTGCCTACGGACGTCACCCTGTTGAGCTCCGTGCAAGCGCTCTTTGCTGCCACTGTGTCGAAATTTGGACGATTGGATTTGCTGTTCAACAATGCGGGCGTGGGTGCTCCTGCGATTCCGCTTGAGGATCTCGCAATCGATCAATGGCAGCGCGTGGTCGACGTGAACTTGACGGGGCCGTTCCTGTGTATTCGGGAAGCCTTTCGTGTGATGAAGAGTCAGACGCCCATGGGCGGTCGGATCATCAACAATGGGTCGATATCGGCGACAACTCCGCGGCCCAATTCGGCTCCGTATACCGCGACAAAGCATGCGATTACCGGATTGACCAAAGCGGTGGCGCTCGACGGACGCAAATACAATATCGCCTGCGGCCAGATCGATATTGGCAATGCAGATACGGAGATGGCCGCAAAAATGAAGCAGGGCATTCTGCAGGCCGATGGCTCCATTAAGGTAGAACCCACCATGGATGTCGACTGTGTCGCGCGCACTGTCGTCTATATGGCCAGCTTGCCGCTGGACGCAAATGTGCTGAGCCTAACCGTTATGGCGACCCGCATGCCCTTTGTCGGTAGAGGCTAAGCGGGGGCAGCCTAGGTCTGCGGCGAGGCTGTATAGGTTCTGGAGAACCAGAGCGAAAAATCGATGCGTCGCAGGGCTACATCGAGCACAAATAGACAAAGTGCGATAGTTAATAGATAGGGCCATAGTGGGACAATGCTTTCAGCTTGGCCTTGCGAGATATCAAAAATCTCTTTCGCCACGGGATTGAATCGGCCACCGGTCGTTTCCGCAATTCGGCGCATCAGCGATTCGTCGACCGGCCCCAATCGCAATTCCTCGGGATAGCCGACGATCACACCACGCGTTTGTCGAAAAGTCGCCACGCCTTTTTGCTGTTGCGACAATTCCATGTGGTAAGCGCCGCGCAGGTTGGCAATAAAGTCCGCTTCATAGCGGCCCGGCGCAGTCTGACTCAGCGCAATGTCCTCGCGTCCCAAGCCGGGTTTGATGAGCGTCATTTTCGTATCGGCCTCGTTGATGTACTGACCTGCAAGATCGACGGAATCCACAATGACGCGGCCACGCTCGCCCAGTCGCTGGACTTCGACAAAGACACCTTGGGAAGCGCTTTTGCGCATCGCGTGGCGGAGTACTTGTGCCCAGAACTTGCCAAAATCCGGCCATGTCAGCCATTCTGCGGCCCATTGGCTTTTGACGTCCGATGTGAATGCTACCGTCATGCCCAATCCATAGCGCCACCATACGAGTACAGGGTCGCCAGCTTCGCTTGCCAGAATGAACTCGCTGGTGGGTTTGCTCCGCGTCATGACGTAGCCAAGCAGAAAGGGCGCAGTGTCGAGATCGATGCCGCTCAACACTTGGGTGGGCCGGACCACCAACGGCAGGAAAGGCAATTCGTTGATCGCGGACTTCGAGGCCTCAACGGTTTCCTTGGCAAAAATCTGCGGCACACTACTAGGATCATCGCAAAGGTAATAGCGTCCACCGCCGGTCTGCGCGAGTTCCTCCAACAAGTTTGTGTCCGCCGAAGCACCGACCGCAACCGTACTTAAAGTGATGCGGCTGGACACCATATCGCGGACGATTCCATCAAAGTCGCCCGGTGAACTTTGTCCGTCAGTGAGCAGAATCACATGTTTTAGTTTTGCTGTCGCGCCGGCCAGCGCATCGTAAGCATCTGCGAGTGCGGGATAAATGCTCGTGCCGCCGCTGGCTTCGATGGTGCTGATGCGATCGACGATATAACCCTTATCCGCGGCTGAGTGAAGTTCGCTGACCCAATTGCTGCTACCATCAAAGGCAATCACACCCAATTGGTCTTTGGGCCCAAGTAGCTCTGCGGCGCCTTTGGCTGCATCTTTGGCCAGTTCAATTTTCTGTCCTCCCATCGAACCGGATTTGTCGATAACCAGCACCATAGCCAGGCTGGGCTTTTCCTTTTCCTTGTCGAAGTTGCTGCGGACTGGCAAAATCTCTTCCAGCGTTGTCTTATAGTACCCGCCCAATCCAAATGACTGGTCGCCGCCAATCATTACTAGACCGCCACCGAGATCCTCCACATAAGTACGGATGATCTCCATCTGCTTTATCGACATCGCTGTGGCTGGGACATTGGAGAGTACCAGACAATCAAACTTCTGCAGTTCCGATAGCGTTCGCGGGATGCCTTCGAGTGGTCGAACTTGAACCAGCATGTCCTGTTCTTCTAGAGCCCAACGAAAGTGGTTGGTCTCTTCCATTTCCGAGTCAACCAGAAGGATGCTGGGTTTGCCCGAGGCGAAGACTACAGCAGAGGCGGAGTTATTGTCCAACAAATTGTCTTCGAAGCCCCGGATGCGTACGACATAATCTGTTTG
>JBGSTP010000310.1:0-14882 GCA_041736515.1 Pirellulaceae bacterium
CAAACAGCAATTGCAATCTCTGCTGCAGAGCAACGACAGCTCGATGATGCGTCCGTATCAGTTGAAACAGCTGCCCGAAGGCTTGGTTAAGAAATCGCGAAACGAACTTCGAGTTGCGATGCTCCAGCACGTGCGCCAGCAGTTGGCGGAGAATCCGGGCCCCATCGAGTTTTCGCTCATACCTGGAAATCTGATCGCAGACGCTTTACTGGTCCGCATGCAGGATGAAGCTGCCGAAACACCTGCAATGACTCAGCGCTATCGTGATTCGATCGAACTGCTCGTGCAATTGCATGATCGCTTGCGTCTGAGCGGACGATTGCGAGATCAGGATAGCGCGGACATTATTGAAATTTGGCTTGTCGAGGAGCTCAAAGCACCGCATGCCAGCGAGCGGCTCAGTAGGGAGCTCAAAGATCATTTGGTGGCTATTTTCTCAAATGCAGAATCCCGGCAGGACGCTCGACGTCGCGCCATCGCTGCAAGTTGGCATCGCAGCCACGCTGGAGACTTGGGCGGATACGAGCTCTCGAACCTACAGCCCGAACGAGGCCGTGTGACGACAAAGGATCTGTGGGAGGCATCGCGCAAGGCCGGCTTGGTTAGTGAGTTGCTGCTGAAAAGCTTAGATGCGAGCGGCGGTGAGTTAGCCACGTTGCAGAATGAAATTGCGAAACTCCTGGGGCAGCCGAGAAATCCACGCACAGACTCCGATTGGGACGGCGCACAATCGACGCAGCTGCTTTACTTTGAAACTCAACCCGCGCACGTACCAGGCACTTTCTGGAACGGTAGCTGGGAGCAAGTGGGCGCCCAGCTTGCCGAAAAACTGTAGCAGAATCTCTTCTTTAATCCCTGAGGCACTGTGCTGAGCAAGCCATGAAAAAAAATAAAGCAAACTCCCAATCGGCATGGAAATTCTCGCGCTGGATACTCGCACTGACCGGCCTTCCGTTGATAGCCTTTACCGTTTTCGCAGCTTGGATTGGAATTCGCGAATTGCGGGCTGCGCGCGAGTACGAGCAGTTGATCGAGCCGTTTAGGCAAGCCGGGACTCCCGTTGGTGATGCATGGCTCGATCGCACTTTTCGCGAGCGCACCTCTACCGACGGTGCAGCCGCTTGGAGCAAGATACTCTTGCTGACTTCCTCCATCTGGGATGCAAACTCGGACAAGCTACCAATCGTCGGTTCGGCTGAATTACCCGAAGTGATTGACTCCACACACCCCTGGCCGGAGAACGAACCCGTGGCGGATTTTTTAGCCGAGATTCGTCCGATTATTGATTTAATCCACGCATCGGGGGATCGCACTCAGCCGGTTTGGCAGCCACTGGCCTTCGACGGCATGGCTACATTACTCGAAGAGCTGCAACAGTCTCGCTCGGTTGTGCGACTATTGCAGTTGGACGCAGAACACGCGCTCTACAACAATGACGCCCCCCGAGCGATGGCCGCCATTCGTTCCATGTTGGCGACTGCACAGGCGTTCGATTGGAAAGTCTTTCTCGTTGGGGAGTACGTTAATTCGGCGCTGCGCAGCGTTCATTCAACCACCATCCAACGCTCGTTAGCTGCCAATCGTTGGAACGTGCAACAGATCGAAGAGTTGATGAGCCCACTCGCTACTCCCTTACCGATTGCTGAAAGGTGGCGATCAAGCCTACTCTCAGAACAGGCGATGGTATGCTCCGTGTTAGAAAACTCTTCGGATTCGCTGCCATCCGAGTTTAGCTTGTTCGGATTTCCTAGTGCCAAACTGCATTTGATGAAATTATATGCCGAACTGCAGATTTTGCCTGCCACATCAGGATTTCAGTTAAGAAGACACGCGTTAGCTTACGAGAGCAGGTTTGCATCGAAGGATACGCGTAGTGTCGAGGGCGTACTGGCGGGCATTTTCCTGCCTGCCATTGAAAACTATGCCGCAATCCTCGAGCGTTTGGAGCACGAGCGACGGATCACGCTCACCGCTTTGGGCGTCAAGCGGTTTCAGTTGGAACACCAGCGCTGGCCCAACGAATTGTCGGACTTGGCAACGATTGGCTTGACGACCGACGACTGGACTCTGCCGGAAATCGGTCGCATCGGCTATGCGGTCGAAGAGGATACAGCCTTTGTTTGGGGAGCTCCCCCCCGTAGCCTCGAGATTGCTGCCGCACGTCCCCAATTCGAACCCGGCGAGTTGAGCAGCGGCAGAACTGCCGAGGGTTTTGAACTACCAACTATCGTCTTAATCAAATAGTCAACATCTTCGAGTCGTATGGCAAAGCGCTGAATTCACGTCGCACAGGAAACCTTGCTCGGATCGAGGCGCCAGCGAGTTTCTCCGATCCAGTTGCTTGTTTACCAAGCCGGCCTCTTCTTCAAGCGCACTGGCCACGAGTTTAGGCGTCAACGGAAAATCCGAACGCTGCTTAGTTCGATTTTGAGCGGTTCGGAGTTTGTCCGTGTACGATTAAACTAGTCCAGATTATAATCGTCCAGACGCCAATTTCGCTCGGATTCCAGGCGAATCACCTAGACGTCCACCCATTGGTATCTACGTTTTTTGCTGTTGCCCTGATGCTCCAACCCGTTACTTCGCACCCTCTATCACCACTGCAAGAGGGGATGCTTTTCAACTCGCTGATTGCTCCCAATTCCGGGGTGGAGATTGAGCAGGTTATTTGTACCTTGGCGGAGCCGCTGGACCTTGCCGTCTTTCGAAGTGCTTGGGAGCAGGTAGTAGCGCGTCATGACAGTTTGCGAACTTGCTTCGATTGGACGCTCGGAAGCTCTCCGCGCCAGCACGTTCATGAACGAGTCGCCATCGCTTGGCACATCGAAGATATGCAGCATGTCGCTGTCGCGGAGAGGACCGCTGCCTTAGAAGATTTCTTGGAGCGCGATAGGCGGACGGATTTTACGCTCGAGGATGCCGCCATGCGGCTGGCATTGCTCACGTTCGATTCGCAGACTCACCATTGCATCTGGACATTCCATCACGCGATCCTCGATGGTCGGTCGTTTCCCATTGTGTTGGCTGAAGTTTTTGCCTGTTATCGGGCATTGCTTGCGAACGAGGCGCCGCATCTACCCGCGGCCGTTCCCTTTTCTAATTTTCTTAGCTGGCACCGGCAGAGATCGCGCGAACACGAGCCGTTGTACTGGCGGCAAACTCTACGCGGCTTTACTGCAGCAACCCCCTTGCCCTTTGCGACCGCCCGAACCGGCGCCACGAATCGAGGACTGCAACCGCAGATTGCCCGCGAACAACGTCTGACTGCCGAATTAACCAGCCAACTGCAATCGGCAGCCGACCGGATGTCGGTCACGATGAATACGTTACTGCAGGGTTGCTGGGCATTGTTATTGTCGCATTATAGTGGCCCGCAAGACGGCACCCGCGACATCGTGTTTGGAGTCACCCGCGCATGCCGCAAAACGCCAGTCCCAGCCGCAGAATCGATTGTCGGCCTGATGATCAATACTATCCCCTTGCGAGTCCGCTGGGACGAAGATGCTACCACCACCAACTACCTTCAAGCGATTCGCCAAACAGTTCTGGAGCTGCGAACTGCGGAACATGCATCGTTGGCAGATATTCAGCGATGGAGTGAAGTTCCGGCTGGATCCCCTCTCTTTCAAACTTTGGTGGTGTTTGAGAACCAGACTCTCCACGATCGCATGCGCGCGATGGGGAGTGATTGGAAGTCGCGGTCATTTGAGTATCGCGGGCAAACCAATTTTCCATTAGCGTTGATTGCTTATGGTGGCAGTGAGCTGCTTCTGCGATTGGAGGCCGATCCTCAGCGATTTTCTACTGATACGCTCGATAAGATGTTGGGGCACTTGCAACAACTTTTGTCCCAAATGGCTCAACACCCGGACGCACTTGTCGAATCGTTGCCCTACGTTTCGCCAGCAGAAATAGCGGAGCTACGGGAGCTCGCGCAACTCTCCGTAGGATCCCCGGTAACAAACACCTTGCACCAATGGTTCGAGGCCCACGCCCGCGAAAATCCGCAACGCATCGCATTGACGTTCGAGAATGAAGCCATCAGCTATGGAGAACTAAATCGCCGCGCAAATCGGCTGGCACATCACTTGCGAAACTTGGGGGTCGGTCCTGACGGCTTGGTCGGCATTGCAACCGAGCGGTGCGTCAATGTGCTAGTGGGCATTCTCGCGATCCTGAAAGCTGGTGGAGCCTATGTGCCGATCGACCTAGCTTATCCAGCCCAGCGTTTGGCATTCATACTCGAGGATTGCCGCGCGCCGATACTCTTGACGCAGTCTTCGCTGATCGACCAACTACCGATGACCGGGGCAAAAGTCGTCTGTATCGATGACGAGTCGCTCTACGCATCGTCCCCGGAAACCAATCCAAACTGCCTCAATTCGCCCAGCGATTTGGCTTATGTCATTTACACTTCAGGATCGACGGGCAATCCTAAAGGTGCTTTAGTAACACACGCGAACGTGGTACGGCTGTTTACCGCTACCCACGACTGGTTCCAATTCAATGAACACGATGTGTGGACGCTGTTTCACTCGTACGCGTTTGATTTCTCGGTGTGGGAGATCTGGGGAGCCCTGTTGTTTGGTGGTCGACTGGTTATCGTGCCCTACTTGACCAGCCGATCGCCGGATGAATTTTTGTCACTACTCAGTCGCGAGCGTGTTACGGTTCTCAATCAAACGCCTTCGGCATTCCGGCAACTGATCCAGGCAGATCAAGCCTATGTTCAGCCATTGCCGCTGAATCTGCGCTACGTCGTCTTTGGCGGCGAGGCGTTAGAGATGCAAAGCCTGAAACCCTGGTTCGATCGCCGCGGAGATCAGTTGCCGCAGTTGATCAATATGTATGGCATCACGGAAACGACAGTACACGTCTCCTATCGGCCTCTTTCGGCTCAGGACCTGCAACGCGGCAGTGTGATTGGCATTCCAATCCCCGACTTGGCAATTTATGTCCTCGATCATTATCGCAACCTGGTACCTGTCGGTGTTCCTGGTGAAATGTATGTAGGGGGCAGCGGTTTGGCCCGGGGCTACCTGCATCGGGAGGAATTGACAGCCGAACGTTTTATCGCGCATCCCTTCAGTAACTATCCCGGCGATCGCCTCTACCGCACTGGCGACCTCGCGAGATTACTGCCGGGACGGGATATCGAATACCTGGGACGTATCGATCATCAGGTCAAAATCCGAGGATTTCGAATCGAACTGGGCGAGATTGAGTCGAAACTGTGCGAGCATCCGGATATCCGTCAAGCAATTGTGCTGGCTCGTGAGGATCATCCTGGAGAGAAGCGATTGGTAGCCTATTTGGTTGCTGAGAGCACTGAGCCAAGCACACAACGATTGCGAGACTTTCTGAAACTGACGCTCCCAGAATACATGGTTCCCGCTGCCTACGTATTTCTTGGCAAGCTTCCGCTCACGAACAATGGCAAGATCGATCGCGCCGCACTCCCGAGACCTGTCGATGTCCGACCAGACTTGATCGATTCCTATGTGGCGCCGCGCAACGAAATCGAGCAACAATTAGCTGGCATCTGGTGCGATGTCCTGCGGATGCCGCGTGTGGGCGTTTTTGACAATTACTTTGAGCTTGGCGGCGATTCGATTCAATCGACCTTGGTTGTTGCAGCAGCTCGAAAACTTGGTTTGCAGATCACTCCGCGGCAGCTGTTCGAAAGCCCAACCATCGATCAGTTAGCAATGGTGGCCGTGCCAACAGCCGCAGTGTCCAGCCCTCTTCAAGAACCCATCGTCGGCGTGGCTCCACTGACTCCCATCCAGCACTGGTTTTTTGAGCAGCAATTAGCGGAAGCTCACCATTACAATCAAGCGTTCCTATTCCAATCCGCTAACTCGCTCGATGAAAACTACCTTCGCGCGGCGATGAACGCTGTAGAACGCCAGCATGATAGCTTACGATTGTGCTATCATTTCCGAGACGAGCGATGGTTGCAGGAATTCACGGCGCCCAACTCGAACGCTGCACCTTTACACCTTGTGAATCTGGAAAATTTTAGCGATGGAACCGATCATTCAGAAATCGAACGAGTCGCCGCGGAAACCCAATCCAGTTTAAATATAGGCAATGGTCCGCTTTGGCGAGTGGTGCTATTTCGGCTGTTAGATGGAAGTTGCCGGCTGCTAATTGTGGTCCACCATTTGGCGATTGACGGCGTATCCTGGCGGATTTTACTCGAGGATTTAGAAAACGCCTATTTGTGTGCCCAGCGAGGCGAGCCGCTCGACTTGCCAGCCAAAACCACTTCGTTCCGAGAGTGGGGAACGCAACTATTGCAGTACGCAGAAAGCGAGAGTCTAGCGATCCAGCGGGCGCATTGGAGCCGAGTTGCGGCCCATGCTGCGGCTAGGCTTCCCTACGATGCATTTCCTGCAGAAACCGAATCAGCGACGGAAAAATCGAGAACTAGCCACAACAATAGCGAAGGCGCGGCGGCTTCGTTGACGGTGAGTCTCACGGAACAGCAGACGCAAGATCTGCTGCAACGCGTGCCTGCAGCTTATAACACGATGATCAATGACGTCTTGTTGACTGCGTTTGCCCGGGCACTGCATCGATTGACGCACCAACGGGAGTTCGTGATCAACCTGGAGGGCCATGGTCGCGAGGATCTTTTTGCCGGGATCGATCTCACGCGTACCTTGGGTTGGTTTACGGCAATTTATCCTGTGCATTTGCAGCTCCCAGCTTCAGACTTGCTATCAGAATCTTTGAAAGCCATCAAAGAACAACTGAGATCCGTACCAGAGCGCGGCGTTGGTTATGGAGTGATGCGGTACTTGACCAACTCAGCGAGTTCGATGCTGCCTGCCCAATTGCAGGAGTCGGAAATCGTCTTCAACTATCTGGGGAAATTCGACGACGTCGTACGCAACTCAAAACTCTTCACATTCGCCGCAGAAAGCTGTGGCCCCTGGCATAGCCCTCGACAAAAACGTCGCCATGTGTTGGAAATAAACAGCATGGTTGTCCGAGATCGCCTGGAAATTCAGTGGACGTTTGCGCCGCAGCTGCATCGTCGTGAGACCATTGAGAATTTCGCAAACCACTTTTTGAGCGAACTAAGTGAGCTGATCACACATTGCACGTCCAGCCCGAGTCAGGGTTACACTCCTTCTGATTTTCCACTTTGTGGATTGGACCAAGTATCGCTCGATCAACTAGTTGCCAAGCTACCCGACATTGAGGATATCTATCCCCCATCGCCTATTCAATTGTTGTTTCTCGCCAGGGCTGCCAGCCACCCTAATGCCGTTATCGATCAGTGGCATGGTACGCTTAGGGGGCCACTCGATATCGAAGCCTTTCGTCGCGCGTGGCAAGACGTTTTCGCGCAACACCCGGCTTTGCGAACATCGTTCTGCAGCGAGGGCCTCGAAGAGCCTCTGCAGATTGTTCATCGCAAGCCAACCTTACCCTGGTCCGTGGTAGATTGGTCGGTCAAACCTGCTGTGCAACATGCGGAGCTGTGGCAACAATTGCTACGAGAGGATCAAGCATCAGGGATGGCTTTAGATCAGTCGCCCTTATCGCGGATAAGTATCGTGCGACTTAGCTCTGACGAACATAGATTTCTCTGGACAGTTCCAGCATTGCTACTCGATGGCTGGTCGTGGCCGCTTGTTTTTGCGGATCTTTCCCAGGCCTATGCGTGCCAACTGCGCCATGAGCCAGCAGTGCTTAAGCGTTCAGGCCGTTACCGCGACTACCTGAGCTGGCTGCGAACCCAGAATCCACGTGAAGACGACTCGCAGGCTGCAGAAGCGAGGCGCACGTCGGAATCGTGTGACCTGAGTCCCCGCGAGTTTTGGCAATCCAACCTGACGGGGTTTCGTACACCAACACCGCTGATTTCGGAAACCACTGCGTGGGCTTCAGACACCAGCCCGTCAAACCAGCAGTTTGAGCGTTGCACACTGAATTTGTCGCCGCAGCTTGTCGAAGCACTGCAACGAGCAATCCGTTCACAGCGTCTGACGCTCGGTGGACTGATGCAGTCCGCCTGGGCATTGGTGCTCTCGCGACTGAGTTGTCAGCAAGATGTCGTCTTTGGCGCCGCCTTTTCAGGGCGACCTACAGACTTGCCCGGCTCGGAGACTATCGTAGGACCGTTTGTCAACAACCTACCAGTGCGATTGCAGTGCGATCCTACTAAAGACTTGCGCACTTGGCTGTTGGCAGTACGCGATCAGCTGTTGGAACTTAATCGCTTTCAGTACGTGCCTCTCTCGCAAATTCAAGCCTGGAGTGATGTACCATGGCATCTTCGCCTGTTCAACAGCCTGGTAGTTGTCCAGAATTATGTTGTTGAAGATGCGGCTCGGCAGTTGGGCACCGACGTGAGCATCGAGCGATTCTCAGGGCCAATCCACACGAACTTCCCGCTACTGCTGTTGGTAGAACCAGTCGATCAATGGCAGCTCTCGATGATATACGACCGCCGACAATTGTCGCGATCGGCAATTGAGCGATGGTTGAGTGACCTTGTCATTGTCCTGGAGTTCGTCGCCCGGGAAGATCATATTTCGCTAGATAGAGTACTTCAGTCCCTATCGACTCCGGTTGCCGCAGAGTCTACGTCTACTCAGCGGCGATTGTTTGTCGCATCGTTGAATTACGTCGCGCCGAATACTCCTACGCAGAAGGCTGTCGCCCAAGTTTGGCAAGAAGTGATCCAATTAGAACGCATCAGCATCGAAGACAATCTGTTTGATTTGGGAGTCCACTCTCTGTTGGTGGTTCAACTCCACAAGAAACTGCACGAGCGCCTTAAACAGCCGATCGGTCTGTTAACGCTTTTTCGCTATCCATCCATCTTCGCACTGGCGCAGTTCTTGGATTCCTCACACCAGGTAACCGACCGGCTTTCACAAAGTCAAGACCGCGGCGAACGACAACGACAGAAGCTGGCATCATTGAAGAACATTCGGTCAAAGGGCAAACGATGAGTGAATTAGAGGGTATCGCTATCGTTGCGATGCACGGGCGTTTTCCAGGTGCCGAATCCGTAGAGCAATTCTGGCAAAACTTGGTAGATGGCCGAGAAACAGTCTCGTTTTTTAGCGAAGAAGAACTAACGCGCGCTGGATTGAATGTTCAGGCTCTTAACCAATCGGGCAATTACGTACCCGCCCGTGGCGTGCTGCGCGATGCAGAGTGCTTTGATCGCGATTTCTTTGGCATCCATCCCAAGGAAGCTGAAGTCATGGACCCTCAGCACCGCGTATTCTTGGAAGGATGCTGGGAAGCCCTCGAACGCGCTGGCTATGCCCCCGGTCGAATAGATTTTCCGGTAGGCATCTATTGCGGCGCCACATTCAATACGTATTTTGAACAAGTGCTGCAACATCGCCCTGAATTGATCGAGTTGGTCGGCCATGAACAAGTCATGTTCGGCAATGAGAAGGACTATATTGCCACCCGCGCGGCATACAAGCTGAATCTGAGTGGGCCAGCGATCTGTTTAGATACGGCCTGCTCAAGTTCTTTGACTGCCATTTGTCAAGCATGTCAGGCGCTGCTCACCTACCAATGCGATATGGCTGTCGCCGGCGGAGTATCCGTGCGTGTGCCGCAGGAGCAAGGCTATTACTTTCAAGAGGGCAACATTGGTGCACCCGACGGACACACTCGCGCCTTTGATGCCGCAGCCCAAGGAACGGTCTTTAGCAACGGACTGGCCCTGGTAGTTCTGAAACGCGTCGAGGAAGCGATCGCTGACGGAGACCAGATTTATGGCGTAATTAAGGGCTTTGCGATCAACAATGACGGCGCGGATCGCGTGAGCTTCACTGCCCCGGGAATTCAAGGACAGGCAGAGGTCATCGCGACGGCACAAGCCTTGGCTGGCGTCGAGCCAGACGACATTTCTTACATCGAAGCGCATGGTACAGCTACGCCCGTTGGAGATCCAATCGAAGTTGCCGCATTGACCGATGCATTTCGACGCGGCACCTTGCGGAAGCAGTTCTGTGCGATTGGCTCCGTGAAGAGCAATGTCGGACACCTCGATGCCGCGTCCGGTGCGACCGGTTTGATCAAGACTGCACTATCGCTCCACCATCGTCTGCTCCCCGCGAGCCTGCACTTCGAAAGCCCTAATCCTAAATTGGATTTGGAGCATTCGCCGTTCTACGTCAACAGCTCATTGCAATCTTGGAACACGACTGGTAACCGGAAAAGATGTGCTGGCGTCAGCTCGTTTGGCACCGGAGGTACGAACGCACATGTTGTCGTAGAAGAAATTAGCGAATTGCAGCCTTCCGGTCCCTCCCGCTCGCAGCACCTATTGATGCTGAGCGCAAAAACTCCAGAAGCTCTGGAACGGATGGGCCAACGCCTGGCTTCCTATCTGCAACAGTTCCCAGACACGAACTTGGCTGATGCGGCGTATACTTTGCAAGTCGGTCGCAGCGAGTTCACTCATCGGCAGTATGTTGTCTGCAGCGACAGCGAACAAGCTCGCGACCAGTTGCTCGCACCCCAGTCGCCTCGCGCACAGAAATGCAAACAGGAACATAAGAATCCTCCTGTCGTCTTTATGTTCCCAGGTCAAGGCTCGCAGTTCGCTGGTATGGGAGCAGCACTCTATCGGCAGGAGCAGCTTTTCCGTGAAATTGTCGATGAATGTGCCGAACTATTGCAGCCCTCGCTACGTGAAGATTTGCGACATACACTATTCCCTACGGCGGACCAGCAGGAGGCAGCTAACCACAAAATCCTGCAGACACAAACCACTCAACCAGCGCTGTTTGTGGTTGAATATGCTTTAGCCAAATTGTGGATCAGCTGGGGCGTTCGCCCAACGGCCATGATCGGACATAGCGTCGGAGAATTCGTTGCAGCTTGTTTGGCCGACGTAATGCAATTGCCCGATGCATTGATGTTGATTGCGCGGCGAGCGGAGCTCGTACAGTCGATGCCACATGGGTCGATGCTCTCCGTTCGGGCGTGCGAAGCTGATGTTCTGCCTATGCTCAACGCGGACCTGGCTATCGCTGCAGTGAATTCACCGACGCTCTGCGTAGTCGCGGGCACGCACGATGCAGTCAACTCGCTGGAGAAAGAATGCGCCGCACGAGGCATTCTCACCAAGCGACTGCGGACGTCTCACGCGTTCCATTCGCAGATGATGGATCCAGTAGTCGAGCCTTTCTTGGATGAACTGCGTGGCGTGCAACTATCCGCGCCACAGATCCCCTATGTCTCTAATGTAACGGCAGATTGGATCCACATGGAGGACGCCCTGCGGCCCGAATATTGGGCCGAACATGTGCGACAGCCGGTACGTTTTTCGTCTGGAATTGAAAAACTTCTACAAGATCCTAATCAAGTCCTACTAGAGGTTGGCCCTGGCAGCGGACTAACTCAGTTGGCTTTGCAGCACCCCAACCGCGAAAAATCGCAGCGGGTTGTACCCTCGTTACCCTACAGCGAGGAACCGGATGCAGCAGGAGTTTACGGTGCCCTTGGTTCGCTGTGGCTATCGGGCGTCGATATTGATTGGAAACAGTTTTATGCGGGGCAGAGACGAAACAGAATCATTTTGCCCACCTATCCGTTTGAACGCACGCGTTGCTGGCCCACGGCACCTGCGCGAAGCATTGGAGAACACAGTCGCGATGTTGTGAAACAAGGCGACGTTGCTGCCAGCGATGGCTTGCCTCCATTTTCAACCAGCGATTCAACCAGCCCCAGCTCCCTGTTGGGCCCTATGGAGAACCGCCTCGCGCCAACGGCTCCCGTCCTAACCCGCAAGCAGCGAATCATTGCGGAAGTTGGCGCTTTACTGGAAGAACTTTCAGGCATCGACATGTCAACTGCCGATCCTGCAGCCTCGCTATTTGAATTCGGGCTGGATTCCCTGCTGTTAACTCAAGTTGCTACACTGCTGCAGAATCGCTTTGGTACCAAGATTACCTTTCGTCAGTTGATGGAGGAGTTGACCAGTATCAATGCGATAGCGATGCATCTGGACGCCGCCTTGCCTGCTGACGCTCTACCAACTCCGCAGCCTGTAGGTAACCTGGGAAATGCGAGCCTAGCAGTCAACATCGCAGCTTCGGAGCAACTCGCCCAGGGTTCGATTCCTGCGAGCACCTCCAACTACGTCGGACTGTTGGAACAACACCTGGCAGTTACATCCCAGTTGCTGCATAGCCTGCGACAAACAGGAAGCAGCCCAGAGCGCCCAGTGGCCAAGGCGGGTATTGCAGTTCGTTCGCACAGCGAATCAAAGCAAGTGAGTCATGGTCCGTTTCGGCCTCTAGACCGCAATCGAACGAACTCGTTGACGCCTCAGCAGCAGCAAAGTCTGGATGCATTTATTGCGCGTTATACATCGCGCACGACCACATCTAAAAAGCTAGCCGCTCAGAACCGTTCGATCTTGGCCGATCCGCGCAGCGTCGGGGGTTTCAAGTCGCTCTGGAAGGAAGCTGTATATCCGATTCACACTACGCGTTCGGGCGGTTCGAGAATTTGGGATGTTGACGACAACGAATACGTCGACTTCGTGATGGGATTTGGCGCGAGCTTGCTCGGACACCGCCCACCGTTTGTCGTTCAAGCGGTAAAGGATCAGTTGGACGCGGGCTTCGAAACAGGCCCCATCCATCCCTTGGCTGGCGAAGTAGCGCGTTTGGTCAGTGCACTGACGGGCGCTGAACGTGTTGGCTTCTGCGGCTCCGGGTCGGAAGCGGTACTCGCTGCCATTCGTGTCTCCCGCACTGTAACTGGGCGCGACAAAATCGTAATTTTTGAGGGTGCATATCACGGAATTTTTGACGAAGTGCTCGCCCGACCTCTCGTACGCAACGGTGAACTCCGCAGTATGCCGACCGCCCCCGGGATACCTAACGGCTCGTTGGGGGAAATCATTGTGTTGGCTTATGGCAGCCAAGAGTCGCTAGAAATCATCGAACGGCACGCTCACGAAATTGCTGCGGTGCTGGTAGAGCCTGTGCAAGCCCGTCGATTGGATCTAGTGCCAACTGAATTTTTACACCAGCTTCGTTCGCTGACCCACGCAACCGGTACGGCCTTGGTATTCGACGAAGTGGTCACCGGCTTTCGTTTGGAGCCAGGTGGAGCTCAAGCGTACTTCGGAATCCGCGCAGACCTTGCAACGTATGGAAAGGTCGTGGGAGGCGGGTTGCCAATAGGTGTTGTGACAGGCAGAGCCAAGTATATGGACGCGCTCGATGGAGGCCCGTGGCAGTACGGAGATGACTCCACGCCTGAAGTTGGCGTCACGTTCTTCGCTGGCACCTTTGTGCGTCACCCTCTGGCCTTGGCGGCTGCTAAATCGGTCTTGTTGCATTTACAGGAAAAGGGACCGAATCTGCAAATGTCGGTGGCGCGCAAAGCTGAAAGAGTCGCGGGGGCATTTCGCGAGTTATTCGAGCAGTACCGTGCACCGTATCAGCTTAGTCACTTTAGCTCTCTAATCTACGTTGCCGTCCCCAACGATTTCACCTATGGTGGATTATTGTTCTACCATCTGCGAGACCGCGGCATTCATATATTCGAGAACCGCCTATTCATTTTCTCGACAGAACATACGGACGCAGATTGTCAGAAACTGATCGACGCCATGGCATCCAGTCTGGCAGAAATGCAGCGAGCGGGTTTCCTTCCAAGCGCAGAGACTGCACAACTGCAGGCACTCGAAAAACGACGGCCGCAGGATGGCAGTTTTCCGCTCACAGCCGCCCAGGAAGAAATCTGGCTAGCCGCCTCGATGAGCGACGAACTCAATTGCTCCTACAACCAGCCGTTGCGATTGCATTTTCGCGGCGAGTTGCAAATCGATGCGCTGCAGCAGGCCATGTCACAATTGGTTGCACGGCATGCTGCGCTTCGGCTGCTCATCAATGCCGATGGAAGGTCGCAACAGATCCAACCGGCTTGGGAGATGCAAGTCCCGCTGCATGACCTATCGCGTCTGTCGGCGGAAGAACAACAGCAACCATTGCAGGAACTTGGCAAACACGAAGCATTCACCCCCTTCGATTTGCAGCGTGGCCCTCTGGTAAGAGCGTGTGTCATTCGAATTTCTTCGGACGAGCATCTCTTATTTCTTACCGCGCACCATCTCGTCGCGGATGGCTACTCCTGTGGCTTGCTAGTGCATGATTTGGGCGAGTGTTATTCCGCCCTTCACGAAAAACGAGATCTCTGCCTGGAAGAGCCGGCAACTTTCGCCGATTACGCATGGGCAGAGGCAGACCGTGCAGGAAGTAGCGCAGCGCACGAAGTCGAAGAGTATTGGCTCCAAAGACTTAACAATCCTCCACCCGTGGTTGACCTACCCACAGATTTCTCCAGGCCGACCTACAAAACATTTGCCGCTGATCGCCTAAGTCATTTGCTCCGCAAGGACTTGGTGCAGGACATCGCCACGGCAGCATCTCGTGACGGCTGTTCCGTGTTCACCTGGCTCTTCGCTGCCTTCACCACTTTCTTGCAGCGTCTGTCGGGCCAGAACGATTTTGTGGTGGCGATTGTCGCGGCGGATCAAGCCATGACTGGCCAACACAACTTGGTCGGACACACCGCCAACCTCCTGCCAATTCGGGTGCAGGTTGAAACACAGCATTCGTTTCGTATGCATCTGAAGCAAGTCAAGAGTCATCTGCTCGACGCATTCGAAAAGAAGGACATTACTTTTGGTTCGTTACTCAAGAAGTTGCGCATTGCTCGCGATCCATCGCGCGCTCCATTGGTGTCGATCGTAATGAACATGGACCCAGATCACGCGGGGGTGAGCTTTACAGGCCTAAACACCGAGATCGGCACGAACGCGCGCCGCTTCGAAAACTTTGATTGGTTTTTTAACATCATTCGCGGATCGG
>JBGSTP010000336.1:0-6143 GCA_041736515.1 Pirellulaceae bacterium
CCCTGAATCCTTCATTTTACAGAGCATCCATGAGCGACCACGCTGTTTACGAAAACCCACTCATTACGCGTTATGCCTCGCAGAGAATGTCTGAGCTTTGGAGTACGCGCCATCGCTCCCAGTTGTGGCGCAGGCTCTGGATTGTTTTGGCCGAGTGCGAACAAGAACTAGGGCTCCCAATTTCCGACGCGCAGATTGCTCAACTCAAGCAATATGAAAGCCAGGTCGATCTGGACGTTGTCCGCGACTACGAAAAACGGCTGCGCCACGACGTTATGGCTCACGTCCATGCCTATGGCGACCAGTGCCCGGATGCGCGAGGCATTATCCACTGGGGTGCAACCAGTTGTTATGTGACCGACAACGGAGACCTGATTTTGATGCGTGACGCACTGGAGTTAATTCGTCTACGGTTGGTGGGGGTCATCGAAACGCTTTCCACTTTTGCGCAGCGCTATCGACAACTTCCCTGTTTGGCATTCACCCACATGCAACCTGCGCAGCCAACCACGGTAGGCAAGCGAGCCTGTTTGTGGGCCTACGATTTGGTGCTCGATCTGGAAGAATTGGAACATCGCCTCTCGGAACTCCGTGCCCGCAGTGCCAAAGGGACTACTGGAACGCAGGCGAGTTTTCTTCAACTCTTCGCGGGCGACCATGCCAAAGTCAGGCAATTGGAAAGCCGTGTCGCTGAGCGGCTTGGTTTTTCTGCTAGTTACGCAGTAACGGGCCAGACCTATCCCAGAAAAGTCGACGCTCAAATCATGGACTCTCTGTCGGGGATCGCCCAGAGCATTCACAAGATCGCTACCGATCTAAGATTGCTTTCCAGTCGCAAAGAGGTTGAAGAACCGTTCGAAAAGGATCAGATTGGTTCTTCTGCCATGGCCTACAAACGCAATCCGATGCGCAGTGAACGCATGTGCTCTTTAGCTAGATTTGTCATGAGCCTACAGTCGTCCAGCGCCCAAACGGCCGCCGTGCAATGGATGGAGCGTACACTCGACGATAGCGCTAATCGTAGGCTAGTTATTCCACAAGCCTTCTTGGCCATCGATGCCTGCTTGATTCTCATGCAAAACGTAGCAAACGGTATGGTGGTGTACGAAAAGCAAATCGCTAAACACCTCGCTGAAGAACTGCCTTTCATGGCAACCGAAGCTATCATGATGGCGGCGGTCGCGGCGGGTGCAGATCGGCAAGAGATTCACGAAAACATTCGCCAGCATAGCGTCGCCGCCGGACTAGTCGTCAAGCAGGAGGGCCGGCCCAACGATCTGCTGGAGCGTTTAAAATCCGATCCAGCCTACGGCAAAATTGACATCGATGCTCTCGTCGACCCGGCTGCTTTCGTCGGTCGTGCTCCACAGCAAGTAGACGAGTTTTACTCCGAAGTCATTTCCCCCATCCTCGCGCGCAACGGTACCCCCGATTCACCGCCAGACGCCGAAGTAAATGTTTAGCCCTTAGAACTGGATACATCAGGACTGGCGATACAGTCCGTGAGCCTTAATGTAGGATTCTACCGCCGGGTGAAGCTGGTACCGCACCGACTTGCCCAACTCGATTCGTTTGCGGATTTCGGTGCTACTGATTTCGAGTTGTGGCATCGGTACTAGATGACTATCCAGATCGCCTAGCTCATTTGCAGGTAAAAAAGGTCTTAGCTGCTGCAGATCGGGAGCCGCATGGCCCCCCCTCGCTATTACCGCCACAAAAGCTAACTCGCAGATTCGAGCCGGTTCGCGCCAGGTGTGCAGCTCAGCCAACGAATCAGCCCCCATCAGAAAAATCAAGTCAGCGTCTGGCCATTCGGACTTTAGGTCCAGTAACGTATCGACGGTGTACGAAGTCCCGCCACGTCGTAATTCTCGATCGTCGACAATAAAATACGGATTGCCGCCGATCGACAACTTCAACATCTCCAGCCGCGTTTTCTCGTCGGTAGGCGGACGATCTTGTTTATGCGGCGAGGTTGCGGCAATAACAAAACGCACCTGCTGCAAAGCAAGATGCTCCCGCGCGGTTTCGGCAATCAGTAAGTGTCCGAGGTGAATCGGATCGAAAGTACCACCAAAAACGCCGATACGCTGGCGGATTGTAGACTGTGGCATATAAATAGATCTCGTGTCGGATTTCTGAATTTGATGCATTTCGCAACCATTGTCTCTGCAAACGCTATTCGTAAAACCCCATGTCCCACCAGCCTGAACTATTTGCAACCGATGTTCCGCCATGGGAACTCGACGCCCAGAGCGAATGCAGGGCTGCCCGCGTGGTTTTTTCTGAAGCTCCCCATGGCCCGTTGGACTATCGCGTTCCCGAGCATCTCGTCGCAGAGGTCCAAGTGGGGGTTCGGGTTACAGTTCCGCTCGGAAAATCGAATCGCCCCATGCTGGGTTACTGCATCAGCGTTGAAACCATCAAACAGGCTCCCGATGCGTTGAAGCCAATCGCGGAAGTTTTGGATGCTGAGCCTTTGTGCACACCACGGGTACTCGAATTACTAAAGTGGATGAGCCGCTATTACGTTGCCCCGTTAGGCCAAGTCTTTGAAGCGGCCATCCCTGCTGGCGTTCGTGCATCCGCTGGAAGTCGCCAGCGCCTGATGCTCTATCCCACCGTAAAAGCCAACGACGACACCGAACTTGCTAAAATTTCTCCGAAGCAACAGAATGTAATCCGTCAACTTGTGTTGGCGGGTGGCTCGGTCACCATAGACCAATTGCAGAAGCTAGCCGAGTGCTCGACCGCTCCGATAACCGCGCTTCGCGATGCAGGATTCATTGAGGGAAAGCAGGAGCGAGTCTTTGAAGAGTTCCAATCAAGCCCACTGCCCTCTGGGCCTCCGCTGGCCTTAAGTGCCGATCAGCGTCTCGCTTTGAGAGAAATCCTAGAAGCTCTGGATTCAGGCAAACAACAAACTATTCTTCTGCATGGAATCACCGGTAGCGGCAAGACAGAAGTCTACATGCAAGCAATCCACGAAGTTATTTCCTACGGACGGCAGGCTATCGTGCTGGTGCCAGAAATCAGTCTGACGCCCCAAACCAGGCAGCGATTCGTGCAGCGTTTCGGCCAGGTCGCCGTGCTGCATAGCCACATGAGTCCAGTCGAGCGCCACCACCAATGGAGAAAAATATGCGCTGGACAGACTCCCGTGGTCATCGGTCCGCGTAGCGCCATTTTCGCCCCCCTGCCCCGCCTGGGCCTCATCGTATTGGATGAAGAACATGAAAATTCTTTCAAGCAAGACAATATCCCACGTTACCACGCGCGAGATGTCGCTCTCCATCGAGCCTATCTAGAGCAGATTCCTCTCGTGCTCGGCTCAGCAACGCCAAGTCTCGAAAGCTGGGCGCGAGCCAAGAGCGGAGCCTATCGCTTAGCCAGTTTGCCGCGCCGCATCCATAACCGCCCGCTTCCCCACGTCAGCCTGGTCGACTTGCGCAGCCAGAAGCCAGAGCCAGGACGCGGTGCCATTACGCGCCAGTTGCACCAAGCCATCGAGGAAACGGTCGTGGAGCGAGGACAGGTCATTCTGCTGCTCAATCGCCGAGGCTTCGCAACAACGATCCAATGCCCACAGTGTGGACATGTCGTGGCATGCCCCGACTGCGACCTGGCTCTCACCCACCACCGCGATGGTGGGAAGGCGTGTTGCCACTATTGCGATTATCATATCCCCACTCCACCAGCCTGCCCGAGCTGTAAGTTCGATGGCATCCGTTTCGGCGGACTGGGAACCCAGCGTTTAGAAGTCGAAGTGCGTCAGCGTTTTCCCAATGCAGTCGTAGCCCGCATGGATAGCGATACGATGCGCAAGCCCGGCAGTCACGAACGAGTGCTCGGCCAATTTCGCGAAGGGAAGATTCAAATTCTGTTGGGCACCCAAATGATCGCCAAGGGTTTAGACTTTCCCAACGTACTGTTGGTGGGCGTTATCAATGCCGACACCAGCCTGCATTTCCCTGACTTTCGAGCCGCTGAGAAAACGTTCCAGTTAGTCACTCAAGTTGCTGGCAGAACTGGACGAGGCGAGAAGGCGGGGCAAGTAATTGTGCAGACCTTTTCTCCAGAACATCCTGCCATCGTTGCCGCGTCAAAGCACGACTTCGTCGGTTTCGCAACGGCGGAACTAGTTCAGCGGGCTCAGTTTGGCTACCCGCCTCACGGTCATCTGGCCCGCATCATAATGCGAGGTCCCGACCTTACTGAAACGGAAGGTTTTGCAGAGTCCTTTGTGCGCCGATTGCAAACCACACGCGAGCTGCAAGGCATTGATTGCCGCATTCTGGGCCCCGCGCCGCCGCCGCTTGCCAAGCTCCGAGGTAAATATCGATTCCATGCGATTTTGCAAACGTTGGAGGCTGAACCCCTGAATCGATTGATTACTCGTACCATAGCTGACATTAAGGTGCCGAAGGATTTACAGTATGTAGTCGACATCGATCCTCTCGATACACTTTAGGAGCTCGTGCGTCACCCATCGGTAGAATCAACTTCTCGCCGCGGCTAGCCCCTAGAAATTCAGCAAGTTGCAACCGTGTAGAACAGCCCGCACATCGAAACTCCACCGAGTCCAATCGGATCTTTGGAGCAAGACTCCAATCGATTGAACTCGTCATAAGTCACTTCGCGCAAGTTACTATATATATTCGATTTAGAACAGCTTACGGCACCCAATCACCCGTCAAGTTGCAGTTCACGGGTTCTCGGAACGCTCACGGAAAGTGTGACCATGCCAAAATTGTAGGCGAAGATGTCTCGCAAACTACGCAATGTACGGCGATCAGATCGCATATTCGTTGCCAAGATCGGGTGGCGAAAGACCTACGACCTAAGACCCAGTTTTGAAACAAAGCCTAGTAATCACCTTCAAAGTCGTACAGGCACTCGAAGGCGATTCTACTGCGTATGGACGCAATGTAGTTTGCTCTTCGGGTGAAAGATTCCGCAGAATGCTTTCGAAGTCGACAGAAGCATCTGCCCCGAGTGTCCAGAATTGCGAACTGGCCGTCGACTACCTCGGCATGATATGTCTTGGCAGCGACACTCTCGGGCTCTCTCCCATTAGCATCATCCCGAATACGCAAATCTTCGAATGCTAATTCTGGCCACAAAAAATTGGTTTGATCTATCGAGTACACGGGAAGTTCAAGGTGATATCGAAAGACGCTCCTAATTACGATGCTGCGATTTCCATAAGAAAGAATATCTGGATCCAATAAACGATGAAGGCTAAGTGGGCTTTCCGTATTGAAACGCGCACTAATCGCATCCAACTGATCTCGAGACACTATGTTGACAGCTTCATTCGACATAAATGCTGGCTTGCCAGTAATCTGATCAAGATCAGTTATATCATCTAAAAAGCTCATTTCACATCGCATTACTAAGGACGGAGTGGAGTACGCACGCAGAAGGAAGCTGTTACAGGCTCAAGCAGTATTCCTTGTTCGACCGGTCTTTCGCCTTTGTACACTGGATCGGGAAGGCATTGGACGTAACCGCGACATTTATATTCACACAGCCCCAAGCATTTGAGATTCTCACTCGACACCCAGGAAATTGCTAACCCCTCGCCATATGAGAGCCCACAGCTTCGAGTTACGTATTCTCCTGCTAACAGACTGAATCTTCCGCATCTCTCGTACTTGCAAAACTCCTCCTTTCCGTCGTC
This sequence comes from Pirellulaceae bacterium, assembly GCA_041736515.1. GTDB lineage: Bacteria > Planctomycetota > Planctomycetia > Pirellulales > Pirellulaceae > Aureliella. The sequence goes on from JBGSTP010000336.1 coordinate 5,684, forward strand.
CTGAGGATCCTTAGGAGGCATACCAACATCGACGTATGGGGGCAGATTATCCTCTCTCGGACGCTGGACTCTTCTAGGTCTTAGCTCAATAACGTCATCCGTTAAAGGAAACGGAGCATCTTCGACGGCGACGATATCCATGCCTCCAGCAACCAGCAAGATTACGATGCCAACAATATCCCCTAGGGGAATTGGTCCATCTACTGCAGCTGAAGCACCAGCAACAGGCAGTGCTATTGCAATTGCCGATAGACCAGCGGGATCGACGGACTCTAAGCCCATAAAATTGCAGTATCGGTTCAACCCATCGTAATATCCGATAGGATCTTTGGAGCAAGACGCAATTGGCAGAGTCGTAAGTGCACCTGCGGCAGTCGTAGGTGCAAATTTGCTAGCCGTCGCGGTGTCGTAACCGCTCTTGCAGGGAATTTAGCTCAGCCGTAAGTTTATCTCGATCGTG